>JAICTU010000585.1 GCA_025936205.1 Polyangiaceae bacterium | reverse complement strand
GCAGCCCGGTCGCGACCAGTCCCACCGGCGGTCGCGGCCCGGACCGCTCGACTGGCTCCGCTTCCTCCGCCACGACGAATGGCGCAGCGGCCCACGCCGTGCTGCTCGGCACTGCTGGTGGAGCCGGCGCCGTAGCTCAGGCCTCGCCCGGCAGCATCACGTCCCTCGGGGTCGGCAAGTCCCGGGACGCGACACCGCTGGTGGCGACGGTGGTCGCGAAAGCCGAGACCCAACCGAGCGGCACCCAGGACGCGCCCGGCGCCAAAGCGCCGCCCGCGCGGAGCGCGGCACCCGACGCTGCGCCCGGCGTCGCCCCGACAGGCACCCTGGTTACCAGCAAGGCAGTTGCCAGCAAGGCTGGCGCGGCCAAGGCTCCGTCCGCGCAACCCGTGCCGGGCAAGGCGGCTGCTGACAGCGTCGGCAAAGCCGCCTCAGACAGGACCTCTCCGAGCCTGACTCGCGGCGAGGCCTCCAGCGCTACGGGCAAGTCGAGCGCAGCTGAGGCCAAGCCGGCGGGCCCCGCAGCAGCAACCGGCAGCGCAGCGCCGGAGGCGGCACGCACCCCCGGTGGTAACGTCACCTCCACCACCGTGGCGGGGATCGGTCCGGCAGCGCTCACGATGATGCGCGCCCTGGAAGCAGCAGCATCGGGCGCGACATCGAAGATCCGCGTGGCGGCCCTCAGCGCAGATGCGGGTGCCGAGCCAGAGCCCGAGAAGTTCACTTCCGTGCCCACGCAGCCCATGGGGCTCGGCAGTCGCAAGACGCTGGTCGGCATCGTTCCCCCGGCGAAGCCGGCGGCCAGAGCGGCGTCGAGCGCGCCTGCCGCGAAAGCCACGCCACCGGTTGCCGAGGCCCAGAAGACGGCGTCGATGGTGATCGCCGGCGCCCCGTGCAAGAGCATCGACGTCTCGTCCGAAGACGACGCGGAGCTTCCGCCCTCGATCGCCGCCTTGCGCCGCCCGGGCAGCCCCACGGTGCCCTTCCCTCGTCCGCGCGCCTCCGCGCGTGCCATGCCCTGGGAGCTCGATCCCATGTCCGGCGACGTGCCCGGGCGCGATACGATCCCGTCGAGCTGGCGTGAACGCACCGGGCACACGCTGCGCGTGGTCCTCACCGATCGCGATCACCGGCCTCACCTGATTGCCGGCCTGGTCGTGTGCGCGGCGGCGGCCGTCGTCATCTTCGCGGCAGGCCGTTCCCCCGTCGCTGGGACCGGCGTGCTCGGGCAGGCCACGCGCTCGTTGGAGCCGCCGGTACAGAACGTTCCCGCAACTCCCGCCACCCCCAGCATGGCGGAGCCGCAACGCCGGGCGAGCCCCGAGGCCGCTGCCCCGCCGTCCAGCGCCAACGCACCAGAGGCCGCGTCCGAAGCGCCGCAGAGCCCTCGCCTGCAAGGGGAAGAGCTCGCGCCAGGTCTGGTGATCCCTCCGCCGCCCCCCAAGCCGGCCGAGGCAGCAGTTCGCCCGCACACGGACCTGAAACCCAAGCCGGGCCTTTCTCCGTCAACTCCCGCGGCGCCGGCGTCTCCGGCGTTCCACCCGGCAGCGTCGGGGGCCAGTCACGCCGCAGCCCCTGTGCCTGCTGCGCGCGAGGCGGGAGCCGGTGCCGAGTCCGCCACTTCTATTCCCCCCATGTCTACTCCCCCCATGTCTGCTCTCCCCGTGGCGCCTCGGGCGGCTCCCAAAAAGCCTGGCACCGAGCCGGGTGCGCCTCCGCGGCCCGCCAACGGAGACTTCGACTTCGGTATCTGAAAAGCCAGCGCCCTCGATCCGGTAGCAACCTTGCAGGCAGCCCCATGAAATACTTCTTTGCTTCTGCTTTGCTCGTCCTGGCCAGCCTCGCCCCCGGTCTGGCTGCGGCGCAGGCCGTGCCCTCCGCGGCCGACCGCGCCACCGCACGGCGGCTCGCCACGGAGGGGCAGATCGCCCTGAAGAAGGGCGATTACGACACCGCCGCGGACCGCTTCCAGCGCGCCAACGATCTGCTGTCGGCGCCGACCTTCCTGGTGCGCCTGGCGCGCGCCCGCGTGGGCCAGGGGCGGTTGGTCGAAGCCTACGAGATCTATCGCAAGGTCATCCGTGAGGGCGTCGAGCCGGATGCACCGGAGGCTTTCAGACGCGCCCTCACCGAGGCCAAGCAAGAGGTCAAAGCCGTCGAGCCGCGGCTGGCGTGGGTATCGGTGAACGTCGAGGGCGCCAACGCCAATGAGGTGGAGGTGCAGCTCAACAACGCCGTGATCCCCAGCGCCGCTCTGGGCGCACAGCGCCCCGTCGATCCGGGCACGTTGAAGGCCAGGGCCACGGCCGAGGGGTACCAGCCCGCCGAGGTCGAGGTGCAGCTGGCGGAGGGCGAGCATTTGCCCGCGATCGAGCTGAAAATGAAGCGCCTACCCAGGGCGGCGACGGTTGTGGCCGTGACGGAGCACTCCCCCGATCCCATGATGACGTACGACGGCGGAGAGGGCGCGCCGCTGATCACGCAGAACACGCTCGGCTACGTCACGCTCGGATTGGGCGGTGCCGGCCTGATCGTGGGCAGCGTGTCGGGCCTCCTTGCTTATAGCGCACACGAAGATTTGCTCGACTACTGCGACAACCGCAACAGCTCGACCTGCGTCGTTTCGGACCCGACGGGTACCAAGCACCGCGCCGCCTTGCAGAAGAAAGACGACATGGAGAAGTACGCCACCATCTCGACGGTGGGCTTCATTGCCGGCGGCGCGCTGGCGGCGACCGGACTTATCTTACTCATCACGGCTCCCGACAGTCCCGATAAGCCCGCGCAATCTTCCGGGCGGATACCAGCGACGCTGCATCCGTACGTAGGCTTCGGGACGGTGGGTGCCGTGGGAAGCTTCTGATGGGGCAACCGGCGCAGCGCCGACGTTCTGTTCGAGGTGCCGGGGGGCTGCTGCTGCTGGGGCTGGCCTGCGCGCAGGTGCTCGACACGGATGGCATCGTCATCGTCCAGTCCAACAAAGGCGGCGACGCCGCGCCAGCGCCGCCATGCAGCCCGCAGCAGCTGCGTTGCGAAGGCAGCGCGCTCGAGATCTGCCGCGCCGACCTCACCGGCTTTCGCACCGCGCGCGTCTGCTCGACTCCCGAGCTGTGCTGCGCCGATCCGAGCAAATGTGCGACGCCCGGCTGCCAGCCGCCCGCCTGCACGCCCGGCGACTTCCGCTGCGACGGGCCGCTGCTCAGCGCTTGCAACGAGGGGCAGACGGGCTGGACCCCCGTCAGCACCTGCGCCAGCGCGGCGCAGTGCAATGCCAAGCGAGGAGGTTGCGAAGATACGCCCTGCAATTCGACCACCCCGGACGTCCAGTGCAGCGACGCACAACTGCAAAGCTGCGTGGCCACGGGCTGGAGGCAGGGCCAGCAATGTCCGACGCGCGCGCTCTGCGACGACAGCTCGATCCCTCCCACCTGCCTGAAGACGGGCTGTCTCGACGTGCGCGGCGAGAACGCGGCGACCGTGACCTCGCCCTTTCGCTGCTACAACGGCGACTTACTGCGTTGCAACGACGACCAGACGGAGTTCGAGTTCGTCGAGACCTGCTTGAACCTGCTGCACTGCAACGACCTCCGGGAACTGATCGGTGATCCGCAGGCAGCCAACCTGTCCCTGGCAGATCTGGATCGGCTGGGTTGTACGGCTCCCTCCTGCACGCCGGGCAAGTACGCCTGCGACGGCTCCAAGCTGATGCGCTGCAACGTCTATCGCACCGGCTACGTGTTGGAGCAGGACTGCGGCAGCCCCGGGCGCTGCAGCGCTTCGACCGGCAGCTGTAGCGCCGAAGACTGCGTCCCCGGCACCCTGCAATGCAGCGGCAAGGAGCTGCAGGTCTGCTCGCCGGAACGCACCTGGCGGCTCGAGCAAACCTGCGCCGGCGCCGCCCAGTGCGATCCAACGGGCGCCGGCAACTGTCGCGAGCCAGTCTGCGAGGTCACGCAGTACCGCTGCAACGGCAGCGCCCTCGAGCGCTGCAATATCGATGGCACCGACTGGATCACGGTGCAGTCTTGCCAGACGGAGGCCTTGTGCAACGCCCCCGCAAAGCGCTGCGACGCTCCTCGCTGCAACGCCGGACAGCAACGTTGCAGCCCCGATGGCAAGCTGGAACGCTGCAACGCCGGCCGAGAGGCATGGGAGGTCGTGCAAGACTGCCGCCTGCTGGCTCAGCTGCCCGCCAACGCATCGCCGGAACAGATCTCGGGCAGCTGCGACCTGAGCGGAGAAGGCCGCTGCAACAGCCCCCCGGGCTGCACCACCGGTGCGCTGCGTTGCAACGGCCAGTACCTGGAGCGTTGCCGGGGTAACGCCTGGCAGGCGCAGGAGTGGTGCGCGACCAGCGCGCTCTGCGATGCCTCCGGCAGCGGTTCCTGCCGCCCGCCTCAATGCAAGCCGGGGGAATATCGCTGCGTGGCGCCGGGAGCGACCCCCGTCGTCGCCATGCCCGGAGAGCCGACGCTCGGCTTGACGTTGCAGGTCTGCAACTCCGCGGGCGACGGCTTCAGCAACGTGCGCGACTGCCCAGGGGATAGCCTGTGCGACGCACCCCACGGCCAGTGCGACCTGTGCGAGCCGTTGCTCCCGCTGTGCTTTGGCTCTTCGCTCTATCTCTGCTCCGCCGACGGCCAGGAGCGCGAGCTTGAAAAAGCCTGCAAAGGCGGCTGCGTACTCGACCCCAACAACCAAAACCGGCCAACCTGCCAAGAAGACTCGCTCCGCGCTTCTCCCTGAAAATGAGCGCAGCAAACCGGGTCAGCTGCTCGATGCTAGCGCCGGGCTTTGGCCCCGGTGGACCGCCGGCGGGCGTGCTACACATGGGTCGATTCGAGGAGCCTGCATGAACACCGACGATCGCGACATCGAATCCAGCAATCCCTCCAAGAACTTCAAGGTCGGTGACGTCGACCAGCTGTCGGGCTTCTTCACGCCGGTCTGGGAGAGCAAGCGGCGGATTCGTTCCGAGCCGCCCGCCCCGCCCTCGTCCAAGGGCCCACCTTCGTCGCACGCGCCTTCACAGCGCGGCTCCCATCCGCCGAGCGCGCCCGAAGCGGCGAGCGCCGACGAGCGAGTCCCCGGCAAGGCGAGCAAGGGCATCCCGCGCCCGCGCAGCGCCGCGGCTGCGAGCAAAGCTCCGGCTCGTGGGG
>JAICTU010000230.1 GCA_025936205.1 Polyangiaceae bacterium | reverse complement strand
TTTCGGCCACCAGACCCTCGAGCCAACCAGCAGCCGCAACGTGAGAAACGATCAGCTCGCCATCACGACCGAATTCGAGAAACTCCCGGGGGAATAGCGTGAGAAACAACAGGAGCTATGATGGCTTCTACGCGCATCCGCCTCTCCGCTGCATGCGTGCAGCGGCCCCATTGAAGCCGAGTTCAGGACAATCTTGTTCGCGCCCTTTGCGATGTCTCTCCGCTGCATGCGTGCAGCGGCCCCATTGAAGCGCGACCAGCGCCGAGTACACGGCGGGGGTGCGTCTTGGGCCTCTCCGCTGCATGCGTGCAGCGGCCCCATTGAACGATCCACAGCAAGGCCACGAGGCGCACGTGAACGCGCTCTCCGCTGCCTGCTGCAGCCACCCCATCGAAGCAGACAGGACCAGACGAGCAGAAGCAACACACGCATGGTGCGCTGCAGCTGTCCTCCCGCCGAGCGGCAGGGCCCTCGTGCGAGAATACTCCTCGAGCCACCCGGACCTGGGGGAGCTGAGCTCTGACGGTGGTGCCCAGGGAAGACCCCAGCGCTCTGCCCCTGCTCCAGCTTGAGCACCGGCACCGATGTGCTGAACGCACCTCCCTGATCGCCCAGCATCCCGCACTCGAAGGCGTCACGCTTTTGGCGTCGGATGCGCGACCCGATCGCAGCTAAAGGACTCGAATTTCACCCCTATTGTTGGTCCCGGCTCGCTCCGTACCGCTCGAAGCGAGACGGCGGGTACATGGGAATGGTGTTCAATTCGGCGACCGAGGAACGCGTGTTGCTCCGGGCGTACCACCGGCGCTGCCGCCCTGCTTCCAGTCGCCGGCAGCTCGCTGCTCGGCCTTTCCTTGCTTGCGCATGACGGCCTGTCGGGTAGCACCAAATTCCCGGCGAGCTCGCGGCTCGCTGAACAGCGATCCCTCAGCGTCCAGCCCCGGCGCTGACCGGGCGCATGCAGCTCCGGAGGCGAGCGAGCGGGTCGGTCCGTATCGGCTCCTCCATGTGATCGGTCGTGGCGGAACAGGCGTCGTGTTTCGAGCTTGCGACGTGCAGAGCGGTGAGGTGGTCGCGCTCAAGCGCCTGCTCGCCGAGAACATCGGAGACATGGGCTGCATGCGCCGCGAGATCGCGGCGCTCCGCAGGCTGGAGCACCCGGGTGTCGTGCGTATCCTCGATCAGGGCGTGGATGCGGGCGTGCCCTGGTACGCGATGGAGCTGCTCGAAGGCGAGACGCTGGCCAGCTACGTGAGCCAGCTGTGGCAGGGCGGCGGGCATATCGCATCGGACTTCGCCTCCACGCTGACGGAACGCGGTCTGCGCAGCCGTCCCCCGCGAGCTGAAAGCCTCGCCGGCCCGTCGCTGCTGGACCCGAGCGCTCAGCACGGCCGCGAGCGAGTGGCGCGCGGCCAGCTGCCGGCCGTGCTCGAGATGGCGCGCGGGCTGTGCGATACACTGGCATTCGTGCACGGGGAAGGCGTGGTGCACCGTGACCTGAAGTGCGCCAACGTCATGCTGTGCGCGGACGGCGCCCCCAAGCTGCTCGACTTCGGGCTGGCCTGGCGCTTCCCGGGCGGCACGGGTCGCGAGGTACTGGACGATGTGATGCGGGGCGCGGCCGGGACCGCCGCCTACATGTCGCCCGAGCAGATCCGCGGCGAGATGGTCGATGCGCGCGCCGACCTGTACTCGCTGGGCTGTCTGCTCTACGAATTGCTGACGGGTAGGCCCCCCTTCTCCGGTCGCAGCGCTGCGGAGATCCGTTGCTGCCATCTGAATGTGCCGGTGCTGCCACCGTCTTCGCTGGTGGACGACGTCCCCCCGGAACTGGACGAGCTGGTGCTGCGGCTGCTGCAGAAGCGGGTGGCAGATCGACCGGGCCACGCCAGCGAGGTTGCGCGCAGCCTCGGCTCGCTCGGAGCCGGACGCGACTTCTGGCGCTCGACGCGTCTGCCGCGCAGCTACGTGTATCGCTCGACGCTGGTCGGGCGCGATGAAACACTGCACGCGCTCCAGGCGCGCGTGCAGCAGGCGCTACAGACCCGGGGTAGCCTGCTGCTCATCTCCGGCGAGAGCGGCATTGGTAAGACGTATCTGGCCATGGCGGCCGCGCGCGGCGCGGCGGTGCAGGGCATGCGCGTCGTCACCAGTACGTGCCTGCGCCTGGGTGCAGCCGAAGCCCAGTCCAACGAAGCGAGCCTGCATCCCTTCCGCAGCCTGTTGCTCGCGATCGCAGATCGCTGCATCAGCTCCCCCGAGCTCGCGCCGGTGTTGCTGGGTGAGCGCGCCAAGCTGCTGGCGGCCTGCGAACCCAGCCTCGGCTCGCTGCCGGGTGTGCCGGATTATCCCGAGCCCGAGGCGCTGCCCGCCAGCGCCGCCCAGCAGCGCCTGCTGCAAGCCCTCGCGGAGACGCTCGCGGCCTTTGCGGCCGTGTGCCCCTTCGTGTTCGTGATCGACGACCTGCAGTGGGCCGACGAGGCCTCGTTACGCTTTCTGTGCTCGCTGCCCGACGACTGGTTCGGCGACAAGGCGCTGGTGATCGTGGGCGTGTACCGCGCCGACGAGAAGACGGGCGCGCTGGTGGAGCTGCGCCAGCGCCGCGACGTGAACGAGTTCACACTGAGCGGCCTATCGGAGCCCTCGCTGCGCGAGCTGGTGCGCGGCATGCTCGCGCTCAGCAGCACACCCGGCTTCGTGGATTTGTTCGTGAGACAATCCGAGGGCAATCCCTTCTTCGCCGCCGAGTACCTGCGCACGGCCGTCGATGAGCGGCTCCTGTATCGCGCGCCGAGCGGCGACTGGCAGATCGACGATCGGCTGCTTGCTCTCGGCAGCTCCGGCCCGCGGCTCACCCTGCCGAGCTCGATCGCCGCCCTCGTCAGCCGCCGCCTCGACGGGCTCAGCGAAGCGGCTCAGCAGCTGCTGGCTGCCGCCGCTGTGCTGGGCCGCGAGCTCGACTGGCAGCTGCTGCTGGCGGTGACCGACCTGCCCGAAGAGCGCGCCTGGGAGCCCGCGGGCGAGCTGATCGCGCGCCAGATCCTGGAAGAGGTGGCGCCGGCGCCCGAGGGCCAGCGCTCACGCTTGCGCTTCTTGCACGACAAGCTGCGCGAGGCCGCGCACGCGCGCATTCCGCACCAGCCGCGGCGAGCCCTGCACCGGCGCGCTGCAGCTGCGCTCGAGCAGGCCTTGCATGGCTCGCCGGAGCTGCTGCAAGCGCATGCCACGCTCGCTCATCATCATCTGCAGGGCGAACAATGGCGGGCCGCGCTCGAACACCTGGAGCTGGCCGGCGAGCACGCCCTCGCCACGAACGCCAACCGCGACGCCTTGCGGCACTTCCAGAGCGCGCTCGATCTGGATCTGCGCATCGCGCAGGGCCTGGACCCCACGGCCTCCGCGCGGCGCTCGCCCGGCAAGACCGCGCTCCGGCTGGCGAGGCTGCGCCGCGCGCGCTGGGAGCGAAGACTCGCCGAGGCCAGTTACGCGCTCGGCGATCTGAGCGCGGTCGAACGCCACCTCCTGCACGCGCTGGACCACACCGGGCACTCTCCCCCGCGCTCGCCGCTCGGCTGGGGCTGGAGCTTGCTCCGCGAGGCAGGTCAACAGCTGGTGCACCGAGCGCGGCCGGGCTGGAGCCCGCGCCGGCGCGGCGCGCTCGAGCAGCAGACGCTGGTCGAGGCGGCGCTGGCCACGCACCATCTGGCCGAGCGCAGCTACTTCGATTTCGAGGCCGTGCCGATGATCGCGGCCAGCCTGAGAGCGGTGAACCTGGGGGAACGCGCCGGCGTCGCCGTGCCGCTGGCCATGCCCTACGCGATGCTGGGCATGGCCGCGGGCATCAGCCGGCTGCCTGCGCTCGGCGAGCGCTACTTCGAGCTGGCCCTGCGCACGGCCCTCGCTACCTCGGACCGCGCCGGACAGGCCTACTCGCTGTACTCCAAGGCGGCGTGGAAGATCGGCAACGGTGACTGGCAAGAGGTCCGCGAGCTGTGCGCGGAGTGCACGCGCATCGCGCTGCGCACTCGCAACTTGAAGGCGCTGGGCATGGCCCGGACGCTGCAGGGCCACGCCGACTTCTACACCGGTCGCTTCCGCGAGAGCGCGGACACTTACCGCGAGCTGGAGCGTACCGCCCGGGCCAATGGCGATCAGCAGCACGTCTCCTGGGGCCTGTATGCGGGCGCCCGCGCCCACATGTGCCTGGGTGAGCTGGAGGTGTCACGCGTCATGCTCGTGGAGTCGAACGCGCTGCTGGAGCCGCTGGTCGATGTGCCGTCCAAGATCATCGCTACGGGCTTGCTCGCGTCGCTGCACCTGCGCGCGGGCGATCTGAGCTCCGCGCTGCAGGCAGCACAGCTGACCGCCAGCCGCATCCGCGGCAGCTTGCCGACCGTGTTCTCGACATTGTCCGGCTACGCCGGCGTGGCCGAGGTGTACCTGGCGCGCTGGGAACGAGAGCTGCACGCGAGCGGACAATGCGCGCGTTCCACGCTGACCGCGCGCCGGGCGGCTCGCCGCGCCGTGTTCGACCTGCTGACGCTGGCGCTGAGCGTCCCGATCGGCGGGCCCTGCTACCAGCGGCTCCGCGGAGAAGCGCTGCGGCTCGATGGCAAGCAGCGTGCCGCGACGCGCGCCTTCGAGCGGGCGCTGCTCTGCGCGCGCCAGCTGGGCATGCCGTACGACGAGGCGCTCGCGCACCTCGATCTCGCGCGCAGCGCGGCGCCGCTCAGCAAGGAGCGGACGGAGCATGCGGCACGCGCCGAACAGATGTTCAAGCAGCTGGATTGCCCCCTCGATCTCGAGCGGGCGCGCCAGCTGTTCGACGCTCGCGCCTGAGCGAGCCTGAAGAGGGGATGTCCAAGAAGCATGAGCGAGCCGGCCAAGTACGTCGAACGAGACAATGAGGTGGTGTTCCCGCCTCCCTTCCAGCAGAGCGATGCCTTCATGACGGCCTGGGCGGTGCCCAGCCCGAAGGACCTGCAGCGCGCGCTGCTCAACCGGGAGCTCAACGCCCCGAGCGGCGGCCAGCCTTACGAGTATCGCCCGCTGCTGTCGCGGGCGCTGCTGGTGCTGGCCAACATCAGCAAGATCAGCTGCATCGGGCCGACGGCACCCGAGGGCTGGTTGCAGGAAGCGGACATGTCCGTGTGGCTGCTATGCGGAGCATACAAGCTCGTGAACGGCCGCCGCGAGCTCGACCACCTGGCGTGGTACGTGCCGTACATCTGGGTCACCATCGCCGACGCCATGGCCACGGGCCGCGAGGTCTACGGCTATCCGAAGGCCATCGGCTGGGCACAGCTGCCGCGCGACCCGCACGACCCTGGCCCCCTGTGGACGGATGGCCTGGTGCTGCCCAGCTACACTCCCGAGACGCAGGTGGTGCAACAGCGCATCTTCGAGCTGGCGCGCAACGAGCAGAGCGCGCTCCCCAGCACCCTGCAGACTTTCGACGCCAGCCAGCGGCGCGAGGCGTTCGAGGCCATCGCCAAGAAGCTGCACTCGGAGGGCGAAGCCGAGTGCGACTGGAACTTCTTCGTCGAAAGCTTCGAAGACCTGCTCGGTCTGCACCAGCCGATGGTGTTTCTCAAGCAATTCCGTGACGCGACGGCTCCGAACGCGGCCAGCTACCAGGCGATCATCGAAGCCAACGCGACGGTCAACGGCTTCAGCGGCGCGGGCTTTCTGCCCGGCGGTTGGGATGCGCGCTTCTACTCCTACGCCAGCTGCGACTTGCCGGGGCGCCTCGGCTTCGCGCCGCAGCAGCGCATCGATCTCGGCTTCTACGTCTATTTCAGTTTCTCGATGGATCTCGGCAAGACGATCTGGTCGGCAGGAGGGGCACGATGAGCAACGAGAGCAACAGTCTTTCGGGAACACCCGGCACCCCGAGCAAGATCCGCGTCGCGGTGCTGGGCGGCGGCGTCGCCGCGCTGACCACGGCCTTTGAGCTCACCAGCACCCCGGAGCTGCGCGCCAAATACGACGTCACCTTCTATCAGCTGGGCTGGCGGCTGGGCGGCAAGGGCGCGAGCGGCCGCAACCGGGAGATCGCCGATCGGATCGAGGAGCACGGCCTACACATCTGGATGGGCTTCTACGAGAACGCCTTCCACGCGATGCGCGCCGCCTATGCAGAGCTCGGCCGCAAGCCGGGCGAGCCGCTCGCCACCTGGGAAGAGGCCTTCCACAAGCACAGCTACATCGTGCTGGAGGAAAAGCTCGACGACGGGTTCCACCCGTGGAACTTCGTGTTCCCGACCAACTACCTCACGCCCGGCGAAGGCGGCGTGCTGCCCACGCCGCTGGCCTACGCGCAGATGCTGGTCCAGTGGATCATCGAGCTCTGGGAGAGCTCCGAGGCCGCGCGCGAAGCGCTGCCCAAGAGCCCGCTCGCCCTACCGGAGATACCGGAATGGGTATCGGCGCTGATCAGCAAGCTCAGCCCCGATCCGCAGAAGCTCGGCGCAGTCGACCACGCGCGCGGCCACGGCAGCGTGCTCTCGCCCACCCCGCCGGCGCCCACGCATCCCGTCTCCCTGCTCGCTTCGCACGTGCTGCAGCTGCTCGGCGCGCTGGAGGACCACCCGCGGGTGCAGAACAGTCTGGTGCGCCACGCCATCGCCTGGTTGATCGAAGCTTTGATGGGGCTCGCCTGGCTGCTGCTCGGAAGCCGAGTCAACACCAACTTCGAGGCCCACAAAATCTGGGTCTGCCTCAACCTCGCGGGCTCGGCTGCCGCGGGCATCATCGCCGATGCCATTCCGACCAAGGGCTGGGACAGCATCGACGGACTGGACCTGCGCGGCTGGTTGAAGAAGTACGGCGCCAACTCGGTCACGCTCGACTCGGGGCTGATCCGCGGCATCTACGACCTCGCCTTTGCATACGAGCAGGGAGAGATCGCGCGCCCGGCCTTCGCCGCGGGCACGGCCATGCGCGGCATGCTGCGCATGTTGCTCACGTACAAGGGGGCCATCTTCTACCGCATGCAGGCGGGCATGGGCGACACGGTGGCCGTGCCCTTCTACCAGGTGCTGTTGAATCGCGGGGTCAAGTTCAAGTTCTTCCACCGCGTGACGGCGCTGCGCCTGTCACCGGACCGATCGCTCGTGCAGCGCATCGAGCTGTGCAAGCAGGTGAAGCTGGCTCCCGGCGTCGAAAACTACCAGCCGCTGTTCCCGGTGAAGGGCCTGCCCTGCTGGCCGAGCGCGCCCGACTACAGCCAGATCAGCGACGGTCTGGAGCTGAAGGCGTCCAAGATCAATCTCGAGTCTTCCTGGGCGCCACGCTGGAAGGACGAAGAGCCCCTGTGCCTGGAGCTGGGGCGCGACTTCGATCAGGTCGTGCTGGGCGTGTCGATCGCCGCCCTGAACCAGATCGGCACGGAGCTTCTGGCGGCTAGCCACGAGCTGGCTCAGTCCGTGAAGTACGTGCAGACCGTGCAGACGCAGGCGCTGCAGCTCTGGCTGACCAAGGACACGCGCGCGCTCGGCTGGCAGTCGCCGAACGGCGTCACGGAAGGGCCGGTGCTGGGAGCGTTCTACGAACCGATCGATACCTGGGCGGACATGAGCGATCTGGTGCGGCGCGAGAACTGGCCGGATACCCACCTCCCGCAGAGTATCGCCTACTTCTGCGGTCCGCTCCCCGACGCGCATCCCATTCCCCCCTTCAGCGATCACGCGTTTCCAAACCGCGAGCTCGCCAGCTACCAGGAGCTGGTGCGGAAATTCATGAACACGCAGCTGCAGGAGCTGTGGCCGAACTGCGTCACGCCCGGCGGCACCTTCCTGTGGGAGCTGCTGGTCGATTTGCAGGATCAACGCGGCGCCGATCGCCTGAAGTCGCAGTACCTGCGCGTCAACCTCGACCCGACCGAGCGCTACGTGCTGTCCGTGCCGGGCAGCACCCAGTACCGGCTGCGCGCCGACCAGCTGCCCTTCGCCAACCTCGTGCTGTCCGGTGACTGGACCTACAACGGCATCAACGCGGGCTGCGTGGAAGCCGCCGTCATGGGCGGTATGTTTGCGTCGCGCGCGATGTGTGGCGTACCCGAGCGCATCGTCGGTGAGGAGGACATGGAAGAGCAGCCTCGCTCGGAAACCCGATCCCGGATCGGGGCCCAGGACGAACCGGAACCCGTTCGCCGCTCCGGCTGAGCTGACCGCTACTTCAGCTCAGCTTCGAGCCGATTCAGCTCCGCCTCGACGTGCTTGGCGGTGACCGTCTCGGCTCCGCCGGCAGCCCGTTTGCTGGCGGCGCTGCTCTCGTCCTTCGCGCCGTTCGGCGCCGGCGCGCCGGTCACCCCGCTCGCCGGGGTGGCAGGCGCGATGCGCTGCACGACCTCCTCTGGCCCGCGTGATCGTGGCCCGCCCGCGGGATGGCGCGCAGGGTCCGACGGATTCGGGCCGCGCCCGGCTTCGGAACTTCCCGAGGAATTGGCGCAAGCCGCCAACGAGAGCAACAGGCCGATCCATCTCCGTCGCGAGCCTTGCCGGCCCGTCACGCCTTGCTCGCCCCTTCCCTCTCCGCGCTCGCGCATGAGCCCCACATAACACGAACCCGACAGGGGCAGAATAGCCCGACGATGCACGACGTCGCTGTGCGTCAGCGTGTTTCGAGCTTGCAATGCGACCCCCGGATTGCGCCGGCATCAGCCCCTGGGTCAGTCGAGTACGCTCGTGTTTCGTGGGGGTATGCTAGTACGACGCTCCCAAGGCCGAGGCCCCGCATCCAGGCCGAAAATCCGCAGTGCAGCAGTGAGAAACGAGTCGTGACGCCCCAACGCCAGGAACAGAAGACCGCAGCCGAGCTCGAATGGCTGCTGCTCCTCGATCGGATCGCGGGGTACTGCCAGAGCGAGGTCGCAGCGCGCCGCGCGAGGGGCTGGGTTCCCGAAGACTCGCTGGAGGCGGCCCGTTCGCGCATGCAACGGACGCGCGAAGCCTTGCGCATCCATGCTGAAGCGCCACTTCCGGCCGCCCGCATCGAAGATCAGGGAGACGCCTTCGAGCAGCTGGAGCGCGGCGCCAGTGTCGAAGGTCGGGAACTCTATGCTCTGACCATTACACTCGAGCTGAGCGAACAGATTCGTTCCTACCTGGAGCGGCACGGCGCCGGCGCTCCGAGCGTCTCCGCCTGGCTCGCCACCTCGCCAGAGCTCACGCCACTGCGCCAACAGCTGCAGCGCTCGATTGGCCCGGAGGGTGTCATTCTGGATGGCGCATCGCCCGGCCTGCGCCGAGCCCGCCAGCGTGCGCGAGAGGTTCGGGACGAGCTCCGCCAGAAGCTGACCGGCCTGCTCGGTCGCTACTCCGATGCCCTGCAAGGTCAGTACGTGGCCGAGCGCGATGGCCGGTATGTACTGCCGGTTCGTTCCGACGCACCGTTCCGGGTCGAAGGTCTGGTGCTCGGCTCCAGCTCCTCCGGCGGCACGCTGTATGTCGAGCCCCAGGACACGCACGATCTGGGCAATCGCGTCGCGGTGGCCGAGGCCGAGGTGCGCGCGGAAGAAGCGCGGGTACTGGACGAGCTCAATCGCGCGGTCGCCGCGCAGATGGAAGCCGTGCGCCGCGCGCAGCACGTCTGCATCGAGGTCGACTGCTTGCGCGCCCTGTGTACCTTCGCCGCTCGCAGCCAGGCCATCGCCCTCGACCCCGGCTCCGAGCCGCGCCTCGAGCTGCGCGCCATGTGCCACCCGCTGCTGCTGGCGGACGCGGGCGAGATCGTCGCTAACGATCTGACGCTGCGCTCCGGTCAGGGTCTGGTGCTGTCGGGTCCCAACGCGGGCGGCAAAACGGTCGCGCTCAAGTGCCTGGGGCTCGCCGCGTGGATGGTGCGCACGGGCATCCCGCTCACTGCTGCCGAGGGTTCCTACGCCGGCTGGTTCGGAGCAGTGCTGACCGACGTGGGCGACAACCAGTCGCTCATGCACTCGCTCAGCACCTTCAGCGCCCACATCGAAAACGTGCGCGCCTGCCTCGATCGCGCGGGCCCCGATGCACTGGTCTTGATCGACGAGCTCAGCGGCGGCACCGATCCCGACGAAGGCGCGGCGCTGGCCTGCGCCGTCGTGCTCGCGCTGCTCGATCGCGGAGCGGCGGTCTGCGTCACCACCCACTACGAGCGGCTCAAATCGCTGGCGGCCAGCGACGAGCGCCTGTGCAACGCCGCTGCCGGCTTCGACCGCGAACACCTGCGCCCCACCTTCCGCATCGAATACGGCGCCCCCGGCGCGTCGAGCGCCCTGCTCGTCGCGCAGCGCTACGGCATCGACCCGGCCGTGATCGCGCGCGCCGAGTCGCTCTTACCGGAAGGCGTGATCGACCAGCGCGCGCTCGCCCGACAGCTCGACGAACAGCGTGTGCGCCTGGAGGCGACCACCGCCGAGGTCGAGCAGGAGCGCCGCAAGGCCGCCCAGCTCGCGCGCGATCTGGAGCGCGAGCGCGAGCGGCGCGTGCGCGAAGAGAAGGGCCGTCTCACGCAAGAAACCCAGTCCGTGCTCGAGGAGGTCCGCCAGGCGCGCACGCGCTTGCGCCAGGCGGAAGCGCGGCTCGAGCAACTCGACACCGGCGCGGGCTCGCTCGCCGAAGCGCGCCGAGCCGTCAACGACGTCGCGCAGTTCGTGGCCATCGGCGGCAAGCTGCGCCGAGCCACGGCCGCGCTCGAACCCGCGCCCCGCGCCGTGCCCGCCCCGCTGCGCTGGGAAGAGCTCGAGCTCGGCGCCAGCGTGACGCTGACGGGCCTCGGCACCAGCGGCAAGGTCGTGGCCAAGCCCAAGCGCGATCAGGTCACGGTGGCGGTCGGCGCGATGAAGACGACCGTGAGCATCGCTGCTCTGAGTTTGGGGTCGGCCGAGGCGCGCAGCGCGCCTGCGGCAAAGGCGGCTCCACGAGGGCCCGCCGAGCGCAAGAAGCCCCCCGGGCGTCCTCGCAGCGATCCCGGCGCCAGCTACCCGGCAGCCAGCTACCCCGCAGCCAGCTACCCGGCAGCCAGCTACCCGGCAGCCACCGCGGGCGCCGCCAGCGGCGGCCCCGCGCCGCTGCGCAGCCCCGACAATACCCTCAACCTCGTCGGCCAGCGCGTGGAGCCCGCCCTCGAACGCCTCGACACCTTCATCGACGGCCTGCTGCGCAGCGGCGAACCGATCGGCTTCGCCCTGCACGGCCACGGCACCGGCGCCCTGAAAAACGCCGTGCGCGAGCACCTCGCCCGACACCCCTGCGTATCGCGAGCGGAGCCCGCGGATCCCGAGGACGGCGGAGACGCCTTCACCGTGATGTGGCTGGGCTGACTCGCTGATCGTTGACGTCCACGGGAGTGATCGAGGCTTGGTACCTCACCACACCGGCGGACGGGCGTAGCGGCCCGGGAAGGGATCGGCGCTCTCGCGGAGGGAGGTGTCTTCCCAACGCCGCAGCGGGCGCGGGGCGTACACGACGGGCGCTTGGCGCTCGGCAAAGACGGCTACTCCGATCACTCCCACGTTGCGGGAGTTGCCCTGACTCGCGGCATAGGAGTGGGCGACGTCGCCGAGGCGGAAAGCGGCCACTTGCTCTTCGCTGCGGCGAAAGCCGTCGATCTGGACGCTGGAATACGCCGCGATCAGATAGCCGCGCTTGTCGGGGCTGCCGTCGCGGCCGTCCAGCACATCCAGGCCGTCCACCGTGGTCACCACCTCATAGCGACGGCCCGTGCGGTTTTCGATCGAGAGCGAGTAGCGCTCGCCGGGCTCGCCCATGCTCACCACCCGGCTGCCCTCGCGCAGAGCGGGAAAGGTGCGGCCGCTCGCGTCCAGCATGCGCACGCGCAGCGCGCCGCCGAGCAGCGTCAGCTCGCCCGAGCCCCAGTGGCCGTTCGGCAGTAAGCGGCGAGCGCCGGAGCGGTCGTTGTAGCGGAGCTCCGCCGTCGCGGTCGGCGAGCTCGAGTCTTCGCGCTCGAAGCTGACTTCGCGCGCCGGGCTGTAGCGGGTCTCGCCCCAGTGCGTGGCGAGGCCCGGCCGATCCCGGGGCGGCTCCATCAGGGGCGCACGGCTGCGCTCAGCGCTGCCCGCGCCGTCGGCGCGGCGCGCGCTCGGCGCTCCCTTTTCAGCGTCGCTGCCGAGCCCGCCCCAGCCGCTGGTCGCGGGCTCGGGCGCGCTCGGAGCGCTGGTCGCAGGCGCCGGCTCTTCGTCGCTCGCCTCCAACTTCGGCGCGCGCTCCTCTGGCTCGGCTCCGGGCGGCGGCGGCGCGAAACGGCTGTCGCCCGGTTCGCTCTCGGTGGGCGCCTCGCGCTGCGCGGGCTCGTATTCGCGATCGGCATGGCGGGGTGGCTGATCCGTGCGGCAGCCGCTGCCTCCACACGCGAGCCCCAGAGCCAGCAGCAGGACCGACACAGCCGCAAAGACGTTGCGCATGATTCTCGAATCTCCCGGGCGCCGGGCAGTTGCACTGCTTTGAACCAGCTGGGAGCCGATGCGGTCCCTGCGGCGGCGCTTCGAAGACAGAAACGCGGGTGCCCGACGCCCCCTTACACCGCTCAGCGGCCTCGGCGCCGTCCGCCTCCGCTCCCATTGCATAGCACCATTCGCCCATATGGCATTTGTGTTCTATGCACTTTGTGCTATATGGATGGGAATGTCGCTGCGGCAGGCCATCCTGGGCTTTCTCGACCTGGAGCCCACCACCGGTTACACGCTGGGGCAGCGTTTCTCGGGCTCCGTGGGCTCGTTCTGGTCGGCCACGCAGAGCCAGATCTATCGCGAGTTGCACGATCTGGAGCGGGCCGGCCTCGCCCAGGTGGAGGTGCTGCCGCAGCCCGGCAAGCCCCCGCGCAAAGTGTACTCGCTCACGACCGAAGGCCGCGCGGAGCTCGCACGCCTGCTGGCGGCGCCGATCGAGCCGCTGGTGTTGCGTGACCCGTTCCTGCTGAAGTTCGTGTTCTCCGCGAACGTCCCGCCGCAGGAGCTGGATCGCGCGCTCGCACGGCAGGCGGGCGAGCTGGAGGCGCGCCGCAGCGAGTATCGCGCGCGCCTTTCGTCGCCGCAGATCTTCAGCCTCGCGCGCTCGGAGCGCGAGGCTTTGCTCTGGCGCCTGTCGCTCGAGAACGGGCTCGGCTGGTGTGAAGCACAGCTGAGCTGGCTGGCCCGGGCGCGCGAGCAGCTGGCACCGCGGCGCGGCTCCCAGCGCGCAGCCAGTGAGCGCGCAGCCAGTGAGCGCGGCAAGGCTGAGAAGAGCAAGCCGGCGCCGCGGCGCAAGAGCTGAGCTCCGTCGCAAACGAAGTGACCTCGAGAACAGGAGTCGAATCATGGACGTGAAGGGGAAAGTCGTGTTCATCAGCGGTGCGTCGCGCGGCATCGGCGCCGAGCTCGGCCGCCAGCTCGCGGCCCAGGGCGCGCGCGTGGTCTTGGCGGCGCGTACGCGCGAGCCGCTGGTGCAGCTCGCGAGCGAGCTGCGCCAGCTGGGCGCAACGGCGCTCGACGTGCAGCTGGACGTGACGAGTGAGGTATCGGTGCGCGCCGCCGTGGCGACGGCCCTGGCAGCGTTCGGGGCGATCGACGTGCTGATCAACAACGCCGGCAACGGCGGCACGCTGGGGCGCTTGCTGGAGCAGTCGCCCGATCACACGCGCGAGATGTTCGATGTGCACGTGCTGGGCGTCGAGCGGCTCACGCGCGCGGTGTTGCCGGGCATGCTGGGGCGAGGTCAGGGCCGGGTCATGATGGTGGGCTCTGCTGTCGGCTATGTCGCGATGCCGGGCGCCGCCGCCTACAGCGCCGCCAAGGCCGCGGTCGTGGCGCTGGCGGATGCGCTGCGCGGGGAGCTCCAGGGGACCGGCGTCGAAGTCGTGTGCTTGTCGCCGCCGCACACGCAGACCGAAGCCGGCAAGGCCTGGCCGCTGGCGCTGCCGAAGCAGTTCTCACCGG
>JAICTU010000100.1 GCA_025936205.1 Polyangiaceae bacterium | reverse complement strand
TTTCGCGAGCATCGCGGCAACGTCAGCGCCGTCGCTCGGCACCTCGGCAAGGCTCGCACGCAGGTTCAGCGCTGGCTCAAGCGCTATCAGCTCGATCCGCGCGACTACCTGGAATGATCCGCTGAACCTTCCGGCAAGAAGAGGCTTTGCACGATGTCTTCCGGCAGGGGTTTGGGTCGGGTCTTTTCGTCGACGCAAGCCAATAGGATGTGCCCTTCGAGCAACAGCTCTGCAGGCGCGCTCGGGGCGAGTTGCGGACGGTAGATGGCGTAGTTGAAGCGTACGGTGACGCGCGAGAGCGCCCCCAAGCGTGTCTCCACGCAGAGCAGATCGTCGAAGCGCGCCGGCTTCCGGTAGCGCACGTTCAGCTCTACCACCGGCATGTGCAGGCCGCGGTCGACCATGGCTTTGTAGGGCAAGCCGCGCCGGCGCAGGTATTCCAGGCGACCGCGCTCGAACAGCAACACGTAGTTGGCGTGGTGGACGATGCCCATCATGTCGGTATCGGCGACGCTCACGCGATGCTCGGTCTGCGTGCAGCAATGTTCCGGAATGATGCGCGGTGCTGAGGAGCTCATGGTCAGAGGCTGGCGACCCTAGTACCTCGTGCCGGCAGATGGGGCACTCTGCACTCGGTCCTTCTTCTTCATTTGTAGAAACCCGGCGCGGACTTCGGGTCTACTACTAGTACCGGCTTCAGGCTTTGGCGAGGCCGGGGTGCTCTTCTTCCCAGGCCTCTACCGTGCGCGGCCAGTCATCGCCGAGCAGACGGCTCAGTGAGCGATCGGCCAGCATCTTGCCGTCGGTCTGGCAGCGCGGGCAGTAGTTGACCTCGTTTTCGGCATAGCGGATGCGCTGAACCAGCGTGCCGCAGGCCGGGCAGGGCTCCCGGAAGCGACCGTGCACGGCCATGCCGGGACGAAAGGCCGTCACCTTTTTGGGGAAATCATCGGCGGATTCGCCGCGCAAGATCTCGGTCCAGCGCTCCAGCGTCTGCTGCATCGCCCGGTGCAGCTTGCGGATCTCGGTCGCGCTGAGCCGTGAAGTGAGCGTGACGGGCGAGAGCCCCGCGGCGTGCAGGATCTCGTCCGAGTAGGCGTTGCCGATCCCGCTGAAGAGATGGGGCGCCGTGAGTGCGCGCTTGAGCGTGCGGTTCTCGGACGTCAGCCGCGCCTTGAACTGCGCGTAGCTGCAGGTGAGGGGCTCGAGCCCGCCGCGATCGTGCTCCTTCAGCGCCTCGCTACCGGCGACCACATACAGGCTGGCACGGCGCTTGGTGCTCTGCTCCGTCAGCACCAGGCTGCCCGTCGAAAAATCAAAGGCAGCCAGGTTCTGCTTCGCCGCGATCGGCGCGCCCTGCTCCTTCCAGTGCAGGCGCCCGGCGATCATCAGGTGCAACACCAGGAATAGATCGCCCTCCAGCCCCATCACGATGCGCTTGCCCAGGCGGCGAATCTCACCCACCCGGCGGTCTTTGACCGCCGAGATGGGAGGGTCCACCGAGCGCAGCAGAAACGGGCTGCGCAGCCGGACCCCGAGCAACGTCGCGCCGCTCGTGAGCGCCGCGATGCGCTCAACGTACACGGTGACGTCGGGTAGCTCCGGCATCGGCTGACGATGCGCCTTTGCGGCTCAGGGCTTGGCAGCGGTCTTGGCTGCCGCCTTGGAGCCGTCCTTTGCGGCGGCCGCGGGCTTGGCGTCCGCCTTGGTGGAGCCCGGCTGGGCCGCCTTGCCGTCGGCCTTCTTCGGCTCCGCGGTGCCGCCCTGCTCGCGCATGCTGTCGAGCAGCGCATAGAAGGGCGCGCGCGCCGCCTTGATGGTCGCGCCGGGGGCGGTGAGCTTGAAGAAGTATTCGGAACCGGACGGCGAGACGACGATCGCGCCGAGCAGACCGTAGTTGTCGCTCGGGCCCTTGTCACCCATGCCGCCGCTGAACTTGCCCTTGGGGATCTCGACCACGGCTTGGCGCATCTCGTTCACCTTGCGGTCATTGCGCACCACCGTCTTCAGATCCATGCCGCTGAACTCGTCGACCCAGCGCTGGATGTTCGCGTCGACATCGCCGCCGAGCACGAACACGTTGAGCTCACCGCCCTCCTTGTCGCCCTTGGCAGCAGGGATCTGGTAGCTCGCCGTGCGCATGCCCGAGGCGGGCACCTTCTTCCACTGCGGCGGATCGTCCCACTCCAGCGGCTTGGGCGCCGGCTTGGGGGGCTCGGGCGGTGGAGCGGGCTTCGCCTGTGCCACCGGCGGCGCTGCCGGGGCCGGCGCAGGCGTGGGCGCAGGCTCCGGAGGCTTCTCTTTTTGACAGCCGCTGGCGACGGCCAGCGCCGTGGACAGGATCGAAACCACCCAAAACTGCTGCTTCATCGCCGCGGTATAGTACTGGTGGATTCGCAGCGATAGGGCTTGGATTCTGCAGAATCACGCGCACCGTGTTAGCCTGAGCGCTGCGTCGCATCCGGAGCCCATCGCGCGCGGGTTGGGCGAGGTAGGGCGCGCTTTTCCGCGTCGTAGATCCTTCCCTTGCTTCCCCCTTTCATGAGTTGCCATCCCGACGTCTCGCGGCGAGCGTCGATGCTCGGAGCGCGCGCGAGGCGGCTGCTCGGAGCGCTGGTTCTGCTATCGCGCGTCGCGCGTGCGCAACCGGAACCGGCTGACGGGTCGAGCGACTCGACGCCGCAGGCGCCGGTGTCGCCGCCCGACGCGGGCTCTCCGGAGGCTGCACCTGCCGCTGCGCCCGCCCCGAGCTCCCCGGAGGCGGCGGCGTCCTCCTCCGGGCTTTCGCCGCCGGGCCTGATCGCGCCGGGCGCGAGCGCGCCCGCGACGGCGGACCAGCCGCGCGGCGAGGCGGAGCTGCGTTACCTGATCGAGGATATCGAGATCCGCGGCAACACCAAGACGCGGCGCCGCGTGGTGGAGCACCTGGTGCCGTTTCATCGCGGCGATGTGCTCGACGTCGATAACCCGGCGCTCGAGCTCACGCGCTACCGCCTGCTCGGTAGCGGCTTCTTCCGTGACGTGCAGCTCTCGCTGCGCAAGGGCTCGGCGCGCGGGCGAGTGATCCTCGTGATCGAGGTCACCGAGCGCAACACGCTGGTGGTCACGGATCTGGCCATGGGCCTGTCCGCGGACACCGATGAAAATGGCGAGCGCCGTCCGCTGGCTGCCTTCGCGGGCGTGGCGGTGGCGGAGCGCAATCTGGCCGGCAGCGGCATCACTCTGGGCAGCGCGCTCGCCATCTCGCAGGGCGCCACCACCGACGAGGCGATCGATCAATACGCGCTGCGCGTGCGCTTCTTCGACCCGGCGTTTCTGGGCACGCGCTGGGCATTTTCGGGCGAGTTGCTCTACAACGACGCGCTCGACTTCTTCGGCAACGGCAACGTCAACGTCGACGGTGCAGAATCGGCGCGTTATGCCGTCGTGACCTACACGCGCTCCGGTGGACAGATCGGCGTCGGCTATCCCACCTCGCTGACGACGCGGCTCTGGCTCGGCTATCGTCTGGAGTCGATCGGTGACGTGCAGATCCCGCGTGCGGCGTCTTCCGACTACGGAGGCTGGACCGAGCCGATCGATTTCAAGATCTTGCCGGGACATAGCGTGCTCTCCACCCTGCGTGCGTCGCTCGAATACGACACGCGCGATCATCCCTGGATGCCGACGCGCGGCTGGCTCGCCTCCGCGGCCCTGGAAATCAGCCCGGCGCCCGCGGGCAGCGACTATCCGTACGAGAAGCTCGATCTGCGTGCACACCGTTGGTGGGCGCTCCCGCATGGACACGTGCTCGGGCTGGAGCTGTTTGCCGGGGCGATCGTCGGCAACGCGCCGTTCTTTGAGCAGTACTACGTGGGCGATCTGACGGATTTTCAACCCGGGCGCTTGCTGGGGTTAAATTTCGATCGGCGTTCCGCGCCCAACTTTCTGCAAACCGCCATCGAGCACGTGCGCTACGCGCAATACGCGCTCAAGCTGAACGCCGAGTATCGCATCCCGCTCTATCGCGGCACGCGCTCGGTCTACGGCATCGACGTGTTCGCCAGCTTCGGCGCGTTCGCGCTCGCGGATCCGCGGGACATCACGCGCCCGGCGCCGGGCTTTTCGGGCCTGCAGCGCATCCCCATGGACCTGACCGGAAACATCGGTTTCCGGCTCGACACGAGCCTCGGCGGCTTTGTGTTCACGTTCGCCAACGCCCTCGGGTTCTTGCCGTTCCGCCAGGGGGAAAGTCAGTGAGCCCAGAGCGCTGGCGCGCTTTGGCGCGCCGACGCCTGCACGCGCTGCTTGCGGCCGGGCTGTTGAGCGGGAGGGCGTTCTCGGCGGTCGCGCAGGAGAGCGCTCCGCCCGAAGCACCCGCCCCCGCACCGAACGCGCCACGCGAGGCGCGCTTTGAATGGGACAGCGCGCGGCGCTGGCTCTTCGTCACGCTGGCGTTTCGCGACGTGGCGGACGCGAGCGTGCTGCGCAAGCTCAAGCTGGGCTTGCCCACCACCATCGTGCTCACCGGCATCTTGTATGCGCAAGGGAGCGATCAGCCGCTCGCGAGCACACTGCAGAACTGCAAGATCACCTGGCACGTCTGGGAAGAGATGTACCGTGTGGAGGTAAGCCGCCCCGATCAGCAGGCGGTGCGGCAATGGAGCCCCACGCTCAATGGTGTGTTGCGCCGTTGTGCGCAGACCGAGCGGCTGCCGGTGGCACACGTCAGCCAGCTGCCGGATGAGCGGCCGCTGGTGCTGCGGGTCAAGGTGCTGGTGAACCCCGTGAGCCAGGAGCTGCTGCAAAAGATTCAGAGCTGGATCAGCCGCCCTTCGAACACCACGGCCGCCTCCACCGGTAGCATCCTGTTCAGCACGTTCACGGGCCTGTTCATGACTCAGATCGGTGAAGCGGATCGGGTGCTCGAATTTTCGACGCGCCCCTTCCTTCCGAAGTGAGCCGAAGGCCGAGCCGCCCGCCGCTGGCAGTCGAATCGGGGCCAAGCTGCGACACCCGTGCTGCGGTCTGCGATTCTGATTCGCGGGACCGGCACGGACGGGGCATTCTCAGACTCTGGCTCGAAGATGTCGGAGCAAGGGATCATCATTGTCGGGGGCGGGATCGCGGGCCTGGTGGCTGCGCGAGCTCTGGCGAAGGCAGGACGAAGCGTCACGTTGCTCGAGGCTCGCGATCGGCTCGGCGGACGTGTGTTGCAGCAGCGCGACCCGGACTGGCCGATGCCCATCGAGCTCGGCGCGGAGTTCGTGCACGGCAAGCCCGCAGCGACGTTACGGCTCTCGAGCGAGGCTGGGCTCACGCTGGAACCGCTCGAGGATCGACATCATTGGTCGGGGTCGCTCGTGGCCGATGCACCCGTCGAGCTGCGCGAGGTGCCGGACTTCAACGCGCGCATGCGTCGCCTGCTGCTCGCCGTGAAGAGCGACGCGCCCGACACTTCCGCCGCCGACTTCATTCGCCGAGTCGCCCTGCACACCGAAGACCGCGCACTATTCGAGCTCTACGTGGAGGGTTTCCACGCGGCTCCACTCGGGGACGTGAGCATCCAGAGCCTGGCTCGCGATGCGCAAGACACGGGTGCTGACGAACCCGAGCAGTTTCGAGTGCAGCAAGGGTACGGCGCGCTCGTCGACTGGCTCGCACGGCAGCTCGCCGGAGAATCTTCGCTGCGCATTCACCTGCAGTCGGTGGTGCGCAGCGTCACCTGGGAGCGCGGCTCTGTGCGAGTCGATGTGGAGCAAGGGGATCGCAGCCGCCAGTTCACCGGCGAGCGGCTGCTTACCACGGTTCCGCTGGGTGTGCTGGCGGCTCCGCGCGGACTGGGCATCGACTTCTATCCACCGCTCGAGCAAAAGCAGGAAGCCTTTGCCCTCTGTGCCATGGGACAGGCGGCGAAGGTGGTGCTGCGCTTTCGCGACGAATTCTGGGATCCAGCGCTGAGCCCGGACTGGCAGTTCTTGCACGATGCAGCGGGTTCCTTTCAGACCTTCTGGCGCCAATCCCAGGGCTCGGCGCAGCAGATCACCGCCTGGGCAGGCGGGCCGCGCGCGCGCATTCTTTCCGTGCGCTGGGAGGCCACGGCTGCACGCGAAGCCGTCGGCACGCTGTGCCGTCTGCTGGGCGTCCCGGTGGAACGGGCCCTGTCTTCACTGATCGGCTTTCAGGGCAGCGCCTTCGAGCACGATCCCTTCGCGCGGGGCGCCTACAGTTACGTGCGCCCGGGCGGCGGTCGGGTGCATGAGCAGCTGGCCGAGCCCATTGCGGGCACGTTGTTCTTCGCGGGCGAGGCGACCGACGCCGAATACCCGGCGACCGTGGCGGGGGCGATCCAGAGCGGAGAGCGCGCCGCCCAGGAAATCCTGGCAGGGCACTAACTCGGACGCCGGCTCTCGAGCGGACCGGGCCTCAGCTGAGAGGCCGCTTCTCCGAGAGCCAGTCGAGCAGCCGCTGCGCGGGCCAGGTGTTGACGATCTGCGCCGGGTCGACACCGGCGCGCTGAGCGTTGAGGGCCGCATAGCGAATGCGCTCCAGCTCGCTCTCCTGGTGCGCGTCGCTGGTCAGCACCAGCGCGACGCGCCGCTGCCGGGCCTGCCGCAGCATCTCCACCGAGATATCGAGCCGCTGCAATGCCCCGTTGATCTCCAGCGCTGTCCCGGTCGCTTCCGCGGCGGCCAGTACCGCGCTCAGATCGAGGTCGATGCCTGGCCGTGCGCCGATGTGGCGCGCGGAGAGGTGGCCGATCATGCGCACACACGGATCCCGCATAGCCTTCACGATGCGCTCGGTCTGGGCGGCACGTTCCAGCTCGAAGTGGGAGTGAACCGAAGCCAGGCAATAGGCGAAGGCCCGCCGGAATTCTGGATCGTAGTCGAGCTCTCCGGCAGGGCCGATGTTGAGCTCCACACCGTGCAGAAGCGCGAGCTGCTCGCCGAGCTCCTGCTGCAGCGCGCGGATTTCCGCCCCCTGTGCCAGCAGTGCCTCGCGCGACGCGCCCGCGCGCGTGCCCTCGGCGTGATCCGTGATCGCAAGCGCCCGGTAGCCCCGCGCCCGGGCGCCGCGTACCATGTCGGCGAGCGGGCTGCGCGCATCCCCGGACACGTTGGTGTGCACGTGAAAGTCACCGTTCAGCGCGGGCAGCTCCGCGGGCAAGCGGCCTGCCTCGGCAGCTTCGATCTCCCCGGCGTCCTCGCGCAGCACGGGTGGAATGAAGCGCAGGCCGAGGGCTTCATAGATGGCGTGCTCGGTCTCGCTGGCCAGCACGCGCCCGCCTTCCAGCTCGGAGAGCGCGTACTCGTTCAGGGTCATTCCCCGGCTGAGCGCGCGCTGCCGGAGCTTGATGTTGTGGCCCTTCGAGCCGGTGAAGTACATCAACGCAGCGCCCAGCTGGTGCTCGGCGACCACGCGCAGATCGACCTGCACGCCGCGCCTCGTGACCACGCTGGTCTTGCCTTCGCCGTGCGCCAGCACGCGGTCGACCGCGCTCAGCTGCGTCAGCTTCAGCATCACCGGTTCGGGCGCGGCCGCGGTCACGATGATGTCGATGTCGCCGATCGTCTCGGAGAAGCGCCGCAACGAGCCGGCGACGATCGCGTTGGTGACGCCCGGCACTGCGCGCAGCTCGGCCAGGATGCCCTCGGCGAGGGGCAGCGCCACGGCGATCGGCGTGCGGTCGAGCGCGCCCTGCGAGTCCAACCGGCTCAGCGATTGGCGCAGCTTTTCTTCCGACTTTTCACCGAAACCCTTCAGCCCGCGCAGGCGCTGCTCGCTCAGCACGCGGCGCAGGTCGTCGAGCGACTGTACGCCCAGCTCCGTGCGCAGCCGCCCCAGCATTTTCGGTCCCAGACCCTGGATGCGCAGCAGCGCGACCACGCTCTCCGGGTGCTTCTGGCGCAGGGCCTCGAGCTTTTCGACGCGACCGGTGTCGAGCAGCTCGCGGATCTTTTCCGCCGTGCTCTTGCCGATCCCCTCGATCGCCTGCAAGTCCTTCAGGCTCAGCGTGCGCAGGTCGACGGTCTGCGCGGCGATGGCGTGTTCGGCGCTTTCATAGGCGCGCACGCGGAACGACTGGGGGTTCTCCTCGTCCAGCATCGTCAGCTGGGCGAGCTCGCGCAGCATCTCGATCACCTCGTGCTTGCCTGGCTGCATGGTGCCAGAGTTTAGGCGCGAGGCAGCGACGGGTGCAGCAAAACTCGTGCTCCGCCCACGGATCGAGCTACCCTGCCGGAGTGCCCAAAGAGGAGCCGGCAGAACTGCTGGAGGTGGCGGGGCGAGAGCTTCGCGTCACCCATCCAAGCAAGCTCTATTTCTCGCGGCAGCTGAAGCTGACCAAGCTGGAGCTGGTGCGCTATTTCCTGTCCGTGGCCGAGGGAGCGGTCGCGGGTATCGCAGGCCGCCCGATCGTTTTGAAGCGCTTCGTCAACGGGGCGGAAGCCGAGCCGTTTTACCAGAAACGAGCGCCGGAGAAGCGCCCCAGCTGGCTGAGCACGGTGACGCTCGCCTTTCCGTCGGGTCGGACCGCCGAAGAGGTCGTGGTGGAGGACGCGGCGGGATTGATCTGGGTCGTGAACCTGGGCTGCATCGAGCTTCATCCCCATCCGGTGCGCGCCGGCGACCTGGAGCACCCCGACGAGCTGCGGGTGGACCTCGATCCGGGACCGGGCGTCGAGTTCGCAGACGTACGGCGCGTGGCGCTCGAGGTGCGCGGGCTGCTCGACGAGCTGGGGCTGGTGGGCTTTGCCAAGACCAGCGGCTCGCGCGGGCTGCACGTGAACGTCCCGATCGAAGCGCGCTGGGGCTTCGGCGAAGTGCGGCGCGCGGCGCTGGCGCTGGCGCGCGAGGTCGAGCGGCGCGCGCCGAGCATCGCCACCTCCAAGTGGTGGAAGGAAGAGCGGCATGGCGTGTTCATCGACTACAACCAGAACGCAAAGGATCGCACGACGGCCAGCGCCTACTCGGTGCGGCCACTGCCCGACGCGCGGGTCTCGACCCCGCTGGGCTGGGACGAGGTGCCGCACTGCGAGCCCGGGGATTTCACGGTGCTGACGGTACCGCGCCGCTTCGCCGAGATCGCAGATCCGCACGCCGGGCGAGCTGCCGCGGCGCGCTCGCTCGAGCCGCTCTTGGAGCTGGCAGCGCGAGACGAAGCAAATGGTCTGGCCGATGCGCCCTGGCCGCCGCACTTCCGCAAAATGGAAGGTGAGGCGCCGCGCGTGGCGCCTTCGCGCGCGCGGCGCCGGCCGCCCACGCCGCGAGAGCCCGGCGCCAAGCCTCCGGCACGGCGCCGTTCCTCGATGCCACTGATCATCATCGCGCATTCGCCCTACAAGGCGGCAGCGCTCGCCGGCCTCGAGCGCTGGAAGGTGAAGCACCCCGAGGCCGCGGCCTGGCTCGCCCCTGATGACGTGCTGGTCGACGCGATGCGCGGACGCTCCTCGACCTGGACGCGCATCCGCGTCAACCTGCGGCACGTGCCGGAGGCGCAGCGTCCGGCGCAGGAGGCGCCCGACCCCGACGAGGATCCGACGCGCGTCTGGCGCGAGCGCATGCGCCAGGGCCGCAAGGACTCCGACGAGTGAACGGCGTTCAGCTCTGACCGAAGATCCGGGCCACCTCTTCCGGAGGCACGATCTCCAGCTGCGCGTAGGTGCACTCGGTCGGCGGTTTGTCGCTGCGCCAGCGCCGGAACTGCGCCGTGTGCCGAAAGCGGTCGCCTTGCATGTGGTCGTAACCGACCTCTGCGACCAGCTCGGCGCGCAGCGGCTGCCAGGACAGATCCTTGCCCTGGCTCCAGCGGCTCTTGCCGCTGGGCATGCGCCGATCCGGCGCTGCATCCATGTGCTCGGCCCAGCTGCGCCACGGGTGGTTCTCCAGCGCCTGTTCGCGATAGGGCGCGAGCAACTCCACCAGCTCTTGCCGCTTCTTGTCCGTGAAGCTGGCTGCGACGCCCACGTGGTGCAGCTTGCCCGTGTCGTCATAGAGCCCGAGCAGCAAGGAGCCCACGCGCGTGTTCTCTCCGTTCTTGTGCCAGCGAAAGCCGGCCACGACGCAGTCGCACTCGCGCTCGTGCTTGACCTTGAGCATCACGCGCTTGTTCGGCTCGTAGCTCCCGCCCGCGGGTTTGGCCATCACACCGTCCAGCCCCGCCCCCTCGAAACGACGGAACCAGTCGCTGGCCAGCTCGAGGTCGGTGGTCATGGGCGTGATGTGGATCGGAGCGCCCGCTGCCGCCAGCAGACGCTCCAGCTCGGCGCGGCGTTCGCGAAACGGCAGGGGGCGCAGATCGCGGTCCCCGCTGGCAAGCGCGTCGAAGAACACCACCGAGGTGGGCATCTCGCCGGCCAGCATCTTCACGCGTGAGGCCGCCGGATGAACGCGCAGCTGCAGGGCGTCGAAGTCGAGCACGCCGCCGCGCGCGATCACGATTTCCCCGTCCAGAGCCACCCGCTCCGGCAGCGCCTTGGCGAGCGCCTCCAGCAAATCGGGAAAGTAGCGGTTCAGCGGTTTCTCGTCGCGGCTCTGCAGCAACAGCTCCTGCCGATCGCGAAAGACCAGCACGCGAAAGCCATCCCACTTGGGTTCGAACAGCCAGTCGCCAGTGCTCGGCAGTTCGCTCACGCGCTGGGCGAGCATGGGGGAGACGGGCGGATTGACGGGGAGTTCCACGGCCTCAGCTTGCCTCGAAAACCGCGCCGCGTGCACAGCGGCTTGCAATTCGTGCCAAAAAGCCATTCATTTCGAGGTGCGCCGCATGATCCTCCTGTTCAGCAAGACCAGCGACTACCGCCACGACTCGATCCCGGCCGCCGTCACTGCCGTCTCGCGCTGGGCGAGAGGGCAGGGCATAGAGGTGGAGGCCAGCGAGGATGCAGGCCGCTTCAGCGCCGGGTCGCTCGCGCGCTTTCGCGCGGTGATCTGGCTGTCCACCTGCGGGCGCGTGCTCGACGACGCGCAGCGCCGAGCCTTCGAGCGCTTCGTCGCCGGGGGCGGGGCGTACGTCGGCATCCACGCCGCGAGCGCCACCGAGCTCGACTGGCCCTGGTATGCGGCGCTGCTCGGCGCGCGGTTTACGGGCCACCCCGAGCCGCAGCGCGCGCGGGTGGCGGTGGAGGACGCGGCGCACCCGGCGACCCGCCATCTGCCCGCGTCGTGGTGGCGATCGGACGAGTGGTACGAGTTCGACCACAATCCCCGGACACATGTCCGCGTGCTGCTCACCGTGGATGAGTCCACCTATCAGGGAGGTCAGATGGGCGGGGACCACCCTCTCGCCTGGTGCCAGGAGCGCAACGGAGCGCGGTCGTTTTATACCGCGCTCGGTCACGCTGCGAGCGACTACGAGGACCCGGTGTTTCTGGAGCACCTGGGTGGGGGAATCCTATGGTCGCTGGGGGCTGTGAAGTGACGAGCTCACCGGCAACCCCTCGAGCGAGTCAGTCCGTTCGATAGTGGCGGCGGTCGCGCTGATCACGTGAATCGTGTTGGTCGCCATGCGCGCGATCATTGCGACGCTTGGCGCGTCCACGCTGCTCGGCGACACGGCGCTCTTCCTCGGCGCGGTGCTGCTGTTCGCGCTGTTGCTCGAAGCGGTGCTGTTGCTCTGCGCGCTGGTGCTCGCGAGCGCGCTGAGCCTCGAAATAGGCCCGCCGTCGCTCCTGTTCGCGCCGTGCGGCGTCGCGCTGTTGATCGGCGCGGCGCTCGGCCTCGCGGCGCTGCTCGAAGCGGTGCTGCTCCGCCCGGCGATCTTGCCGATAGCGATAGGAAGGCCCCAGATACGAGGGCGCGTGCCGTACGCGATAGTCGTGCAGCTCGCCCGGCTCATCGCGGAAGACCACCCAGCGGTTGTGGGTGCGGTAGTACCAGCGGCCCTCGACGAGATACGCGGGGCTTCCGCGGTATACGACGCTCGGATAGTACTCGATGCGGGGCGGCACCGTTTCGACGTACTCTGCGGGATAATCCGCCACGAGCGCGCCCTCCGCGTGTGCAACGCAGCCGGGCAACGCCGCCGTGAGCGCGAGGCCCAAGCCCAGCGCCCAGAGCGAGCGCCGACCGGTGGTGGACTTGCCGAACGACCAAAGGCTTTGAACCGTCATGTCCCGAGTCATGACCCGACAAGGAGCAATCCGGATGCCAACAGCTCGCCCGGCGCCGCATTTCGCTCGATGCGCGGCAATTCTGCCGCGCGCGTGCTGCGATTTTCGCGAGATCGGCGCCGCCCCATGCGGCCGGGCAGGGCACCGGAGTCATGGGGCGGGGGCCAGACTGAGGCGTAACAGCGACGCGTCACACCGTGCATCACCGCGATTCACGGTGCACTCGCGGCGGATCACGCCTTGCTCACGACACCGCGTGGATCACGGTTCTGCCAGGCCAGCATCCAGCCCGGATATTCGTTGGGGAGAGCGCTCGCATCGTCGAGCTGACGGACGTGCTCCGGCGCCAGCTCGAGATCCGCTGCCGCCAGGTTGTCGAGCAGCTGCTCGCGGGTCTTGGCCCCGATGATCACACTGGTGACGAACGGCCGCGTCAATTGCCAGCCGAGCGCGACGCGCGCCACCGAATTTCCGCTGGCGCTGGCGACCTCGCGCAGGGCGGACAGCACGCGCGGCAGGCGATCGCGGTCCACCGGCGGAAAATCGAACGAGGAGCGGCGTGCGCCTTCGGGCCCCGACTTGTTGGGATCGAACTTGCCGGAGAGCAATCCGCCCGCGAGCGGGCTCCAGGGCAGGATGGCGACGCCTTCACTCTGAGCCATGGGGGCGATCTCGCGTTCGATGTCACGACCGGCGATCGAGTAGTAGACCTGCGCGCTCTGGAAGCGGGCGAGCCCGTTTGCTTCGGCGTATCCGATGGCCTTCATGGCCAGCCAGGCCGAGAGATTGCTGAAGCCGACGTAGCGGGCTTTGCCGGAGCGCACGACATCGTCGAGCGCACGTACGGTCTCTTCGATCGGTGTGGCCGGGTCGAAGCCGTGGATCTGATACAGGTCCACATAGTCGAGACCGAGACGGCGCAGGCTGCCGTCGATACTGGATAGGATGTGCCCGCGCGAGAGCCCAACTTGGTTCACGCCGGGGCCGACGCGGCCGCGCACCTTGGTGGCGACGACGACTTGCTCGCGCGGACGCCCGAGCGCGGCGAGCGCGGCCCCTGTGAGTTTCTCCGATTCACCTTCCGAATAAACGTCAGCCGTGTCGATGAAGTTGACTCCGGCGTCGAGCGCGGTGCCGATCAATCCCTCCGCCTCCTTGGTCCCGAGGCGCCCTACCACCTCCCAGAAGCCCTTGCCGCCGAACGTCATGGTTCCGAGGCAGAGCTCGGAAACGAACAGACCAGTTTTCCCCAGAGCCTTGTAACGCATGCCCCCTTTGCTAGGACGCGTGCTGCCGGCTGCCAAGGAGTCAGAGGCTCTCGATGATCAGCATCAGACTTCTCAGCAGCTCGTCGTCCGCGCGCGGGTGACGGTCGAGCTGAGCTCGGGCCTGGCTCTGAAAGAGCTCCCAGGTGACGTGATCGGCATCGGGGCGGCGCCGCTGGAATTCGCTGATCAGGGCGTCCCGAAACACCCAGGCCACTTCGGATGAGTTGTGCGGCTCAGGCGGGGCCAGCCTCACTCCGAAGAACGAGAGCCCAGTTCCCGCGGGGCGAACCGCATCCAGCAGGTGGTCCTCGATGTTGAACGGGGCTCGGGGGGCCCGCGGCGCGGGTTTCAGCCGACCGGTTTCTGCTTCGTAGGGATATGGAAGAGTCATAATCCAAGCACACAGCACGAGCTGTGCCGGCGACACCAAACGCTGTCGAAGTCAAGTCATCCGCACCGGCGCTCGGCGCAGGTCGGTCGCCTTTCTGCCTCACGGCGACAACGCAGCCAGCACCAGTCGCGCAAGTTGCGAGAAGAGCGTGGCGTTTCGCGGCCGCAGACCAGTGCGAAGCGCCCCGCGCCGGCGCTCTCGACCCGCAGTGCCGACCAAAGTTCACCGCGGCGTTTTCGCGCTTCGAGATTCCGCGGCGCGTTTTCGCTGCCAAACGTCACTGCGGCGTTTCGCCGCTCGGGGCCTCGTCGGAAGGGGCCTCGTCGAAGTTCGGCAGGATCTCGAACGGGTCTGGGGCGGGGTATACCGCGAGCACCGCGATCGCGTAGTACGCGTACTGGTGGGTCACGGTGGCGAGATCGACCGGCGCCAAGGCGCGCAGCACGCATTGGATGGCGCGCCGAGCCTGGGGGCCGCGCCACTTGCCGCTCTTACCCGGAAACAAATTATAGCGGCTGTTCTCGAAGTCGACCTCGAGCACGTAGTTGATCGAGCCTTCCTTGCCGGTGCGAGGCGCGCATTCGACCGCGCCGAGGATGCTCTGGCGCAAGGCCGCCTCCAGCGCCGGCAGTGCGTCGCACAGCTCGCCTTCGCTGGCGATCTGACTGGGAGAGGCGCCACAGCGCACCCGCTGGATGGGCCCGAGCAACACCTGAGCCACCGGGCTCGATGCGTCCGCTTCGCTGCGAAACACCCCACCAAACCCCGACACACCAGCGTCGAGGTCCTCGGAGCCGGCGGCACCATTGGGCCGACGCAGCAGATAGAGGGGCACGGCGATCAAGACGAGAACCAGCGCACCCGCCAGAAGGGCCTGTGCGCGTAGAGGCCGGTCCACGCCACCAGCGCCGCGGCTCAGCCGCCGCAGGTTGGATTCGCTGCTGGGCGGCAGAGGATGCGAGCTCTTCAAAGCGCGAGAAGTTCTTCCGCGGAGATGGCGCCCTCGGCCAGTGCGATGTTGGCCTTCAGATCGAGGTTCTCTGGGGTCGTGCCCCGGACCTGCGCCACGATCTGCTCGACGACGTTGCGGGCTTCATCGAGCGTCGGCCCCGTCATGGCCACGGCGAATTTGAGCGCGTCGGTGCGGCCCGCGGTGACCGGCACCATGCTGAGCAGCAGCACCTCGGTCAGCTCGGCCACGCGCTGGGCTGCGCGGCGGAGCGCCAGCATCTCCAGGATCGTCGGGCGATCGTGCGGCGAGCGGTTGGCGCTGCAGATCTCATAGGTGGCGAGCGTCAGTGGCACGCGGTCCCAGCGGGCAAAGTCCAGCTCGTCCTGCAGGGCCGCCAGCATCTCCTTGCGCTTCCACAGGCCGGTGAGGCCATCGCGCTGCGAGAGGTACTCCATGGCGCGTAGGTGCTGGGGAGACCCCTTCTCGAAGCTGACCAGCTTGATCCGGCACTCGCCCAGCTGCACCTCGCCGCCGTGCAGCAGACTCACGGTGCGTTTGCGCTCGTAGCTGTGGTCGGCGTAGCTGCCGTTGGTGCTGCCGAGATCTGCGACGATCCACGTGCCCGCTTGCCACTGCGCGCGCGCGTGAGCCCCGGAACAGGTGGGCTCGGCGATGCAGATGTCCTGGTTGGCGCGGCGCCCGATAGTGACCTGCGGTTTTTCCAGCGGGAAGAGGCGCCCCGCGAGCTCCTCCGCGTTGTATGCGAAGGTGACGAGCAGCGACTGCGCGCCGGGGGTGAATGTGCGCGCGACGGCGCGCCCGAGGGGCGGGCCAGGGGAGATGCGCTCGCGCGGGATCTGAGCGTGGCTGGTGGTCAGCGCCGACGGGTTGAAGAAGCGCAGCCGGCGCGCCTTGGGCCGCATGCGCGGATCTTCGTGCAGCGCCCGGAAGACCTGCTTGACCTCGTCGATCGAAAGGCCCGACGGCACGTCGAACATGATCTGCTCGCGCATCGGCTTGGCGCGGGGGCGGTAGCCGGGCTCCGGCACCTTGCAGGTCCACATCTCGAGCAAGGTCAGGCCGAGCGCGTAGATGTCGTCCTCGGGGCTCGCGCCTCCCGACTTGAGACGCTCGGGCGACATGTAGTTCGGGGTACCGCCGTCGGGCTGTGCCCCCGGGCGGCGTGCGCTCACGCGTGCGCGCTCACGCGCGAAGCCGAAGTCGAGGATGATGGCTCGATCGGCCGTGACCATGATGTTGCCCGGCTTGAGATCGCCGTGCACGAGGCCCTGCGCGTGGATTGCCGCCAAGCCGGCGGCAGCTTCGCTGGCGATGGAGCGAAACTCGTCCGCGGTGTAGCCACCTTTGGACTTTTGACGACGAATGTGAGTGTGGAGCGTGACGCCGTCGATCAACTCCATGACCAGGATCGGCCCCCAGGGGCTCGGTGCCAGGTCATGCACGCGGCAGACGTTGGGATGGCCGACGGAGCGCGCGAGCAAGAGCTCATGCCGCAGCGCCTCGTCGTCCCCCGGCATGCGCGACTCCTCGCGCACAATCTTCAACGCGACCGCTTGCTGCGTGCTGCGGTCGTAAGCGGAAAAGACCTCCCCCATTCCGCCTTTACCGAGACCCTCCTGGATCTCGTACCGGTCGTTGATGACGGAGCCTTTGGCGAGTGGTGGTGCCTTCCTCGAGCTCTGAGACATGCGCGTTTCGATGCTATTCGATCAAACGGAGGGCGCCCTGAACGTTCCTAACCCTCTCTGATTTGTGCCCAATGTGCAACTGCTGCCCCGGGGCACGGGTCGCCTGGTCGGCCAGGCTATTTCTGGGGTTCGAAGGGAACATGCGAAGGACGGGAAAGGGTGCGAAGTGATCGGTACTCGCGAATCTCTGCGGTCGAACACGAAGCGGCGCCACGCCGCGCGAGTTTCGGGCAGGAGCAGCCACGAACCGCATCATGCCGAGCCCGCTGCGCGCGCGCACGTTATCTGCGCCCTTTCGCACGGGGCGGGCGGTCCGGGAGCACACGCCGGAAATCGGGCAGATCTGCGCGCGACGAACTCCACCAGTGGCGTCTGAGACGGCCAGACTGGCGCCAAGTCAGGATCCGTTTCATACTCCTGTATGAGCAGCTCCGTGCTTCACGGCTGCTGCGCGATCGCCCTTCTGGCATCTTTTGCCTGCAGCCCGCGAGCGGCGTCGGTGCCCAAGCACCCGAACGCCGAAGCGCGGAATGCTCCGAGCACGGAGAAGAAACCGCGCAAGCGGCGTCCGACGCTGGTGGCTCCGCCCCCCGCATACGGCAACAAGATCGTGCTCGAGCGGGCCACGCAGCGGACCGGGGCGGGCGTGGCGCTCGCGTCGAGCTCGGGTCCGGTCGAGCTCTGAGGGGTTTCAGCGGGTGCACACCCGGAGCCGTGCCCACTCGGCGCCGCCTCGGTTGTCGTGCGCCACGGACCACAAGTAGGCCACCCCCGGCTCCTTGCCCGCGCGGTACTCCGTGTCGGAGTCGGCGTTCCAGCCCTCGGTGGCATCGTTCAACAGTTTCACTTCCTGCGATATCTCGCCGTCCGAGGCGTAGTAATTCACCCACATCTGCTCCTGGAGCTCGACGGAGCGGAGGGTCGACGCGGCCGTGTCGATCTCGGCGCTCGCCGGATCCACGACGGGGCCGAACCCGACCTTGTCGCAGTGGCTCGACTCCGGGCAGGCGTCGATGGTCAGCGCCTCGGGGCAAATGCCGGGCTCTTCGCTGGCCGGCGCTGCTTGGCAAGCCTCGCCAATGCACAGGTCTTCAGCGTTGAGCTCCGGTCCGGCGAGCGGTTCACCTGCCATCGTGGGCGCCTCACCCGGCCGCAGCTCGAGCTCGCCCCAGCGCAGCCCGTAGACCAGCGGATTCTGGTTCTCGAGCGCATCGTAGGCGAACACGGAGGTATAGCCGACGATGAAGTCGCTCGACCCGAGCTCCGTGTCCCCCGGGCTGAGGCCGGGCTCGCCGTCTTGCTCCAGGTAGCAGACGAAGGGGAATTCGCGATCGAGCCGCAGATCGAGCGTGCCCGCACAGACCGCGAACAGGACATAGTCGAGCCCGTAGGGAACGCTGGTCGGGTCCTTGGGGGGTGGCCGCGAGCTGATGATGTCCGGCGCAGTCTCGAAGCTGAAGTGGTCGTTGGCCTGCGCGGAGCCCGGATCGGGCAGAGACGAGCGCATTTGCAGCCGTTCAATCAGGTCTGCGCCGCCCGTTTGCGCCGCCGTGGCAAAGCAGGCGTCGAACAGATCTCCCGGTGGATTCTCGCAGGCGGCGAGCCACGCAATCTGCGGCGGGGGCCGATCCGGCTCGGTATCGTGCCAGAGCAGCTGCAGGTCCACGCGCGTGCCCGGGTGCGCATAGGGCGTGTTCTTCTTCACGGCCAGCACGCGCAGCCCATGCAGCTCGCTACCGGGATCGAACTGCGCACCGCAGCCGAGCAGGGCCGCGCTGAACAGGGCCGCGCTGAACAGCAGGCAGCCCAGCCCCTTGCCACGCGGCACAGCCGGCCATCGTGGGAGCCGCGCGCTCAAAATTCACCTCGCAGGCCCAGGCTGGGAATGATGGGCAAGCCTTGTTGATAGCTGCTGTGACTGTAGTCGAAGTTGTACTGATAGTCTTCGCGCGCCGGGTTGTTGTAGGCGTTCCAGATATCCACGTAGAAGGTGAGTGCCCAGTCGGGGAAGCGCCAGAGCTTCTCCAGCCGCAAATCGACCTGGTGCACGAGGGGCAGACGCTCGCTGTAGGGCTTGCCCGACAGGGGCGTGTAAGCGGCCGCATCGGCTGCAAACACGGCAGGCAGGCCCGGGGGTTGTAGCACCGGGGTCTGCAGCGGACCGGAGACGAGCCGGAAGCGGGCACCCACGTTCCAGCCACGGCCCAGCTGGTAGTTGCCGAGCACCGTGAGGATATGCGTCTGATCGTACTGGAAGGGATACAGGTCGTCGCCGGGGGCGTCGCGGCGCATGCTGCGGGAGAGCGTGTAGGCGAGCCAGCCAAAGAAGCGCTCGTCCGCTTTGTACTTCAGCAGGCTCTCGGCGCCGATCACGTAGCCGCTGCCCTCGTTGTTGTACAGAAACGAGCCGTTCGCCTGCGCGCTGCGCGCCACCAGGTGGTCGAGGTCCTTGTAAAAGCCTTCGACGCTCAGCTCGATCTGATCGGTGAGCTCTTGTTCGAGTCCCAGCGAGTAGTGGATGGCCCGGTTGCTGCGCAGGCCCGGTGTGCCGAACACCTCGTCGGTCTCCTGCGGCTGCGCCGGTTGATAAAAGATACCTGCACCGGCCTTGAGCGTGGTGCGCCGCGTGACGCTGCCGTCCTCGTGGCGGGTGTGCGGCACCAGCTCGTAGCGCGCGCCCAGGCGCGGGCTAAAGTCGCCGTGACCCGTGTCGCGCGCGTAGTCCACTCGCGCGCCCGGCGTGATGGTGAGGGCGCCGACCTTCCACTGCGCGTCGGCGTACCAGGCGGGCCGAAAAAACACCGACGATTGGCGGGTCTCGAGCAAGGGCCGGGTCGTGAAGGGACCGGGCGCGGGTTCGCCGGCACGCGGAGGCTCGGGTGCGCGCACCAGGACATCGAAGGGCCCCGTCTGAAAGTCGAGTCCAGCGTGCAGCGTGAGCCCCTGCGCAAGGTCGAAGCTGAACTCGTTGCGCATCTGGACCGGGTACGTCTCCAGATCGAAGCGCAGCCGACCGAGGCGCAAGGCGGTCCGGTCATGGCCGAAGCTGAGCAGCGAGGACAGCGACACGCCGCGCGCGAGCGGCACCTCGAGTAGCGATTGCAGCCGATAGAAGCTGGTGGCGAAGCTCACACCGCCGCCCACGAACCCGGGATCCTGCGCCGCGGGATTCTTGATCAACAGCTCCAGCGCGTCGTCGGAACCGAAGAAACGAAAGCTGAGGCGCGTGCCGTGCACCGGGGCACGCTCCACGATCAGCTGGTAGTCATGGTAGACGGGGGCGGTGGTCACGCTCGCGTCCGTGGCCTCCAGTGCGGGCTTCAGCCAGGCATCGACCCAGCTGCGGCGGCCCCCGATCGCAAAGCTCCAGCCATCAAAGGGCAGCGGCCCCTGCAGCAGCACGCGGGCATCGATCAGATCGGCCTGCAGCAGGCCGTGAAAGCAGCGATCGCTTGCCTTCAGCGGTGCGTCGCTGTCAGTGCCGGGCTCCAGGCCGCAGCGCGTGTTGGGCGAACGCATGCCCACATCCACGATGCCGCCCATGACACGCCCGTAGCGAGCGCTGAAGTTGCCCGGATAGAAGTCGATGCGATCGAGCAGCTCGGTGGGGATCGAGCTGCTCAGTCCGCCGAAGTGATAAATGTTCTGGATCGTGTCACCGTCGACGAACACGGCGGTGTCTTCAGGCGCGGAGCCGCGCACGATCAGCAAGCCCGCGAGCCCCGGCGGGCGCGCCAGGCCGGGCAGGTTCTGGAGGGAGCGCAGCGCGTCGCCGCCCGTGCCGGGTACGCGCGTGATCTCGCGGCGCGTGATGGTGCGGCGCGACACCTCGCGGGGCGGACGTGTGCCGTAGACGGAGACTTCGATGGCATCGCCGAGCTGCGGGGTCAGCCGGTAAACCAGCTCGGTCACCTCGCCGGCACGCAGCTCCTCGTTCAGCGTCAACGGGGCGAAGCCTGTGGCGCTGATCTGGATCTGGTAGTTACCGGGGGGCAGATCGTCGATCTGCCAGCCGCCGTCCGCATCGGTACGGGTGGTGTGGACGACGCCGGCCGCGTCGCGCACGTTCACGTCGGCGCCGCCGAGCGGCGTGTCAGGCCCGGCGATGTTCACGCGGCCGTGGAAGTTACCGATGGTGGGCGCGGGCAGCTCGCGGTCCACGCTTTGCTCCTTCAGCGTGAAGGAGTAACGAAAGGGGATGCGCGCGGCGACGGGCTTGCCGGCGCGCTGCGCCGGCTCGAACTTGAATTGCCGTGCGGCGGTCACGGCGGCTTCGTCAAAGCCGTGCCCGGCGGGCTGTAGCACTTCGGCCTCGCTCACCGTGCCGTCCGCCTCGACGCGCAGGCGCAGCATCACGTCCGCGGTGAGCCCCGCCGCGAGCGCTTCCTTCGGGTAGGGCGCATCCACGAACTGCAGCAGCCGTGGCGGAGTGACGCCGGCGGGTGCAGACGGCGCCTGCGTCTCCGGCGCGGGCTGCTGAGAAGCAGGCTGCTGCGGCGCGGCCGGCTGGGAAACAGGCTGCTGGGAAACAGGCTGCTGGGCAGCCGCGGGAGCGGGCGACTGCGCCCGGGCATGGGCAGCTACGGAAAGCGAGGCGAGCACGCCGGCGATCCCGACACAGATCCGCAGCGGGCGAGCCTGAGAGTGCCGGGTCACGGAGGCTTCACTCGGTAGCCCGAGCCATCGCCAGAGACAAGCCGAGAATTCGCGATTTGGCCCCGCATGCGGCGAATCGCGACCCGCGCTTAAATGTCCGTGCGCAAAGTGCTCGGGTGCGCGCCGAGCACGCGCGCGGCCGCCAAGCTCCAGCGACCGTGCGCGAGCCAGGCCTCCAGCGCCGGGGCGGCAGAGAACACCCCGCTCACGCGCAGCCACGCTGGCAAGTACTCGAGCTCGCGGCACAGCCCACCGCACGAGTCACCCGCGCCCGCGCCGCGCGCGCTCCGCGCATACAGCGCAACCGCGCGTGCGGGCTCGCAACCGTGGACAGCGAGCTCGCGCGCGCACTCGTGCGCATCGGCGCCGCGCGCGACCGCCAACGCGGTGAGATGCCGCAGCCCGAGCTCTCGCCGGCGCTCGGCATCGAGATCACCGAAGCGCTGCTCGAGCAGGACCGCGCGACCTTCCTCGTCGGCGCTCGCGCCCGCGCAGCCGACGCGCGCGAGCCCGATCGGTTCGGCCTGCGCCTTGGCGCGGGGCCAGGCGTGCGCGT
>JAICTU010000511.1 GCA_025936205.1 Polyangiaceae bacterium | reverse complement strand
GGATCAGCTGGGCGCGATCGGAAGCGGAGGTGAGGCCGTACAGCGCCTGCTCACCCCGACCTGTGGAGTAAGCGATGCCGCTCGCCACCAGATCGCGCAGCACCGCCGCGACGGCCTCATCGCCGTCGAAGCGAAAGCGCTCGAAGATGCGCTCGCGCGAGACGCTGCCGCTTTCGCGCAGGAAGTCGATCAAGGCCTCCCATAGCGTCTTGTCGCGTGTGCTGGCGCTCTCCGTCAGGCGCTGGGCTGCGCAGAGGCAGTCTCTTCGTCGGATTCGGCCGACCTTTCGGGTCCGCGGGACGCCGGCGTATCCCGATCCGAGCGAGCGAGGGCGGATGCCGGGCTACCGGATGAACCGCCCGAACCGCTGCCGATCTCGTGCGGCCCGGGCGTACCGAACTGTCCGGGTACGGGCGGGGGCACAGAGCCGCCGCCGCAGCCACCGTCGCCGTCGATGCCGACGGAGACTCCTCGGGGACCCGGCCCCGATCCGTCACCGATCGATGGCCCGGGTTAGTGGGCTTCGGCCACCAGAGCCGCATCGCTGGCGGCGTAGTACTCGTCGCCATCGATCGTGCGGACCACGAAGTAGATCCAACCGTCGGAGCGGAAGTACGGAAACAGTGCGTACTGGCCCGCCTGCATGGTCGTGATGCGCGTGCTCGTCCCCGTGCGCAGGTCGACCAGCACCAGGTTGGACGAACCGTCCGCCTTGTAGCGGGCAAAACCCGGATCTTGCGCGTTGGCGAAGCCGAGCTCCTGCGCGTCCTGGTCGTTGTCGAGCACGTAGTGGTGCAGCACGAGCCAGCGCTCGTCGTACGAGAACGTCGCCTTGCCGCCCTGCAAGCAGATGCGGCCGAGGTCGTGCAGGGCGGCGCTGGAGCCGCCGGAGGTGGATTTGTCGACGGCGTAGATCGCGTAGCCGCTCTGGCTTGCCGTGTCCACCTGCTGGTTTTCGATGGTGGCGGTGATTGCAGGGCCCTTCACGCGCATCACCATCAGACCACCCGACGGCGAGAGCATGGGGTCACCCATGAACGGCGTGGCGACAGGGACGGCGGTACCTGCCTCGAAGTTACCGCTGCCCTGATTCACGAGCGGAGTGAGCGTGGTCGTGCTGTTCGCGTCGAAAGCCGCGTACGGCTCCTCGTGCACGTCGATGAACCCGCCGCTGTCACCCTGATACGAGCCGTGCACCACCCAGTAGTCGCTGCCGTCGAGCGACTTGGACGTCTGCTGGTAGAGGCCGAACGCGTCATCCACGTGAGTGCAGCCGGGGGTCGTGTCGGTGACCTCCGTGGGCGTGCCGCTGGTGAGCGCAGACTGTTCGCAGACCAGGGCCTGCGCCCCGTTGGCGACGGAGCCGTCGGTAGGCGCGCCGAGGGGTCCGTCGTCATTCACCTGGCGCTGCATCAGGAAGCCCGAATTATCCGGGAAGAACGTGGCGTCGTACGCGAAGTCGCCGTAGATGACTGCCGGGGTCTGCAAGTCGATGATCTGCCCGTAGTCCTCGTCGTGCGGGGTCTCCAATCCCGAGCCGATGAAGCGACCGTCGGGCGAGCACCGCGACCAGTAATTGCTCCGGGTGGCGCTGTTGTCATAGAGGATGCGGATCTGTGCGCCGGGAGCGCTCTCCCAGCCTTCGCCGTAAGCTTCATCCGCGGCGCGCGGCAGCGTGCTCAAGCACGCCGACCCCGACTGCCCCTCCGCGCAGCCATACATCAAGAGCGGCACCTGCGCGTTCTTGGCGCGCCAGCCCGTGACCGCGATCTGATCGAGGTAAGTGTTCAGGGCCGTATCCAGACCCTCCGAGCAGGTCTCGCCCGAAGTGTCTGCGGGCACCAGATCGTACAAGCCCGGCAGATGCCGCGTGAACCACTCCGCGACCAGATCGAACTCCGCCTGCGTCAAGGGCGTCCCGGCGAGGGGCATGCCCACGTGGGACTGGAACTCGCTCGCCGCGTTCGCACCGCCTGCCGAGTGCTGGAACAGGAACGAGAACCAGGGCAGGCGGGCAGCGGCCGCATACACACCAAACTGCTCCGGCTTCTCCGCGCCGCTGCCGGCGCGCTGCTGGAAGCAGGCGAGCATCGCATCCACCGCAGCCTGATCGGGGAGGTTGGTGTTGCCGAGGCAATCGGTCGCGAACTGTTGCGTGTAGAGAGACCAGTGCGTGAGCGTCGGGCGCCCCAGGGTGTGACAACCGCTACAGGTGTTGGTGAGCACGCCGAGCGCCTGACTCGCGAGCGCGCTGTCGGACAGCGTGACGTTGGCGCGCAGCGCAGGCGTGGTGCCCCAGGCCCCCGAGGGATCGGGGTTGGGATCGCTGGTGACGGGATCGGGATCGGCGTTGTTGGGCTCCGTCGACTTCGGCTGGTTCGGAGCAGGATCCGTGTTGCCGGGGTTCTCGGTGCTGCCCGGATCGCTGGTGTCGCCCGGATCTTCTGTCTGGGGTTCGCCGCTCAGCGGCGAAATGTCGGCGTGGTCCGTACAAGCGATCCCCAGGCTGAGCAACGCGCCGCAGCTCCACACCCGGCAAGCCCCGCCAGCGAAGGTCCGTGACGTGTTGCGGTTCCGAGCGGTTTTGATCATGGCACCTCGAGCGGTCCGGAAAATGCCCGGTTTGCGCTGAGACTGATATTTGACAGCGTTAAGGTCCGGCAGCAACAAGTGCCGTGCAACACGCAGCGTCCCGCCCCGGCCGTCCCGTCGAGCTACCCGGAACGATACCGCTGGTGACAGTCACACTGCACCGGCAGACGGAGCAGCTCCGGTTCAGGTCGCCGCGCGATAACGGTTGTGGCGAGTTGCCGCAAACTCCCGCGCGTGTATCCACGGTCGGCAGGTGTCGATCCCTCCCGTTATGCAGCCGTATGCAGGGGCGGCCCCGCGGGCGGGGGGCTTTCGCCACGTCGAGTCGAGGTTTCCATGGAAACCTCAACTTCGACTCGATGCACCCGCCCCGGGTATGCCCGGCGTCGGCTCTACGCCTGCAATTCGCGGGGAGCTCTGAGACCTCATCCAGGCCCTCACCGGGGTTTGCATCATCCCGTCAGGGCTTCGGCGTGTAGGTCACACCCAGGCGGCTATACGCGGCCTTGGTCGCTTTGTCGGTCGGGCCACGCCGGAAGAGAAACAGGTCGTCCCCCTCCGCGATCAGCTGATACGGCTGGCGGCTCACCATCGCGCTCATGGCCTGGCGGCCCTGCCCGGTGCGGATGTGCGACGAGTGCGCGAGGATGTAGTCGGCGTCTCGCTCGCCGTCTTTGAGCGTGTAAGCAAACGCGCGCGCGGCGATGTGCGGCACTTCGTTTTCGCTCGCGGCCACGCTCGCCGACTCCGGGATCATCGCCACGAAGCGCTGCAGGCGTGCGTAACGAAACTTCTCCTCCTCGGTCATCGTGAACTCGATCTTGGAGAAGCCGCCCACGAAGGTGTCGTGCTGCAGCACGGCCCCGAACACGTAACTGGCGCTCAGCGAGCCGAGCGCCATCGCGCCCAGCACCGCTCGGCGGCGCAGGGCGCCCTCCTCGCCGCGGCTGATCACCCCGAGCATGAGCACCGCGGCGCAGAACACGTACGGGATGGCGTGGCAGGTGTACTGAAAGGAGATCGAGAGCGTGGGCCAGTAGCCCGTGGTGATCAGGCTGAAGGCGAAACCGGGCAGCGCCAGCATGAGCAGCGACCAGCGCCTCGCCGGCAGGAACACCAGCGGCGTGAAGAAGTGCAGGAAGTAGATCAGCTTCTGCTGCTCCAGCAGCGTGGTCAGGAAGTACGCGGGGTTGCTCAGCATGGTGACGAGCACCGTGCCGTAGCCGCGCTGGCCCGCTTGCAGCCCCGAGTAGATCGTGTCGAACCAGCCGCTCCACAGCCGCGGCATGATCACCAGCTTCACCAATACGAAGTAGATGCCGGAGGCGAGCGCGATGCCGATGCCCAGCTTCGGCCGTACGCCGGTGACGAGCAGGAAGAAGCCGAGCACCACCAGCCCGATCGTCAGGTCCTCGCGATACGACCAGATGATCGGGATCAGCAGCCAGACCAGCCAGTTCTTGTGACGGGCGATGGCCCAGTACAGCAAGAAGTGGAAGAACAACGGCGGCATCAGCTCGTGGAAGTCGTAGAAGTTGGGCCCGTGCAGCGGCGCGTACAGCAGGTAGGCATACGCCACCACCACCGCCGACCAGCGCGGCACCTGCGTGGTCGCGAACAGGTAGAGCGTGGTCCCCGCGAAGCCGGCCATGATCGCCTGCCAGACCAGGAACACCTCGCCGCCGGGGAAGAGCTTGAAAAACGGCAACCAGGTGAGCATCGCCCACACAAAGTGCACGCCGAAGTAGTTGCTGACGCCCGCGCCCAGGGCCACCGTGTTGCGCGTGAAGTCGCCGTGCAGCGCGTTGTAGGCCCAGTTGATGTTGATCCCGAGATCGAAGCCCATCGTGCCGAGCCGGTGGTGATTCAGGATCGTGTAGTGGCTGAAGTACCAGGCGTAGGCGGCGCTGCCGAGCAGCACGGTGCACAGCGGTAGCCAGCTCCTGATGGACTCGCCCGGCACGAGCTTGGCCCGGCACCAGTCCCCCAGCCGCGCCGGCAGGATGCGCTCGGGCCATGCGCGCTGCGAGCGACGCAGCGCGCGCTCCAGCACCACCACCACGATCGACAGCCCCACCAGAAACGTGAGTGGCTGGTCGTGCCAGGGCAGCGCTGTGAACAGGCTGCGCAGCAGGCCGATCAGGCATAATGGCCAGCTGATCTCCGCCGCACGCTGCAGCGCCGGCAGCACGCGCCGGCCCTTCCAGACCAGGATCACGAAGCAGGGCAGCAGCGCCAGCGCCGCCCCGCCGACCAGGAACGCGAACAACCACCAGCGCAGGTCTTCCGCGGCGTCGTTGCGCTCGAGGAAGCTCGCGAAGCGCGGCGTGCCCATGCGCGTGAACGTGCCCGCGAACAGCCCCAGGGAGGCGCCGAGCAGCGCGAACACCGATAGCGCCTGCGCAGCCGAACCGAACGGGTAAGGCTCCCGCTGCTTGCGAGCGGCGCGCGCCTTCGTTTTGGTCGGGCCCACGTCGGCAGGCGCAGGGTCGGCAGCGCTCGGCCACGGATCGGCGGCGCCGGACGGAGACAGATCGGGCGTCGTCATCTCGAGCGTGTGTTACAGGCCGCTTGTTTCAGGTATCACCCCCGGCTGAGCCGGGGCGGTATACACCGTGGCTGTTGTACGGGCCAGCCGCCGGAGCTGATTGATGGCCGGGCCTCAGGCATACAGAACCATACGGAACCTCGGGGCACTGTTCGCGCGAGCGGCGCCGGGACGCGTGTAGGCGTCAGGGTCCCGAGGTGCCGTCGGCAACGTGTGGCGGAGGCCCGGCCACCCCTGACCCGCTGCGTTTCCATCGTGTACAAGGACGACCATGCGTTCGACCTTCCGTAGCTGCGCTCTCCCTCTCTCGGCGGCTGTGCTCCTCTCGGGGTGCGCGGGCTCCGCGCCGCCCGCGCCATTGGAGCCGAAGACAGCGGGGCCGGCGCCGAGCTCCGCACCGGTGGCGGGCCGTGCGGAGCCGCCCTCGCCGAGCAGCGGCTGTGGCCGTGCTCCAGCAGCAGCGGGCGCGCAGCTGGTGAAAGCGGGCGAGCTGCAAACGCCCTATCTGCTCACACTGCCCGCGGGCTACGACGGCAAGAGCCCGGTGCCGCTGGTGTTCGCGTTTCACGGACGCACGCGCAGCCACCAGACGATGCACGACTCGGACGCGAGCCATCTCGCCGATGAGCTCGGCCGTTACGCGGTCGCGTACGTGAAGAGCCTGGGCCCCGGCTTCGATCAGCCGAGCGACAACCTACGGATCTTCGACGCGCTGTACACGCACTTGACCAGCAACTACTGCATCGACACCGAGCAGGTGTTCGCGCTCGGGCACAGCTCGGGGGCCGCGTTCTCCGAGCTGCTCGCCTGCGAGCGCGGGTCTCAGCTGCGCGGCGTCGCCGCGGTGGCGGGTGCGCTGGTGTCGCCCGTATGCGCGGAGCGCAGCGCGATGCTGCTGATCCATGGCGACCACGACGCGGTGGTGAACGTCTCGCGCGGCCGCGCGGGGCGCGATCATTTTCTGACAGCCAACGGCTGCGGCCGCGAGACGAGCGCGATCGGCGCGCCGGGCTGCGTGAGCTACGCCGGCTGCGAGCCAGCTCTGCCCGTTGAGTGGTGCGAGCACGCCG
>JAICTU010000352.1 GCA_025936205.1 Polyangiaceae bacterium | reverse complement strand
GAGATCGACGGCGTGCCCGTTGACGCGAGCTCGCACGAAACCCTCGCGACGCAGTCGCTCGACCCGCTCCTCGAGGCCCCCTTCCTGATTGCGCTCCAGGGGCGCGAGCAGCGCGAGACGAGCCCCGTCGCCGCTGTCGAGGATGTGGTCGACGATCTCCTGGACCGTGTAGGCCCGCAGCACCTTGCCCGACTTGGGGCAATGCGGGACACCGACTCGCGAGAACAGCAGACGCAGATAGTCGGCAATCTCCGTCACCGTGCCGACCGTCGAGCGTGGGCTCTTGCCGAGCGCCTTCTGCTCGATGGCGATGGCAGGGCTCAGGCCCTCGATACTCTCCACGTCCGGCTTGGGCAGCTGGTCGAGAAATTGCCGCGCGTAGGCCGACAGGCTCTCGACATACCGGCGCTGGCCCTCGGCGTAGATCGTATCGAACGCGAGCGAGCTCTTGCCGGAACCGCTCGGCCCCGTGATGACGACCAGGCGATCGCGCGGCAGCTCGAGATCTACGTTGTCCAGGTTGTGCTGCTTGGCGCCGCGAACGATCAGATGCTGCATCCAGCTCGTCCGTCTAGCACATCCGAGGTACAGGCCTGCTGCCCCGGGTTTGCGGTGCTGGACGGACGCGCCCGGGGACGTTAGGCTCACCGGGCGCCACGAGCGCTGACAGCCTCGGGGATATTGGCGCCGCGCTGACCGGCCAATCAAATTCATTCCTTCGGTGCGTATTGTTGGATGCGGTTCCCGTGCTCAGCGGACAGCCGAATAATCCGCCCCGAACCGTTGCCCCCGCGCGGAGACTCGACTAACCTTCGCGCCAATGGAGCTACGGTGCGGAAGCACAGACCCAGGTTCTGCGGGACAAGCCCGCACCGAGGGTCTGGCTCGCCGAGACATCGTTGCTCGAGGCATCATTGCCAGGCGGGTTCCAGGCCCGCCTCGCATTTCGCGCGCATGCGCGCCTCGCATTTCGCGGGCACGCCCGCCTCGCATTTCGCGGGCACGGCCGCCTCGCATTTCGCGGGCACGCCCGCGGTGCTGTCCTGCATTTTCCTGGGCCTATAGCTCAATCGGTCAGAGCCCCCGGCTCATAACCGGGCTGTTCCTGGTTCGAACCCAGGTGGGCCCACGCCCTTTCGTTCTCGATTCTTTCACTCATACCCCTGGCCCCGATTTCCCAGGATTGGTCCCGGAATTGGTCCTCGGATTGGACGCGCATCGGCATAATCGATCGGGGCACGATCGGTCCTGCCGATGCGGCCGTATTGGTACTGCGGAGCTCACACAACCGTGAATCTACGAGCGCAGATTGAAGCACTGGAGAGCCTGGCAACCTTGGATGCTTCGCTGGCAAAGCTAGAGGCAGAACTACAGCGCGAAGGGGACGTCCTTTCCGACAAGAAGTCGCAGCTCAAGAAGCTCGAGGAGCGGTTTGAGAGCACGCGCGCGAGCGTGGGCGACATGGACCGCACGCGCGGGGAGCTCCTGCAGGACGCGCGACAGATGAGCCTGCAGATGGAGCGCTCCCGGGAAAAGCTGTCGCGCTGTCGCACCGAGCGCGAGCTGAACGCGACCCAGCGCGAGATCGAGGAGCTGCGCAAGCTCTATCGAGACAGAGAGCTCGAGATCGAGAAGATCAACGGCCTGGCGGAGCAGGCGCGGACGGAGATGGACGGGGCCAACTCCGAGCGCGAGGCCCTGGTGGGTGCGCTCGCCAACGACACCAAGGCGAGCCACCTCGACTCTCTGGAGAAGGATGTCTCCGTGATCCGCGAGCAGCGCAAGGAGCTGGTCAAGGCCGTGCCGCCCGCGCTGTACCGGCGCTACGAGATGATCCGGAAGCGGCGTGGCAGCGCCGTGGCCTATACGTTTCAGGGCACGTGCAGCGCCTGCCACATCTCGCTCTCGCCCATGGCGTTTCAGCGCTTGCGGCGCGGCGAGGATTTCGATCAATGTCCCAGCTGTCAGCGCATCCTCTACTACCGCGAGGAGCCTGGGCCCGACGCCTCTGACGAGCAGAGTGCCGAAAGCGAGTCGAGCACGTGAAGGCGCGAGCCTCGCAATCCTGGGGGCTGCTGCTCAGTCCCCGAGAGATGAAGGGGCGGCGAGAGCACTCGTGAGAGCGTGTCGAGGTTGCGGCCGCCTGTACCCTGACGACGCGAGCTTCTGTCCCGTCGATGGGCAGGGGTTGCACAGCGCGACACAGGTTCCCGCAGAGGGGGAGGACAGCGCAGGCCGCGTCGGGCGCATGCTGCTCGATCGCTACCAGCTGCGACGGGTGGTTGCCGACGGCGGCATGGGGCGGGTGTATGAGGCGCTGGATCTGGTCGAGCAGCGCAACGTCGCGCTCAAGGTGCTGCACCCCGAGGTGGCCAAGGACGAGGTCGCCGTCGAGCGCTTCAAGCGCGAGTTCGAGGTCAGCTCGCAGCTCTCCAGCGTGCACGTCATCGATGTGCTCGACTTCGCACCGACCGACGACGGCACATTCGCGCTGGTCATGGAGTTCCTCTACGGCGAGGAGCTGCGCGCCACGCTGAAGCGGGAGGGCCACCTGGCTCCCGAGCGCCTGGTGCGCATGATCAGCCAAGTGGCGCTCGCGCTCGACGAAGCCCACGCCAAGAAGGTCGTCCATCGCGATCTGAAGCCCGAGAATCTGTTTCTCTGCCAGACCAGCGATGGGGACATGGTCAAGGTTCTCGACTTCGGCTCTGTACGCGATAACGCGAACAACGCGAAGAAGCTGACCGTGATGGGCACCACGATCGGTTCACCCTATTACATGCCGCCCGAGCAAGCGCAGGGGCTGGACAGCCTCGACGGGCGCGCCGACGTCTGGGCGCTGGGCGCCATCGCGTACGAATGTCTGACCGGGCAAGTACCGTTCAAGGGCGTCAACGGCCCCAGCATCCTGCTCGAGATCCTGACGAAGGAGCCCGTACCTCCGAGTCAGGTCGCGAGCGCGGGCAAAGCGGACATCCCGCGCGGCATCGACGATGCATTGCTGCGCGCAATGAAGAAGGTGGTGGGGTTGCGCACCGCCACAGTGGGTCAGCTCGCGGACGAGCTGGGGCGGGGCTACGGCCTCTCCGGCGATCACCGGAGCTGGGCGACCACAACCGAAGCGGAGCTCCGGCAGCAGATTGGCGCACGGCTTCGCGCGCTGATGGACAACACCACCGCCGTGCGTTCGCAGGTGAGCGCCACGGACTCGTTCTTTGGTGAGCGCGAGGGGCTCGGAATTTCGCTCGCGCCGCCAGCCTCGTCGAGCCATCGAGCCGGTGCCCGCGAGGCCGCGGGTCAGCCTGCGCTAGCCGGCGTTTCGGGGCCGCCCTCGAGCTTTCGAGTGCCCGTCAAGCGACCTTGGCTGGCTCCGGTACTGGTCGCTGCGACCGCGCTGCTGGCCGGCGTGGTGCTAGCGTTGCTCTTTATATAATGCCGCCGAATCCGTCCGATCGTTCGCGGGGTCACGACTGGTTCCGCGAACGAGCCCTCGACGGATCGGTGAGTCGTGACGTACGGGATGAAGAGGGCTGACCAAAAAGGGCCGACCATGCAAACCATTCGCAGCGCCGAAGAGCTCAAAGCCATCTGCTCACGGGTGTCGGACGAGTTCCGCAGCAAGCGGCGCGTTCTCTCGTTTGCCGAATACCTCGACCTGTTTGCGACCGATCCAGCGCGCCATAGCCGTGACGCCGCCGCGTACGTGAAGGGCGCGTTCGATCACTACGGCAAGAAGGAGATCGAGCGCCCCTGGGGCAAGTCGACCTGGTACAATTTGTTCGAGCTGCCCTGGCTCGAGCGCGCGGAGGCGCGTCGAGATTCACTGGTGGGGCAAGAGCGCGTCCAGGGCGAGCTGTACCGCGTGCTCAGCAACTTCGTGCGCGAAGGCAGGCCTAACCGCTTGCCGGTGATGCATGGCCCCAACGGCTCCGCCAAGAGCACGGTCGCCACCTGCCTGATGCGCGCGCTGGAGCACTACTCCACGCTCGACCAGGGCGCGCTGTACCGCTTTCACTGGGTGTTTCCCAGTCGCAATACGCTGCGTGGCAGCATCGGCTTCGGCGATAGCTCCGACCGCGCACAGGAGACCACCAGCTACGCTCATTTGCCCGAAGACAAGATCGACAGCCGGCTATTTGTCGAAGTGCGCGATCATCCGCTGTTCTTGCTGCCCAACCCAGAGCGCCGGGAGTTACTGGATCGCATCTGCAAGAGTCGTGGATTGACGGAGCCGCTGGGCCAGCGCATCTACCGCGGCGAGCTCTCGCACAAGAACAAGGAAGTGTTCGAGGCGTTGCTCTCCAGCTACGAGGGCAACCTGGAACAGGTGCTGCGCCACGTGCAGGTCGAGCGCTACTTCATCTCTCGCCACTACCGCTGTGGCGCGGTCACGATCGGACCCCAGCTCTCCGTTGACGCTGGCGAGCGCCAGATCACGGCGGACCGCTCGCTGGGTGCGCTGCCGTCGTCGCTGCAGGCCGTCACTCTGTTCGAGGCGTTTGGCGAGCTGATCGAGGCCTCGGGTGGCATGCTCGAATTCTCGGATTTGCTGAAGCGCCCGCTGGATACGTTCAAGTACCTCCAGCTGTCGGTCGAGACCGGCGAGGTGAACCTGCGCAGTCAGAACATCCAGCTGAACTGCTTCATGCTGGCCTCCGCCAATGAGTTGCAGCTGGCGGCCTTCCGTGAGCACCCGGAGTTCCAGAGCTTCCGCGGCAGGCTGGAGCTGATCCGGAGCCCCTACCTGCGCAGCTGGGTGGAAGAAATGGCGATCTACGACGCGCAGATCGCCCCGCAGATCCGCCGGCACGTGGCGCCTCACGCCACGCGCATGGCGGCGATGTTCGCGGTGTTGACGCGGATGCGGCGCCCCAACGCGGATCGCTACGAGTCCCCTCTGCGCGGTATCGTCTCCGAGCTCACCGCCTTCGAGAAGATGGATCTCTACAGCACCGGCAAACCGCCGGACCGCCTGGATGATGAGGCCCAGAAGCTGATCCGCGCGGCCATTCCTCGCCTGTATGACGAGGGAGATGCCTACGTGATTTACGAGGGCAGCGTGGGTGCCAGCCCGCGTGAAATGCGAACGGTGCTGCTCGATGCTTCGCAGAGCACGCAGTACAGCTGCCTGTCACCGTTTGCGGTGCTGATCGAGCTCGATCACCTGTGCCGCCGCACCAACGAGTACGCCTGGCTCCAGGAGGAGAAGCAACCGGGGCACTATCACGACTTCGAAGGCTTCCGGCGTCAGCTGCGTGTGCGCTTGCTGGATCTGCTGGAAGACGAGTTCCGCGTCTCCAGCGGGCTGGTGGATGATTCCAGCTACGCCGCGCTGCTCGGGCGCTACGTGCACCACGTCAGCCACTGGGTGAAGGGTGAGAAGGTGCAGAACGCCGTCACCGGCCAGCTCGAGCCGCCCGACGAGCGGCTGATGCAGGAGGTGGAGACCTTGCTCAAGAGCGCCGACGACACGCGCGAGCGCCGGCACGTGCTGATCAGCAACATTGCTGCCTGGGCGATCGAGCACCCCGACGGCCGCGTCGAGGACTCTCCGGTCTTCATCAGTTACTTGCGGCGCCTGCGCGACGCCGTCTTCGGGGAGCGGCGTGTGGCCGTGGCAAAGCTGGTGCGGGACGTGGCGATCCTCGTGCGCGGCGCCGGCACAGGTCTGGACGCCGGGCAACGGCGTGCTGCCCAGCGCTGCCTCGATACGTTGTGCCAGCGCTTTGGCTACGAGCCGGAATCGGCAGGCGACGCGGCGGGAGCGCTGGTCCGAGAACGCTTCGCCGAGTTGCTCGGCTGAGGGAAACTGCCGAGTCGCTTCGCTGAGCGCAACCGCTGGCGGCTGGGGCGAAGGGCGAAGCCCCTCTCTCGGAGCCGGGGGGGATCCCCGCAGGCGGGAGCGGCTGAAAAATCTGGTGGCGCCCCCCCGGCCTTGCGGGCTAAAAGGAGCGTTGCTTGACTTCTACCTTCGTGCGTCTCGCGTGCAACGGGCTGGTGCGCAGGTTTCTGTGCAGGCAGTCTGGAACTGCATCGTGCCGAGCAGCTAGCTCGCGGGCTCGATGGACTCGCGCCTTGTTGTGCGGAGCTGTCCTGGCCGGGTGCATCAGCGCCTGCGGCAAGAACGTCGTTCTCGATTTTCAAGACGGGGGAGTCGGCGGCGGTCCAGCTGCCGGCGCCGGAGGGGGCGGCTCTGGCGGACTCGGCGGGAACCTGGGTCTGGCTGGCTTCACCGGAATTGCCGGCTCAGGGCTAGCCGGGCAGGCCGGTAGCGCGGGGGTGGGCGGGAGCTCGGGATCCGGTGGTGCCTCGGACATCGTCGATGCTGGCGCGCTCGATGCGGGGGATGCCGGCAAAGACGCCAGCAACTGATTCCACAGCTTCAGGCGCGCTGGAGCGTCGCTCCCGCACGACAGGCTGATCATTTCGAAGCCTGATCATTTCGAAGCCCGATCGCCTGCGGGAGCGAGCCGGCTCGATGGTGCCCTCGCCCGCGCGGGACAGCACTGTCACGCCGGAAGGCAACAGCGGGTAACAACACCGGAATCAGCATCAAGTCCGGACGATTCCGGAGCTACCCGAGTGCCATTGCCGAACACCACCACATTCGGGCGCGGGGAGCGATCCCCCGCGGAGAGATGCGGTGCCGATGGCGGGACTTGAACCTGCGACACGGCGCTTATGAAACGCCTGCTCTAACCAACTGAGCTACATCGGCGAATGTCGATTTCCGCGGGACTATGGTCGCCCCCCTCCGGGCTGTCAACCCTCCCGGGTGGATTCAGTCCTTGCCGAACAGGTCCTGGATCCGCGAGTCGAGCGCTACCGCGATCTTGTACAAGCTGGAGATGGAGGGGCTCGATTCCGCGCGCTCGATCTGCGAGAGGAGCGAAATACTGAGCCCGGTGCGGCGGCTCATTTGCTTGAGCGTGAGCTCCTTCTCCTTGCGAAGGCCCCGGATGGTGTCGCCGATGATCTTGTGGAGCTGCTCCTCGGGTGTACGCGCCAGGCCCTTCTTGCGCATCACGCGCGACAGGACCTCGCGGAATTCATCCACGTTGAACGGCTTCTTCAGGTAGTCGACAGCGTCGAGTTTCATCGACGCGATCGCGGAGTCGAGGTTCGGGTGTGCGGTGAAAATCACCACCGCGATGTCCTTGTCGATCGCGCGAATTCTGCGCAGCACCTCGATGCCGTTCATCTTCGGCATCATCAAATCGAGGATGATGACGTGGAAGTCGCCTTGACGGATCTCGTTCTCGGCAAGCGTGGGGTCGGTGAGGGCGGTTACCGCGAATCCGTCCTTTTCCAACAGCATCTGCATGTAGTCGCAGATCTGCCGGTCATCATCGACGATGAGAATGCGCACCGCGGGCAGCTCTATTGGCACTGGAAACTCCTCTGCGTAATGCCGTGCGAGGGACGGCAGAAATTGCACTTACACTTTAAGCCAGGAGTCTTTACAGTGCCACTTGATTTTGAACTGATATCTAAGTAGTGAAAATCAAAGATAAATTTGCCGCCTCACAACCGCCCACAGCGGCTGCGAACCAGCGGATCCTGGGGGCGTTTGGGGCAGTGTGGAACCTCGATGAAACACTGCCCGTCGCGGTGCCGAGCCGCGCGCACTGCAGCAAGCTGCGACACTGGCGTGCAGCTCACCCTCGCGCAGCCCTCCACACAGCGAGCCCTGCAACGTCATGCCGTGCACAGATGCCGAGTGTGCGCGGACGCGCAGCGCGCTCAAACTACGCTTGGGTCAACAGGGGCGACAGGTTCGCGTAAATCTGCAACGTCGCCTTGGAGCGGTTGAGCGTGTAAAAGTGAATGCCGCGTACGCGTGCTTCGAGCAGCTCTCGGCACTGTTCGGTGGCCCACTCGACACCGATCTTTTCGATCTCCGCTGCGTCGTCCGAGTGACGTTGCACCTGCCGTAGCAAGCGGGCGGGGAAGCGCGCGCCGGCAGCTAGCTCCGCCATGCGTTGCATCCCCGAATAGCTCGTGATCGGCATGATACCGGCAATGATCGGCACGCGGATCCCGGCCAGCTCGCAGCGCTCGCAGAAATCGTGGAAGTCGCGGTTGTCGAAGAACAGCTGCGTACAGATGTAATGCGCCCCCTCGTCCACCTTGGCCTTCAGAAAGTCCATCTCCTGCAGGCGATTGGGGGTTGCGGGATGGCCTTCCGGAAACGCCGCGACGCCGACACCGAAGCCGCGCGAGTGGGGGTGGAGGCGGCGCGCGTTGAAGCGCGAGATGAAGCGCACCAGGTCTGCGGCATGACGGAACGCGTCCCGCGAGCGGTCGTAGCTGGACTGGCCTCGCGGGGGATCACCACCCAACGCCAGCACATTGCTCACGCCGGCCTGCGCGTAGCGCTCCAGGATCTCCTGGATCTCGGCCTCCTGGTGGCCCACGCAGGTCAGGTGCGGCACCGCCACCAGCGGGCTGGTCTGCTGAATGCGCAGCACCAGGTCGTGCGTGAGCTGCCGTGAGGCGCCGCCAGCACCGTACGTGACGGACACGAACGACGGCTTCAGCCGCTCCAGACTGCGCAGCGCCTGAAACAGGGTGTTGGATGCTTCTTCAGAGCGCGGCGGAAAGAACTCGAACGAGAACGTGCTCGGACGCGTCTCGAAGATATCGAGGATGTGCATTGGTACAGACGGAGAACTGCGACGGGTCAGAAAGCGCAGGAAAACGGGGATGCAAGACACGGCCTGCCGGCCCTCGAGTTGCTTCTCCGTCCGATCTCTCGGTCTGTCAAGCCTGGCTGAACGAATTCGCCCAGCCTCTTCCTTTCGGATTCCTTCGGATTCTTTCGGATCCGATTCGTCAGAACACTCGGGAGAGATTGTCGGGGCGGGCAGATTTGAACTGCCGACCTCACGGACCCGAACCGTGCGCGCTACCAAACTGCGCTACGCCCCGTAGGACTCAAAAATCGGTTCCCCCGATAGCACTACTCGAGCGCGCCGCGCTCGAAAAAAGACGTCGGGGGCCCCGACTGAATCACGATTTTTGCTTCCGCGCCTCCAGCGCGCCCACGAGCTCCGGCACGGCCTGGAACAGGTCGGCGACCAAGCCATAGTCGGCGATCTGGAAGATCGGGGCCTCGGGGTCCTTGTTGATCGCGACGATGGTCTTGGAGCTCTTCATGCCCGCGATGTGCTGGATGGCGCCCGAGATGCCGATGGCGACGTAGAGCTCGGGAGCCACGACCTTTCCGGTTTGACCGACCTGGAAATCGCCCGGAGCATACCCGGCGTCGCAGGCGGCGCGGCTTGCACCAATGGCCGCCCCGAGGCTATTCGCGAGCGGTTCGATGACCTGAAAGAACTGATCCTTCAGCGCGCGCCCACCCGAGACCACGACCCGCGCCTCGGCCAGCTCGGGCCGCTCGCTCTTGACCTGATCCAGCGAGACGAACTCGATGCGCTGCGCCGCCCCGCCCGGGGCTGCCAGCGGGACGCTTTCGATGGGGCTGGCGCCGCCGCTCGGCTGCGCTGCTTCGAACTCACTCTGCCGTACCCCCACCACCTGCTTCGGCGTGTCCAGAGTGCAGAAGCCGTAAGCATTGCCCGCGAACATCGGGCGCTTGTAGCTGAGCTGCCCACCCTTGCTGGTCACGTCGGAGCAGTCCGACGCATAGGCGGCGTCGAGCCGGGCCGCCACGCGGGGCAGCAGGTCTTTTCCGTAGCTCGACGCGGTCGCCACGATCACATCGAAGCTCTTCGCGGCGGCGGCCACCACCGGCGCGTAGCGCTCGGCCAGGTAGTGACCGAGACTCG
>JAICTU010000746.1 GCA_025936205.1 Polyangiaceae bacterium | reverse complement strand
GGCTCGAGCCGACCAGCGACCACCAGCTCCTCGAGCGCGATTTCAGCGCCCGGCTCCCGGCTGCCCTGCGACCGCGGCTCGGTGACGCGCTCGAACAACCAGCTCTGGAGCTCCGGCAGAGCCAGCCCGGAGCTCTTCGATGCGCGGCCAACCTTCACGGCCGCAGCCCCTCGACAGCGATCTCGGCCTGCGCGCCCTGCGGCTGCGCAGACGTGGCCGCTGCAGACCCGGCGGCGAGCGCGCGAGCGACGTGAGCCTGCGCTTTCTCGAGCTCGGACTGGAGCTCCGGGAAGCTGGGGATATCGGCATCCCACTCGATCAGAACGGGAGCGCGAGCGCCGAGACGGACGGCCTCTTCGAGCAGCTGCCACACGCCGTCCGCTACCTTCGCGCTGTGCGTGTCCGCGAGATAGCCCTGCGCGAGTACCTCGTGCCCCAAGTTCGTGCCGGCTCCTTTCCTTGGACCAGGAGGCGCCGCGTCCCCGGTCGGTGAGGGCCGCGTCGAAACCAGCTCCGGGGGCAAGCTTGGACTCGGTACTTCCTTGATCCGCCGAGAAGCCCGGAACGGAGTCCCGGTTTCTCCTACTAGCGTGTGACCCGCGACATGGAACTGCACGACGCGCTCGAGCGGGAGCTTTTGCAAGTACGCTCGCGGATCAAAGCCGTGATTGTGAGCGTTCACGTACACGTTGTTCACGTCCAGGAGCAGGCCGGCGTCCGACTCCTCGAGCAGCGCGGAGATGAACTCCGGCTCGGACAGCACCGAGCTGGTGAATTCCAGGTACGTCGAGGGATTCTCCAGCACCAGCGGCGCTTCCAGGAAATCCTGCACCTGGCACACACGCCGGGCGATGTGGCGCAGCGCTTCCTCGGTGAACGGCACGGGATACAGATCGTGCCCGTAGCGCCCGTGCACACCGGTCCAACAGATGTGGTCGGAAACCCAGTGAGCGTTCACGCGCTGCCGGAGCGCGGCCAGTTCTTTTAAATACGCACGGTCCAGCGCATCGCTCGATCCGATCGAAAGGCCAACGCCGTGCAACGCCACCGGGTAGAGAGCTGCGACCTTGTCCAGAAACACGAGCGGGCGGCCGCGCGTGTGCATGTAGTTGTCGCTGAGCACCTCGAACCAACCGACCGGGGGCCGCTCCGCGAGGATGTGCTGATAGTGTACGCTGCGCAGACCAACACCGAAGCCCAGCGGTGGTAAGCCGAAACGCTCGGAGAACGCCGTCATCGTCAAAACCTTGGCCCGCTCCTGATCGAGGAGCCCCTCGAAGCCGAGATCCGCATCTCTGGCTTCGAGGGTACTCCGGCAAGCAGGCTTCGGAAAGCCGAGCTCAGCCCTTGCAGCCGCCCTGACCCTTGCAGGCGTTCTGGCCCTTGCAAGAGTGCTTGTCCGTGTTGCAACCGCCCTGCCCCTTACAGGCGTTCTTACCTTTGCAAGAATGCTTGGCGCCCGCCGAGGACTTGTCCTTGGCCTTGCCTGCGGGCGCATCGCCCGCGAGTGCGACCGTGCTGCTTCCGAGCAGGATTCCGGAGACGGCTGCCGCCAAAAATGAATTGTGATTCATGAATCTCTATCCTTTGAGTGATCGTCGTTCCATCTCGACTGGTACCCCGGAGAGGAACCAGCCCAAGTTGAGAGCCCATCCCATTCGGCTTTTGCGCACCCCGCTCCGTCGCTCGTCGGTCGCCGCAATCCTGATGGATTGCGGCGGCCTCTTGCCTGGTCTCGAGGTGCACGCTCTGCCGATTGGGGCGGGCTCCTAGATTCATCGCAGTGATTCATCGCAGTGATTCATCGCAGTGACGCAACGCTGTCGTGAGCGCCGAGAGCGCCGCGCGATGCGGATCCGGCGGAGGCTCCGCGCCCCAGCAAGCGATCGAGCGAGAGCGCCCCGGCGCCGCTCAACGTGAGCCCCACCAGCAGCGCAATGTAGGTAAATTCGATGGTCCCCACTAGATCGGAAAGGCCCGAGATGTCACTCGCTTTTGCGGTGATCAAGGCGACGATCATGGTGCAGATGAGCGGCACGGCGGCGAGGCGCGTGCCCAGACCGAGCAACACCAGCGAGCCGCACACGAGCTCCACCCAGGAGACGAAGGTCGCTTGAATGTGCGGGGCGGGAATGCCGAGCTCCGTGAAATACGCGGTGACTTTCTCCAGGTTGTGGACCTTGCCCCAGCCCGAGTCGATGAACGCCACCCCAACCGTGAAGCGCGCGAGGAGCGGGCCGAGAAACGCGAGCCGTCGCGCGATGCCGAGGCCGGTGTCTCGAAGCTGGCGAGCAATCTGTACGATCTGCATGAGCCTCATCCTGTCCCGCCGAAACGGTGTGTGGAGTGGAACCGGGACGTACGGCGAAACCCCATCGCCCGACGTGCCAGATTAGTTCGAGCCTGCGAGCGTGTCATCGCTGGCGTGTCTTCGACGTATGACTCTGCCGTTCCTTACGCAGCACACGCCCGGGCGTTACTTCGAAAAAGCACGCCCTACACACTCACGCCCGCCCCGAAGGCGTTCGCTTTACTTGCTGGCAAGCCCGTGTCAGGCTCCGGGCCGGTCGATTCGAGGCACGCCCGCAAGGACATGACCTGCTTGTTTAGCCTTGCTTTTCTAGGGCGCCCGGAGCGCAGCGTCCCCGCCGGGAAATTCGCCTCCGCAAGCTTCGGCCCCGAGCCAAGCTCCACAGCAGCAGAGTTGGGCCTCTCCGGCGCAGATCTGGCGATGCAGCGCCATGCGGACGGCGACGACCTCGCCTTCGCGGAAGTTTTCGCGGCGCTGGCAGCACGCTTGCGCCTATTTTTGCGGCGCCTCGGCGCCAGCAGCGATGTAGCCGAAGACCTGACCCAGGAGACGTTCTTGCGCATGCACGGCGCGCGCGGGTCCTTCGCCCGAGGCAAGCCGGTCGCGCCCTGGGCTTATTCGATCGCTCGCAACTGCTTCATCAGCTACGCGCGTTCCGCCAGGCACAAGCTGGAACGCACGAGCGTCGATGCCGATCACGTGGAATTGCCGGGGTCGAGCGCCGCCAGTGCCGAAGAGGAAAACATGGCGCAGCAGAGCGCTCGCGTCATCCAGCG
>JAICTU010000809.1 GCA_025936205.1 Polyangiaceae bacterium | reverse complement strand
GGGCTTCACTGGGTACAGGGCTTCACTGGGTACAAGGCGTCGAGTCGTTGATGACGTTGGTACCCAAGAACGACAGATTGTCGATCGAGAAGTCGAAGGGCGTCACCGGGTCTTTCGGTGTCCCGGTATCCGCCGGATCCGAGCCGGCGACTTGGAACTGGATTCCCACGATCGCGTCACGCCGCAAGGTGTTCTCCGCCGGCTGCCCGCCAAGGCTCGGATAGCCGAAGGCCTGGCCCTTCATGCAGATGAACGGGATCGTCACCCAGCGCCACTGCGTGGGGCTGATGCCGCCGAGCGCGACGCCGTAGTGGTCGTTGCAGCGCCCCGTCGGCGTGCCATCCGGCAAAAACGACTCACAACGCGGGATGCCGCGCCGATCCGCTGCGGCCGCGGACTCGGGTGTCGTGCGCACGTCCTGGATGTTCACGCGAATGTTGTTCGCGCGTACGCTGCCGATCACAAAGAAGCCAATGCCGCCGTACATGCTGGCATCGATCGGGTTCTTCGCGCCGCCTTCGCCGTTCAGATCGACGCCCATGCCCGCGCCCCAGCCACGTTGCCCGGTGCCCCAGGTGCGCGCCACGAACGAGCAATCACGCTCGCCCGTGAAGGGCCCACCGCCGCACTCGCGCGGCAGGACCTGCGAAGACGGATCCGGCGTGCCGTCGGGGCGCCGCGTGCGATACATCGGAAAACCGACCGACGGCTCTTGCGTGCCGGTCGCGCTGGCGTCGTTATACGTGTACCAGAGCCCGACACGCCCGTCGTCGGACAGGATGTATTGCGTGCCGTCTTCCATGTTGTCGATCACGTCGACGTCCGGGTAGTGCTGGCCGTCCGCGACGCGCTCTTCACCGCCGCAACCGACGACCACTGCCAGCGCCGACAACGCCAGCCACTTGGCTGCCGAAAAACACTTGGCTGCCGAAAAACACTTGGCTGCTGGGAGACACTGCGCTGCCGGGAGACGGCTGGCTGCCGGGAAATTGGCTGCCAAAAAATTGCCTGCCGGGAACACGCCTGGCGTCCTGCGCGGCATCTCGCTCTCCAGCCTTCGGTTCAACATCCATCCCTGTCGCATCGCTCGCATTCTCCCAGCGCCGCCGCGGCGCGCACTCCGCCGGATCAGTTCCGTCTGAAAGCTTCTCTCTGGCGCACGGATTTCCAATCACCAGCAGCGGCTGCTAATCTATGCCGGGGCTCGCGAGGACGCTAGAGGCCGCTGCGCGTGGCTGAAAAAAAGCCCGCTCGTCGCGGACCGCGACTGAAATCCCGATCGTGCTGACAATCCCGCACCCCGGGCATGCGGAGCCTGGGTGCTTTCACCCCAGCGACCTGTTTCCGAGACAGCTGATTTTCGGCCGCACTGTGCCGCGCAAGCTCGATCCGGAACACCGCGCATCGGAGGCGGGAACGCTTGCGCCCGGCTCGCGCAGCGGCGCTTGCTGTCATGCGTCAGCAGCCCTCGCTCGACGCGCCGCACACGCACCGGAGCGTGCCGCTGGGTACCAGGTGCGATCTCGCGATCGCACCTGTGGGAACGTTTGCAGCGCACACGAGCGCGCGCACGCCCGTGCGCTCTCGCTCGCGCGAACGCCCGAGCAACAGCGGTGGGAACAAGGCAGGCTGCGCACGCTTCGCCGCGCTCAGCACACGCCGCGCGCAGCGCGACCAGAGCCATTTCAAGGCGCAGCGCTCGACGTTCGACAAACCCGAGCGCCAAATATGGGGATGACTTCGAGCGAGCAGGTGTGATTGACTCCCGCTCGCTCAAACCGGCCCCAATTGCCGCGGCCGGCTCCATCGTGCGCAATTCACTCGAGCCCAGTGCGATGGTCAACTCAGGAGCTGTATGCGGACTCTGATTCTTTCTTTGCTCGTGCGCGGTGGTGTCGCCAGCGCTGTGATGCTTTCTGTCACCGCTGCCCGCGCCCAGGACTCCGCGCCGAAGGACTCTGCAGGCAAGGGAGTCACCTTGAGCGAGAGCGCCGGGACCAGCGCGCCCGCGCCCGTCGTGCAGCTCCAGAATGAGGCGCCCTCCACTCCGCCGCCCTCCACGGCAGGGGCTGCCGCCGCGGGTGGCGGCGCAGCCGCCCGGCATCCAG
>JAICTU010000475.1 GCA_025936205.1 Polyangiaceae bacterium | reverse complement strand
GAAGCCGCGCTTGTACTCCTCGCGCACCTCGGTACCGGGGCACTTGGGAGCGACCATGACCACGGTCAGGTCCTTGCGGATCTGCTGGCCCTCTTCCACGATGTTGAAGCCGTGGCTGTAGGCGAGACACGCGCCCTTCTTCATCAGCGGCATCACCTTCTTCACCACGTCGGCGTGCTGCTTGTCGGGGGCGAGGTTACAGACGAGATCCGCCGTCGGGATCAGCTGTTCGTAGTTGCCCACCTTGAAACCGTTGCCGGTCGCGTTGGTGTAGCTCACGCGCTTCTGATCAATGGCGTCCTGCCGGAGCGCGTAGCTCACGTCGAGCCCCGAGTCGCGCATGTTGAGACCCTGGTTCAGCCCCTGCGCGCCACAGCCGACGATCACCACCTTCTTGCCGCGTAGCTTCTCGACCCCGTTGAACTCGCTGCGGTCCATGAAGCGACACTGACCGAGCTGCTCCAGCTTCTGCGCCATCGTGAGGGTGTTGAAATAGTTCTGTCGGGACATGGTGGCTCTCTCTCGCGTCTCGCGCGGTTCGCGGTTTCGATGCCTCCGGGCATCTCCTGAGGCCCAGGATGATAGATCGCCGGGGGGGTTCAGCCAACGTTGCGTTTGACCCTATTATTGATAGTCTGTGTTGCACAGATCGCAACATGGCCTTCTCCACTCCTCAGGAGCTCAGTATTTTCCTGCACTTGGCAGAGAGTCTGCATTTCGCGCGCAGCGCCAAGGCAGCCCGCATGAGCCCCTCCGCGCTGACCCGATTCATCCAGCGCCTGGAGCAAGAACTGGGTCAACCGCTGTTCCAGCGCAGCCGCCGCAGCGTCACCTTGACGCGGGCCGGAGAAATCTTCCGCGACCATGCCCGTGCGCAACTGGCTGGGCACACGCGCCTGCTGGAGGCCCTGGCGGCGGAGAAGCAGGCCCCCACAGGCGAGCTACGCATCGCCTGCACGGTCACCGCGTGCCACTCGGTGTTGCCCAAGCTCTTCGCGCGCTGCCGCGCGCGCTACCCCGGCATTCACTTGCAGCTCAGCACGTCGGACGCGGCGCGCTGCATGCAGAGCCTGGAGAACGACGAGGTCGATCTGGCGGTGGTGCCCGAGCCTGACCGCCCGCCGAGCGAGCTACGTTATGTGCGACTCGCGTTCACTGAGCTGTCCTTTATCGCTCCCGCTTCCGACGAAGGGCTGTCACGCCGGGCGAAGCTCGGCGGGAGTCACTGGAATGGGCTGCCAGTGATCTTGCCGCGCAGGGGGCTCGATCGCGAACGCATCGACGCCTGGCTGGAAGAGCAAGAGGCGGAGCCCGAGGTCTACGCGGAGGTGGATGGCAACGAGGCGATCCTGGCGATGGTCGCGCTCGGTTGCGGAGTGGGCGTGGTGCCGGAGCTCGTGCGCAAGGATAGCCCGCTACGGGGGCGCATCGAGCCGGTGGAGGTGCGGCGCCCGCCGCGCGGGTATCACGTGTCGTTGTGCGCGAAGGGGCGGACGTTGTCGCGGCGGACGGTGGGGGCGCTCTGGGAGTTGGCGCCGGGAACGGCGCCGGTATGATTCAGAAGGGCAACGGCGTGGCCTTCAAGGGCCAGGTCGCCGAGCAGCTGCCGCCCGGAGCCCTGGATAGCATCCGGCAGGAGGCCGCCAGCGCTTCTCCGCAGGCTTTTCGCTCCGAGCAGCGCCAGGTGATCGAGATCCCGGACTTCATGGTGGGCTCGGACCAGGTGACTCTGCACGTACGACCGACGCTGAAGTGAAGGGAGCTGGGCAAGGATACCGCGTTGCGGGGCGCATCGAGCCGGTGGAGGGCGCGCGCCTCACGCGGCGTCTCAGCGGAGAATTGCAGGCGTAGAGCCGACCCCGGGCATACCTGGGGCGGGTGCATCGAATCGAAGTTGAGGTTTCCATGGAAACCTCGACTCGACGTCGCGAAAGCCCCCCGCCCGGGAGGCGCCCTGCATACGGGAGGGATCGACCCTGGCTAGTGACGCGCGATCGACGTCAGTGGAGGGCGCCTCGACCTGGACCCGCACGTCGCGGTGCCACCCGATGTGCGGCCCAATGCCTCGCCCGTGGCGCAAGGCCCCGCAGCCATCCGCCTGAAACACCGCGCTGCACCCGCTGCGCTGGAACATGGGAACACCGAGCGCGAGGCATGGATCCTGCTCACATTTTCGCGTGACCAGTACCTCCTGCGCGCCCGGCGCGCCCGGTGCCCCCTCCGACTGGAGCTCGAGCAGGAAGAGCGGCGTCGGAACGTCGCGCACCGCGACCAGCCATGTCTGGTTCGCGATCCATCGCGGAGTCGTGGGTGAGGTGTTCTATCCGCGCATCGATCTGGCTGCGGTGAAGGACCTGCAGCTGGTCGTCACCGATGGTCGCTCGTTCTTTTCCGAGGAAAAGCGGGACACAGAGTCCAAGATCGCCTGGCTGGCGGAAGGCGTGCCGGGCTTCACGCTCGTCAATACTTGCAAGCAGGGCCGGTATGCGCTCGAAAAGGTCGTCCTGACTGACCCGCTACGCCCCACCCTGTTGCAGCAGGTTCGGTTTCGAGCTCTTCAGGGCGATACACGCGACTACCGCGTCTACGTGCTGCTCTCCCCGCGGCTGGGCAATCATGGCAGCGGAAACAGCGCCCACTTCGCTGACCACAAGGGGCGGCCTGTATTGTTCGCGGAAGCGAAGGAGCTCGCACTGGCGCTCGCCTGCTCGGCGCCCTGGCGGCGTTGCACGGTCGGGTATGTGGGCAGCTCCGATGCCTGGCACGATCTGCATGCGCACGGCCAGCTCACCCGGGAATACCAGAGTGCGCCGGATGGAAACGTGCTGCTCGCGGCGGAGCTGGACCTGACCGATAGCCGTGAGTTCGTCCTCGCGCTCGGGTTTGGGCGCAGCGCAAGCGGCGCCGCGCATCGCGCCCGAGCCAGCCTGGCGATCGGCTTTGGCGCGGCACGTGAGCTGTATCGGGAGGAGTGGGAGAGCTGGCAGCGGTCGCTGTGGCCGCTCGGCTCCGCGCTGAAGGCCAACACGAGCGCCTATCGCGTGAGTACGGCGGTGCTCGGCGTCCACGAAGCGAAGGACTATCCCGGCGGGATCATCGCCAGCTTGAGCTTTCCCTGGGGCGAAGCCCATGGCGATCAGTTTGCCGGTGGCTATCACCTGGTCTGGCCCCGAGATGCTTGCGAGACAGCGAGCGCTCTACTTGCCGCAGGCGCGACCTCGGATGTGGCCAGAGTGCTGCGTTACTTCGAAGCGACCCAGGAAGCTGACGGACATTGGCCCCAGAACATGTGGCTCGATGGCACCGGTCACTGGGATGGGATTCAGCTGGACGAGACGGCCGCCCCGGTGCTGCTCCTGGAGCTGGCGCAGCGACACGCCCGGATGAGCCCGGCGGAGCTGCGCAGCTTCTGGCCCATGGCGCGCCGCGCGGCAGGCTTTCTGGTGCGACGGGGGCCGGCCACGCCCCAGGACCGCTGGGAGGAGGACTCGGGCCTCACGGCGTACACGCTGGCTTGTTGCATCGCGGCACTGCTGGTTGCCGCCGAGCTGGCAGAAAGCAACGACGAGGGCGCACTCGCGCAATACCTGAGAGACACCGCCGACTACTGGAACGACTCGATCGAGAGCTGGCTCTATGTGCGCGGCACCGCGCTCGCGCGCCAGGCCGGCGTGGCGGGATACTATGTGCGAACGGCGCCCCGAAACTGCCTGGAAGAGCCCGGACCGCTGACGGACGCCCGCGTGCACATCCCGAACCTGCCGGCAAGCGCCAGCGTGTTCGCGGCGAGCGAGATCGTGAGCCCCGATGCTCTGGCTCTGGTGCGCCTCGGTCTGCGGGCACCCAGCGATCCGCGCATCCTGAATACGTTGCGCGTGCTCGATCAGGTGCTCCGCGTGGATACTCCGAATGGGCCCTGCTGGCGCCGCTACAACCACGATGGCTACGGCGAGCACGCGGATGGCAGCGCGTACGACGGCCGCGGGATCGGCAGGGGCTGGCCACTGCTGGTCGGAGAGCGGGCACACTATGAGCTGGCCAAGGGCGACCGAGCACGGGCACTCCAGCTGCTGACCGCGCTGGAACGCTTTGCCTCGGCTTCGGGCTTGATTCCGGAACAGGTCTGGGAAGCCTCAGCGATACCCGAGCAGGACTTGTTTCCCGGTGAGGCGAGCAACTCGGCTCGCCCGCTGGTCTGGGCGCACGCAGAGCACATCAAGCTGCTGCGTTCACTGCATGACCAGGCGTTGTTTGACCTGCCTCCGCAGCCCGTGCAGCGGTATCAGGTCGAGCGGCGCTCGTCTGCGCTCGCGTGCTGGCGCTTCGATGCGCGCCGGAAATCGCTGCCGTCGGGGCGAATTTTCAGACTGGAGATGCTGGCGGAGTGCAGGGTCCGCTGGACGGCGGACGCTGGGCGCTCGTGGCAGGAGGTCGAAGCACACGATACGGGGCTCGGGCTGTTCTTCGCCGATCTACCGACGGCGGAGCTGCGCTCGGGAACGAGCATTGCATTCACGTTTCACTGGCGCGACGCCGAACTCTGGGAAGGCAGGGACTTCTGCGTTGCCATCGAGGACCCGATCGAAGCGGCGGAGGAGCCATGAAGCAGATCTGCATCGAAAGCCTGGAGGTTCGCACGTATCGGATCCCCACCGAGCAACCCGAATCCGATGGAACCCTGAAGTGGGACCACACGGATCTTGTGCTGGTCCGCATCGAGTCCGGCGGCAAGCAGGGGCTGGGCTGGAGTTACGCTTCGCGCGCCGCCGCAGCCTTCATCGACGGCATGCTGCGGCATGTGGTGCTGGGTCGCTCGCTGTTTGACATCCGGGGCGCGTGGGCCGCGATGGTGCATGCGCTGCGCAATGCCGGCGTGCCCGGCGCGGGCTTCATGGCTGTCTCGGCAGTCGACGTGGCGCTCTGGGATCTCCAGGCGCGCTACCTCGAGCTGCCATTGGCCGATCTGTTCGGGAAAGGCCGCGCAGGCGTGCCGCTCTACGGCAGCGGCGGATTCACCAGCTACGACGAACGGCAGTTGTGCGAGCAACTCGCCGGCTGGGCCGCGGATGGGCTGCGTGCCGTGAAGATGAAGGTGGGGCGCGATCCTGCCGCGGACCCGGAACGCGTGACGCGGGCGCGCGAAGCGATCGGGAACGGAGTGCAATTGTTCGTCGATGCCAACGGGGCTTACTCTCGCAAGCAGGCGCTGGAGCTGGCTCGACGCTTCGCCGAGCAGGACGTTTCCTGGTTCGAAGAGCCGCGCCCATCGAGTGATCTGGAGGGCCTGCGCCTGCTGCGAGACCGCTGCCCGGCGGGCATGGAGATCGCGGCGGGAGAATACGGTGACACCCTGCCCTATTTCCGACACATGCTGCAGGCCGGCGCCGTGGATTGCCTGCAGGCGGACCTCACACGCTGTGGCGGCTACACGGGCCTGCTCGGCGTCGCGGCGCTGTGCGAGGCCTTCGAGCTCCCCTTATCGGCACATTGTGCGCCGCAGCTCCACGCGCAGATCGGCGGCGCGCTCACCCCGCTCCAGCACGTGGAGTACTTCTTCGACCACACCCGCATCAGCTCGTTGCTGTTCGACGGCGCGCTGCTCCCACGCCAGGGTCAGCTCTGTCCCGACCGAAGCCGGCCGGGACATGGCATGGCGCTGAAGAGCGCGGACGCCGCGCGCTATCTCTGCTGAAGGGACCTCATGCTCTGGTCAGGCTCTTCAAGGTTTGCTTGAGAATTCCGCCTTCACTAGGGTCGCCGCGCAGAATGGTCTCGGTGAAGTTCTTGGCTTGCTGCAGCGTGATGTGCGGCGGCAAGGTGGGTGTGTCCGGATCCGTCAAGGCCTCCACGACCACGGGCCGATCGCTGCTGAGCGCGCGATCCCAGGCATCTGCCAGCTGGTCCGCCTTTTCCACGCGGATACCGCGAAGCCCGATCGACTCGGCAAAGCCGGCATAGGGAAAGTCCGGCAGCTCCTGGCTGGCGACGAAGCGGATGTCGCCCATCATGATGCGCTGCTCCCAGGTCACCTGATTCAGATCCCGGTTGTTCAAGACCAGCACGATCCAGCGCGGATCGGACCATTCGTGCCAGTACTTGGCAACGGTGATGCAGGCGTTGATGCCGTTCATCTGCATGGCACCGTCTCCGGTCAGCGCGATGCAGACGCGCTCCGGGTAGCAGAACTTCGCGGCGACGGCATACGGCACGGCCGCACCCATGGTGGCGAGGTTGCCGCTGCCGCTGGCCAGCATGCCCGGCCGGATCTTCAGATCGCGCGCAAACCAGTTCGCCGCGGTGCCGCTGTCTGCTGCCAGGATGCAACGATCGGGTAAGCGCGGGCTGAGCTCCCAGAACACGCGCTCGGGGTTGAGCAGGCCGTTGTTGCCGGACATCATCGCGCGCTCCTGTACGATGCCCCACCACTGGCGCACGTTCTCGATCACTTCCTTTTGCCACATGCGATCGCTCTTGGCCTCGATCAGCGGCAGCAACGCTGCCAGCGTCTGCCGGGCGTCGCCCTTCAGGTTCACCTCCATCGGGTAGCGCAGGCTCAGCAGGCGCCCGTCGCGATCGATCTGCACCCCTTTGGCGTGCCCCGCCTTCGGATAAAACTCCGCGTAGGGGAAGCTGCTGCCGATCACCAGCAGGGTGTCACAGTCCTGCATCAGATCCCAGCTGGGCTTGCTGCCGAGCAGGCCGATGTGACCGGTACAGAACGGCACCTCTTCGGAGATCACGGCCTTGCCGAGCCAGGTCTTGGCCACACCGGCTCCGAGCCGCTCCGCGAGCTCCAGCACCTCCGACTGAGCCCCCATCGCGCCGGCACCAACCAGCATCGCCACCCGCTTGCCCGCGTTCAGCACGTCAGCCGCAGCCTGCAACTCCTCGCGCTGCGGGATCATGTAGGGAACCGGCACTCCCACACCCGTCAACGCGTGGTCGTGGCGCTGCGGTGGATTGGGTACCG
>JAICTU010000532.1 GCA_025936205.1 Polyangiaceae bacterium | reverse complement strand
CGCCCCCGTCAGCCCCGGCGAGCGTGCCACCCCCCATTCCAGCGTCGCTCGAGTCCGAGGCGCCGCAAGACGATCCCGCGCCGCAGGACGAAGCCGAGGACTGACGCCTCAGTGCAGCTCGCTCGGATCAAACGGCCTCTCGGAGAGAAACTCCGCGAACTGTTCGCCGATGAACTGCAGCGCCTTCAGCTGGCTATCGCTGAAGTCGCCCTCGCTCGCCGAGCGCGCGATCTCGATCGCGCCGAACACGTGCCCGCGCTGCAGCACGGGCGCGCACAGCGTGTACGCTACCTCCAGCCCCAGCAAGCGCCAGAGCGGATTGCGTGCGCCGTCCACGCGCAGCACGCGCTGCTCGCGCACTGCCGCCCCGAGCGCCGAGCTCGTTTCGGACTGACGCGAGCCCAGCTGATCCGCGGCCTGCGGCGCCAGCGCACGCGCCAGCACAAACTCGCCGGCGGCAGCGTCCAGCACGTGGATCGCGATGCCCGTGCAGGGAATGAACTCCTCCAGCGTCTCGATCAGATACGCGGCGCCCGCGCGCAGATCCGGCAAGTACGAGAGCTCGTTCATGCGCTCGAACAGGGCCCCGATCAGCTCTTCGCCTGCGGGCACGCGCTGCGAGCTCGGCGGCGGCTCGGACGGCTCCTGCTCGGCGCTGGTGTTCGGGATCGGATACTCGCCGGAGCGCGCCGGCGATTGCCAGGAAGTCCCGCTGTCGCCCGGACGCGGCGTCCGGCGCTCGTGCAGCGCGACCAGGGGCGTCGCTTCTTCGCCCTCGCGCGGGCGAAGCTCACCGACGTCGCTCGTCGGCTGACCCTCCTCGACCGGGGCGGCGTGCTCGGGCGCGGCGCCTTCCGGAGCCCCGAGCTCCACCGTCGGCGGCGCGCCGGAACGCCGCACGCCGCGCACCCACAGCTCGGTGCGGCCTTGCCAGTCCTTCCAGGAGAGCGTGGCCAGCGGTGGAAAGCGGGGCTCACTCTCGAAGGCGTGATCGAAACACGCGAGCTGCACGAACTGCGAGCTGTCGCGATGCCGCCAGCCGTCGCGAATCGCCGTGAGCACGGACAGCAGATACTCGGAGAGCTCCTCGTCGGAGAGCAAGCTGTCCACCACGAACACGCGCTCGCAGTACAGAATGGGCGAATCGTCCGAAGGCTCCTGCGCCTTCTCGTACAGCAGGCGCGGAGGTTCCGGCTCCGCCAGCTGCAGCCGCGGCAGAGGCCTGCCCCGCGCCGCCTCGCTCTGCGCGAGCTGCTCCACTTCCGGCGAACGGGGCGTGGCCTCGGTCACCGAAGAGGCCGGGGGCAGCTCGTCCGCCCAGCCCGAATCGACAGCCAGGTCTTCTTCCTCGGAGGTGGGCGCGAACATGGCCGACGGGGGCCCCGAGGGGCGGGCCAGCGGAAGGCCGACACTCACTCCGCTCTGCCCCTCCGGTAGGGCGCTGTCGGAGGCTCTGCGCCGGCCTGCCTCCATTCCGGTCCAGGCTTCCGAGGCGGGGTCTCGCTCCGTCTGCGGTGGCCCCTCTACCTCCGGCGGGCCTGCACTCGGCGGCTCCTGACTCGGGGGGCGCCCGGACGGCGACGTGGCGACGGTCGAGCTCACAGGTGTGTCGTCGTCGACCATTGGCTCCTCCGTCCGCGCAAACTCACGGCGATCCACGAGTGTGGACCCTTAACCAACCGGAATGCAAGCCAATTTGTCCCTGCCAGCCGCTCCCGTACGGGCCGGATCGAGTGGGCTCGGACTGAGCGACACCCCACGTCCTCAGGAAGCCCACCGTACCTTTTGCGGGCTCCGCCCACCGTACCCTTTGCGGCTCCGTCCGAGTACTCCCGGGCGTGCCCGCCCGTGCGCCGCCGGCGTGTTCGATAAGCGAAAATTGCGTACCAGCCCAATGGCCGAGAACGTGCCGAGAGGGCCGAATCCAGCCCCAGCGAAGCCTCAAAAAGCGTTGACAGTTCGTGGGTTACGGTGAACCCTGAAGGAGGATCACGGGGCGCCACGGAGGGAAAATGACGAAGAGCGAACTCATTGACGCCATCGCGGCCCGCGCTGATTTGACCAAAGCGCGCGCCGAGATGGTCGTCAATTGCGTGTTCGACACGATGACCGGTGCTTTGCAAGACGGGCAAGGCATCGAAATCAGAGGCTTCGGGAGTTTCACGGTGCGTCCCTACAAGCCGTACGACGGGCGCAACCCGCGTACGGGTCAGCCGGTGCCCGTACCTTCCAAGCGTCTGCCGTTCTTCAAAGTCGGTAAAGAGCTGAAGGAGCTGGTGAATACCAGTCGCCACTCGCCGCTCGTGCACGACGATGAAGATGATGACGGCGCAGACGAGGGCAACGGATCGTCATCAGAGCCGCCGCCCAGCGAGCCCTGATCCGCCGATCGACTCGCGCGCTCTGACATTTCACGGGCGTGCTGATATCTCGCTTCGGATCGTGTCGTTGTGGGGCGAGCGCCGGCGCCCCACTGTGCGTTGCACGGTGATGCAGCAGCTCGGCAGGTTGTGGCACTTTTGTGCGCTGGCTCTGCTCGGCTGCGCGGCGAGTGCGCCCTCCGCCGCGCCGTCAGCGCTGGCGCCACAACTCGAGGAACCCCCATTGCAGCTCGGGGCGCTCAGCGATTTCGTGCCCGCGGCGGGGCTGCGCTGGCTCATCGCCGGAAGCCCCAGCTACTTCGCGCGGCAACCCGCGCTCGCCGGCGTGCGCGAGCGCTGGCTCACCGATCAGCGCTGGGCGCTGTTCGCAAAGGCGACGGGGGTCGACCTGTTGCGCACCGAGCGCGCGATCGTCGCGGGGTTCGAGCTCGGCACGCTCTACCTCGCCGACGCGAGCGGCTGGGTGACGAAGCCCGAGCAGCCTTTCATCGAGCGGCTCGCCGGATCGGCGCGTGTGCAGCGCACGCACTCCGCCGTCTGGCGCGTGACGGGCCTCGTGGGTTCGACGCCGGAGGCCCTGGTGCGTCTCGATGATGCGGTGCTCGCGGTGGCCGTCGCCGATCCGATGCTGGCTCGCATCGTCGAGTACCGTGCGCGCGGTCGTCTTTCCGGCGTTGTTCCGGCCCTGCGCGGCGCCGTGCTCTCGGGTCTGCCGCCGGAGTTTCTGCAGCCCGGCCCGCTGCGCATGTATGCGCTCGGGCCCTTCACGGAGCACACGTTGCCGGAAGGCGCAGGTCTGCTCACTGCCGCTACGGCGATCGCCGCCGCGATCGATCTCGAAGGCGAGGTCTTGCAGCTGCGCCTCGCGATCGCCGGTTCGTGGGACGGCGAGCGAGATCGCGAGCAGCTGTCGAACCTCTGGCAAGCCGTGTCGAGCGGCCCGCTCGGTCGCGAGCTGAGCCTGGATCAGCCCCGCTCGCAGCCGGTGGTGAGCGCCAGCCCGGCGGCCCTGGTGCTGGCCGTTCAGCTCGATGCGGAGCGCGTCCTCCGGGGCCTGGAGCGCGTCGCGGCGGGGCGCCTGGAGCCGCTGCTGCCACCTGCCGCACAGTCCCGGCCTCTCCCGAATCTCCTCATTGATTCGGATCCGGGCCAGCGCCGCGGTTATGGCCGTGGCGCCTTGCGCCGTTGACCGGAGAGAGAGCTGGGGACCCATGCGTGCGACATTGGCAGTAGGTCGTTTTGGTGGAACGACGGCGGAAGGGCTGGAGGCAGCTAGCCGCGCGGCGGGCATCGATTTCAATCAAGTCGACTCGATCGGCGAGGCGCTGAGCTGGCTCGAGGACAACGAGCCGCATACGCTGCTGCTCGATGGCGCAAACGGCGCGCTCGAGCGCAGCTGCCTCGAAGTGCGAGCGCAGGTTCGCCACGCGCTCGTGCCGATCGTGGCGTTGGCGCCGGAGGTGAGCGAGCTGGCCTTCGCGGAGGCCTTCAGCTGCGGCGGCGACGACGTGGTCGCGCTGCGCGGGCAAGAGGCGCTGACCGCGCGCTTGCGGCGCCTGCCCCTGGTGCCCTGGGAGCGACCGGCTGCCAGCCAGGACAAGGTGGCGTTGATCTCTGCCGGCGACCGCGACCGGCGCATCGTGCTGGGCCGCATGCTCAGCAACGCCGGCTACGCCATCCACTTCGCCGTCGACCTGGCGGAGACCGAGCGCTTCGCGCGCGAGCGCAACCCGCGTCTGGTGGTGATCGACGCACAGCTCGAGGGCGTGCAAGAGCTGATCACGCGCGCGGCGCCGCGCAACGCGCACACGCTCTGGATCGTGAGCACGCCGCCGCGGCACATGCGCCAGATCCATGTCTGGATCAAGGACATGCCCAACGCTGCCGTGACCGACAGCTTCGCGCCTCCCGAGAACATCGTGTTCCTCGCCAACGAGCTGGGTCGCGGCGCCGCCGACGATCAGCGCTCCAGCCGGCGCTTGCTCTACGGGACCATGGTCGCGTTCCGCTGCGCGGGCCGCGACGTGGATGACTACGGACTCTCGTACAACGTCAGCGAGGGCGGCTTGTACGTGCGCAGCCTCGCGCCCCCGGTGGAAGACACCGTTTGGCTGGAGCTGCGGCCGCCGCGCAAGGAGCGCCTGGTGCGGCTCGAGGCGCGCGTGTGCTGGCGGCGCGGCTACGGCGGCAGCGCGATGGCCACGGTGCCGCCGGGCTTCGGTCTCGAGATCGTGGACGGCTCACGCGCCGATCGCGCGACCTGGTTAGCGGGTTACCGCAGCTTCGCCGAATCCGTCGGGGGCTGACAGGCCCGCCAGTGTTGCAGCGTGTCTGCGACGTGGCGGAAGCGCTGTGCCAGACCGCGTTCGTTGAAGAACCAGAGGTGGACCTCGTTCTCTTCGACGATGCGCTTGCCTGTAGAGACGACGACGCCTTCGACGTTGATCAGCGCAACGACCAGGTTGCCTTCGCCGAGCACGTGTTGCACGTCGAATCTGGTCAACTGGAACGCAGAGAGCGACTGCAAGAACGCGAGCGCGCCCTCGGGTCCCCGCCGAGGCAGCAGCCACGGGATGCCTTCGTCCCGATAGGCGTACTCCCATTCGATATCCGGAGCGAGGCGCTCCAGGATCGCGGGCACATCCTGGCGGCCAAAGGCGGTATAGATACTTCTGACTGTCTCGACGTGGTTCACTGGGGTCTTCTGGTGCGGCAGTTGCGTCAGCGTAACTACGAGCCACTGGGCTCGACGGATCGATCGCACGGGTCGAAATTGCCGGTTGTCCGGGGACGCGCCGCGCCCCGAGGTGTCGCGCGGGGGCGCCCGGTGCAGGCCCGGCCCAAATCCTCGTGATGGCGCTGGAATGATTTGCACGAAACCTGCTCGGCGTTAGGCTGCGCCGATGTCTACGCCGCAGCCGTTCTTTCGCTGGCGCCCGCATCCTTGGCACGGCCTCGAGCCCGGTCCCCGCTCTCCGGAAGTCGTGAGCGCGTATATCGAGATCACGCCGTTCGACACGGTGAAGTACGAGATCGACAAGGCCACTGGTTACCTGCGTGTCGATCGCCCGCAGCGCGGCGCCGCGACGCCACCGACGCTCTATGGGTTCATCCCGCGCACGTTCTGCGGCAAGCGCGTGGCGGCGCTATCGGCGCCGGGCGTGGAGCGCGCAGACGGGGACCCGCTCGACATCTGCGTGATGAGCGAGCGCGCCATCACGCGCTCCGACATCGTGCTCAACGCGCGCGTGATCGGCGGCATCCAGATGATCGACAACGGCGAGGCGGACGACAAGATCGTGGCCGTGCTCGACAATGATCTGGTCTGGAGCAACGCCAAGGAGCTGAGCGACTTGCCGCCCGCGCTCCTGGAGCGGCTGACGCACTACTTCTCGACGTACAAGCTGGTGCCGGGCTCACCGAGCAAGGTACGCCTCGCCGGCAGCTATTCGCACGCGCACGCCGCGCGCGTGATCACGGCCTCGCAAGAGGACTACACCGAGGTGTACGGGGAAACGCCGCCGACTTTGCGTTTTTGAGGATGCGTTTTTGAGGATGCGTTTTTGAGGATGCGTTTTTGAGGATGCGTTTTTGAGGATGCGTTTTT
>JAICTU010000373.1 GCA_025936205.1 Polyangiaceae bacterium | reverse complement strand
TGAAGGCCACCAGCAAGGTGAGCGTGCTGGCGCCGCGTGCAGTGAAGCGATACTCGTGCTGGCCCGCGCGCTCGATCGCCAGCTCGCGGTCTGCCTGCGCCAGGACGTGATAACGTGTCGCATCCAGCTGCCGCTCGAGCCGCAGAGCGCGCCGGCTGCGGCCGCGCTCGAGCGTGCGGTGCGCGTCGGGGTGCTGCCGGTCCGCGGGATCGGGGTTGAGCTGCGCGGACACGCCAGGGAACTTCAGATCCACGCCCAGGCGACCGTCGGCGAGCAGCGCCGAGCTCAGCTTCACGATCACCAGATCGAGCTCCGGATGGACGCTGGTCTCCACCTCGACGCGAGCGCCGTCGAACTCGAAGCTGCTGAGCAGCCTGCCCGTCCACAGCTCGAGCGCCTGCCGGGTCCGCGACAGGTCCTCGAGGCGCGCGGCTCGTCCGTCTCGGCTCACCAGGTGCAGCGCGAGGCGCCCCAGCGAGAAGCGATGGGGATTTTCGCGCAGCCACTGGATCTCGGGACGCTTGGCCTCGCTCCAATCGTGCAGCCACGGAAAGCGCTCGCTGCGGCCGCGCACGTCGACCGGCACGAGCGCTCGTTCCAGGCTGTAGTGCTCGGGATTGGGGAAGCTATGCCAGGCCCACTGCGCCTGGATCATCAGCGGCGCGAGCGGCGCGTAGCGCTCGGGAAAAGTGGCCAGCCCCGTGAGATCGGCGGCCAGCGCGAGGTTGCCGTTGCCGACCATGAAGGGTGACTCGGGGTCGACGCTGGTCGCGCTCGGGCTGTGGCGCTGCACCAGCGCCCGCCGGTCGATGGCCGGAGCCGGCTCTGCACGGGCCTCGCCTTCCAGCAGCCACGGACAAAACACGGCTAAAATGCAGCAGATCGCGCACGCTCCGCGGCGCATCTTTGTTGCTCGCGCCGCCCGGCGCAAATAGAAGAACACCATGAGCGACGCTGCCGAACGCACCCTCGATCGCCGAACCCTACTGCAAGCCGCGGGCGGCGTCGCCCTCGGACTCGCCGGAGCCGCAGGGGCTCAGGCCGCTCCGGCTGCCGCACCCGCAACGGCGCCGGGGGCCGGCACCAGTGCGCGCGCCGGGGGCCGGCGCCGCCATGCGATCGTGGGCCTGGGCTCGCGCTCCCGCATGTACCTGACCGCCGTCACCGAGACGTTTCGCGAGGGCAACGAGCTCGTCGGCCTGTGCGACATCAATCCCGGACGTCTGGAGCTGGCGGGCAAGGTGGTGGCGGCCGCGGGCGCCAAGCCCAAGCGCTTCCTGGCTGCCGACTTCGACAAGATGATCGCAGAGCAGAAGCCGCACGCGGTGATCGTCACCAGCCCCGATGGCACACACGACGAGTATATCGTGCGCGCGCTCGACGCCGGCTGTGACGTGATCACGGAGAAGCCGCTGACCACCACGCCGGAGAAGGCGCAGCGCATCGTCGACGCTTGCAAGCGCAACTCGCGCCACGTGCGCGTGCTGTTCAACTACCGCTACTCGCCGCCGCGCACGCAGGTCAAAGATCTGCTGATGAGCAACGCCATCGGCGACATCCTCTCGGCCGACTTCCACTGGCTGCTCAACACCGTGCACGGCGCCGACTACTTCCGGCGCTGGCACAGCCAGAAGGCCATCTCGGGCGGTCTGATGGTGCACAAGGCGACGCACCATTTCGATCTCGTCAACTGGTGGCTCGGCAGCCAGCCGCAGACCGTGCTCGCTTCCGGCAAGCGCGAGTACTACACGCCGGCGATGGCGAAGCGCATGGGGCTGAAGAGCCACCACGAGCGCTGCCGTAACTGCCCCGAGAAGGGCGCGTGCACGTTCTACCTCGACCTGGCGGCGGATCCGGCGTTCCAGGCCCTGTACCTCGACAACGAGAAGTACGACGGCTACTTCCGCGACCGCTGCGTGTTTCGGCCGGAGATCGACATCGAGGACACGATGAACGTGATCGTGCGCTACGAGTCGGGCGCCACGCTCAGCTACTCGCTGAACGCGTTCAACGCCTGGGAGGGCTACATGGTGGCGTTCAATGGCACGAAGGGCCGCCTGGAGCACCAGATCGTCGAGCAGGCCTTCACGGCGGGCGCCACGCTGCCGCCGGGCGCGGAGAAGGACGCCGTGCGCACACGCATCATCCCGCTGCGCGGGCAGCCGCAGGAGATCGAGCCCTGGACGGGCGCCGGCAGTCACGGCGGCGGCGACGCGGTGATGCTGGCGGAGGTCTTTGGCCACGCCGAGCCCGACAAGTACAAGCGCGCGGCGGACGAGCGCAGCGGGCTGTATTCGATCCTGATCGGCGCGGCCGCCAACCGCTGCTTCGGCACGGGCCAGGCGGTGCAGATCGCGGACCTGGTGAAGGGGCTATCGGCGCCGGCGACCGCGCCCATGCCCGGGCACGACACGAAGCTGCCCATGCCGCGCCGTGTTTAGGCGGAGGGCCTGACGCGAGAATGCGAAGTGGCGTCGGGCAGTCAATGGCTGCCCGACGACGTCCCAGCAACCCTCAGCGCAGCGTCTTTGCGGCGTCTTGCCCGCCGACCTCGATCGAACGCGACGGCTTCCACGGCGAGCGCGTACCGTTGCCCGGCGCTGCCGAGGCAGCGGCAGTCGCTGGCGGAGAGGGTGATGCGCTGGCTTCCGCGGGCGCACCCCAGATCTCGCCGTCGGCCACGGGCGCCGCGTCCGCGCGCGCCGGCGCCGCCACCACGGCGGGCTCCGCCACCGTGTCACCCACCTCCAGCGCGCACTCGCCGAACGTCACCTCGATCTGGGCCGAATCGGAGCCCAGCTTGGCCTCGAGCCGCTTGGCCTTGATCGCGGTGTTGCTGCGCACCACACCCGAGAGGAAGACATCCGTCGCCTCCACCTTGCCCGAGAGCGTGCCCTGGGAGCGCAGCTTCGTGGCCTTGACCGCGCCGGCGATGGCGCCCGAACGCGTGATGGTGACCTCCGGCGCGTCCACGTCGCCGTCGATCGTGCCGTTGATCACGACGGCGCACGAGCTCTTGATCGTGCCTTTGAACTCGGTTCCCTCTTCCACCACGGTCTGCTTGGGGGTCTTGCTGGCTTCAATCGGCATGGTCTTTCTCACTCGCTCGGGGTTGTCGTCGTCTTGATCTGTAGTCGCAAGCGGCAGCCGCTCTCGAAACCAAAGCGGGTGGCGCGCAAGTGCTGCTCGAGCTCCGTGGCGACTACCCCCGTCTTCGCCACGCGCAGCTCGACCGGGGAGTGGAGCCCCACCAACCCGGGAGCGACAAACTGGCCACGGATCTGCAGCCGCCCGCCGGAGACGCGGCAGCCCTCCAGCAGACCCGTCTCGCCGATCACCAGGATGGCGTCGTCGGTCATCTGGATCGCGCACTGCTCGAGCCGGCCATCGACCAGGATCTCCGCGCGCTCGCCGATCACCAGCTCGGCATTGCGGATCACGTCGCCCGGGCCCACGTAGCGACGCGCGATCTCCAGCGCGGCGCCGCCGGGCGTCGCGCCCAGCTCCGTGAGCCGCCGCAGATCGGAGCCGTCGGCGTTGCGGCTCAGATCGCACAGATCGATGGGGAGCTCGCTGGGCCAGCTCGCGCCGAAGTCGAGCCCGTGCACGTGCGCCCCGAGCACGCGCGAGCGCTCCAGCCGGATGCCGGCACAGCGCGCGTTGCGCAGATCGGCGCCTTCCAGCTGCGTCTCGCGGAAGTCGGCGTCGGAGAGCAGCGCGCCGCGCAGCGACGCCTGCTCCAGGTTCGCGCCCCGCGCGAAGACCCGCTCCAGCACGCTCTCCTCGAGCTGCGCGGCGGTCAGCTCCGCCCCGTCCAGCTGCGCGCCGCGCAAGTTGGCCTCGCGCAGGTCCGCGCGCGGCGCTACCACTGCTGCCAGGCAGGCCCCGTCCAGATCGGCGCGGCTCAGATTGGCCGCCGTCAGCCGTGCCCCCGTCAGGTTGGCGGCGACCAGCTGCGCGTGCCGCAGGGTCGCCTCCTCCAGGTTGGCCTCTTCCAGATTGGCGCCGTTCAGGTTCGCGAGCTGCAGATCAGCGCGCTCCAGGCTGGCGCGGCTGAAGCGCGCTCCGTCCAGGTCCGCCTTGGCGAGCAAGGCCCGGGCGAAGCTGGCGCGCGGCGCGAACGCCTCGCGCAACGAGGCACCGCGCAGGTCGGCGCCGGTCAGGATGGCGCCCGTCAAGTTCGCGCCATCCAGCTCGGCACGGGCGAGCTTGGCGCCCGCCAGCTTGGCCCCGGCCAGGTTGGCGTTGCGCAGGTCGAAGCGCGACAGATCTTCGCCGCGCCGCACCCGCTCTTCGACCGCGCTCAGTGACCGATCTATCCTCGGCAACATTGCTGCCATCAGGCGCGCTCCCCTGCCCCGAGCCCGATCAGCTCGCTCAGTCGCTCCACGCGCTCGGCCACGGCCATCGGCTCCAGCTCGTCGAGCAAGGCCAGATCGCCGCGCTCGGCCAGCAGCAGGTTCACGTTCGAGAGCGCGTCTCGCCGCTCGCGGCGCGCCGCTCGCGCGCTCTCATCGGAGGCGTCGAATTGCCGCTGGCGCCGATCGAGCTCGATCACGGCTTCGCGCAGCGCCGTCTGATGACCGATGTCGATCGGCCGCGCGCGCCGCTGCGCCTCGTAGCTCGCCACGCGCCGGGCTAGCTCTTCTGCGCGCTCGATCGGCGTATCCAGCTCGTCGGAAAGCAGCTCCGCCGTCGAGCCCACCAGATGCGAGAGCGTCTTCTCCGCGGCAAACTGCTGGCGAGAGCGCAGGCGCAACCCGTCGACGCTGGAGAGCAGCTCACTCGCGATGCGCCGTTCGCGAGCGCGCGACGAGTCCCGCAAGCTGCGCGCCTGAGCGGGCCACTCGGACACGCTATCGCTCAGCCGCCAGAGCAAGGGCAATGCGCGGATGCGTGCGCCTTCCGCCAGCAGCCGTTCCAGCGACTCGAACGAAGCCAGCAAATGCGGCTGCCAGCCGCCGCGGGCCGCGAGCTTCAGCGCGTGCGCGGCCGCCGTGCCGGCAGTCAGCCATTCCTCCGAGACCGGTCCGAGCGCGAGCCGCTGAGCGAGATCCACCAGCAGCTCCAGGGGGCGGGCGTGCGGGGTATCCCCGCGAGAAAGGGCATGGTCGACAGGCTCAGCCAGCGGCGCGGGCTCCGGTTCCTCCACCATCTGGACGGACTCCACGCCCTGCTCCAGGGGGCCCGTCACCGGCAGGTCCGAGAGCGGCGCGCTCGAGGGCTCCAGCCCCGCGGGCTCCAGCGCCACGATCTCCGACTGCATGCGGTCGGACACCACGCGCTCCGACTCCATGGGAGGCGGCAGCATCTCCGGCGGCTCCGATGGCACTGACTCCCGCGGCACTGACTCCCGCGGCACTGACTCCCGCGGCACTGACTCCCGCGGCACTGACTCGGGACGAGCCTGCTGAGCAGCGTCGAAGCGCGCGACACCGTCGAGCGAAAATCCCAGCGGCAGGGTCATCGACGCCGACGGGCGACCGGCCTGCAGTGGAAAGTCCTGTGCGGTCAGCGTGGACGGCCCTCCAATGAGAGGAGCGCGCCGGCGCAGAGGATCGATGCCGCCGGGGTAATTGCCGCCTCCGGAAAAGCGTGGGCCCTCGAGCGCCGCGGGATGATTCTTCGGCGGTGGCTCATGGGCGCGCGGGACCGGCCCCGACTTCCGCTCCGCGGGCAATGCTGGGCGAGCAGGCGCGGCTCCGCTAGCGCCGCCTTCTTTGGTGCGCTCCGTGTTGGGAGCGGAGCCATCGCCGCCACCAAAGATCTTGGTCAACAGTCCCACGCTCGCGTTCCTCCTCTAACCCTTTCCGCTCATCCTCGCAGCGGATGAAGCGGCATCAACTGACCGCCGATAGCTGACCGCCGAAGCAATGAACGCCGGGCGACCCCGCAGAGCAGGCGCTGGAGAGTCGCCACGAAATCCGCGCACCCTGACAGACCTCGCAAAAGAAGCCGGGCGGGATACGGGTGTCCCGCAAAAGAGGGGACTGACTTCGACAGAGAACCTGACGCCAGGGGAACTGACTCGAGCGTTACCGGGCGCATGCCTCGCACGGCAACCCAACGGTACCCTCCTTCGCGCCGCACGTCGAGAGCGGGCTGTGGCACGCCGCTCGTGATGGGCGACGGCCCGCGCGCCGACCCTCAGCGAGACCTGTCCCGAGACGAGGTGGGTCGATGCCCACATCGGCCTAGATCCACGCGGACCCTGGCGGATCGATGCTGATGGCGCGATCGAAGCCATCCGGATCGGCCAGCTCGCGCCCGTCGGCGAGCCGCCGAGCGATCACCTCGTCCACTTGCTCCAGGAGCGCGCGCCCCTCCGGCAGCGGCGGCTCCAACCTCAACAGCAAGGCCGCCGAGCGCACCCGCGAGCCCTCGAAGCACACGTGTTCCATCAGCGCGTGCCCGAACAGCACGAGTCGCGCGGGGGCATCCGAAATCGCTAGCGTCCCCTCCGGCACGCTGTTCAGGCGCGCCCCGACCTCGGAGCTCAGCACCAGCACCGAGCCCCCCTCGTCGAACAGCGCCAGCGCATCTTGCTCGCGTGTACGGCGGTTGGGGAGCTGCGCGCTGGCCGCGGGCAGCCAGGCCGAGAGCGCGCGGAACTGGCGCGCATGCAGCGCCCGCTTGGCGCGCGGGAACGCTGCCCACGCGAGCACGTTCAACAGATCGTGATAGCTGGAGCGCAGACACGGCACCTCGCGCTCCAGCGCGATGCGCCCGTCGTAGAGCTGCCGTGGATCGAGCGGAGCCCGACCGCGAGCCCGCCGCGGCCGCGGCTCCGGTGGAGCGAAGCGCACGGCAGCCAGCTCCCCGGCGCGCGCCCGACGCTCACGCTCGGCCAGCTCTGTATATGCCTCCAGCGTCGGCCAATCGCCACCGTGGAACAGGGGCCGGCCCAGCTCGCACAACTCCCGCAGCAAGGGGCTACGCTCCAGAAATTCTGGCTCCCAGCGCTGACCCGACTTCGGCACGCGCGCTGAGATAGCACGAAATCCCGGCTGCCCAGCCCCTTGCCGTCGCGAGCCGGGCGCGCCAAGCACTCGCCCATGACCAGCGACTCCCCGAGCCTGCCCGCCGGCGCCGAACGGCGAGCGTTCGCGGTGCTGGCGGTGCCGGGCTTCCGCCCCTTCCTGGCCACGTTCTTCCTGACCATGATGGCGGACAACATCGAGCACGTCATCAGCTACTGGCTGCTGTTTCAGAAGTTCCAGTCGGCCGCGCTGGGCGGCTTTGCCGTCGTCTCCCACTGGCTGCCCTTCCTGGCCTTCTCGGTGCCGGTGGGCGCGCTCAACGACCGCTTCGACTCGCGCCGCCTGATCCAGATCGGCGGCGCCCTGTTCCTGAGCGTGTCGGCGGCCTGGGGCTACCTCTTCCTCAGCGGCACACTGGGGATGTGGCAGGCCATGGTGCTGCTCGTGTTGCACGGCTGCGCGGGCGTGTTCTGGACCACCTCCAGCCAGATGCTGCTTTACGACATCGTCGGCCCGAACGAGCTGAAGAGCGCGGTACGCCTGAACGCCACCGCGCGCTACCTCGGCGTCCTGGTCGGCCCCGGCATCGGCAGCCTGCTCATGCTCACGCTCGGCCCGATGCGCGGCATCTTCCTCAACACCCTCTTCTACGTCCCCCTGCTCGTGTGGCTCGCGCGCGCCCCCTACGGCCGCCACTTCAGAGGAACCAGCCCCTCTGCACAACGAGCCGTGCGCGGCCTCGCCGACATCCTCCAGACCCTGCGCGACATCCGCCCTGTCCCCGTGATCGGCAGCATGGTCCTGCTCGCTGGCGCTGCCTCCTTCTTCGTCGGCAACAGCTACCAGGCACAGATGCCCGGCTTCGCGCGCGACCTCGGCCACGGCGACCCTGGCGTCGCCTACACCTCCCTGCTCGGCGCCGACGCGGCGGGCGCGCTCCTCGCCGGCATCCTGCTCGAAACCAGCGGCCGCCTCTTCCAGACTCGCCGCGCCACCGCCCTGCGCCTCGCCCTGTGCTGGGCCAGCTCCCTGCTCGGCTTCGCCCTGATGCGCCACTTCGCGCTCGCCCTGCCCCTGCTCTTTCTCGCCGGCTTCTTCGAACTCTCCTTCAGCAGCCTGGCCCAGACCCTCGTCCAGCTCAACGCCCCCGAAGCCATCCGCGGCCGCGTCCTCGGCCTCTTCACCATGTTCAGCTCCGGCCTCCGCACCTTCAGCGGCATCACCGTCGGCCTCGCCGGCAGCCTCACCAACATCCACGTCTCCCTCGCCCTGTCCGCGATCGCCTTCCTCTGCGCCATCACCTGGCAACTCCTGAAGAGCCCTGCCACCGCGCATTGAGCATCGAGTGTGGCTCGGCGCGATCCGGACGCTGTCTCACGCTAGACTCGACTTGGGCGATTTCGAGCCTGATCTGGGGATAGATGCCCCCCTCGCCATCCGTCCTCGCGCTACGCGCTGCGGGCGGTGGCTCCCCCCTGTACGCTGCGCTCCGCTGCGCGGGCTCAGGGGGGAGAAACGCTATGCAGCACTGGCGACGTAGTCGACCAGCGGGCGCAGACGTTTTCGCAAGTCACTCGGCGATGACGCTGGATCAAAAAGGTCGCTCGCGTCATGAAGCTCGTCGCGGGTGGCCAGCATGTCGCTGAAGGTCGTACCCGCTTTGTGGGTGTACCAGGGCAATGTCGGAAGCTACGCGGCGCGGGTGCGTTGACCGTGTGCTGCGGCGACAGCGTCGGGTCGGTCGAGACGAAGACGTCGTCCTTCTCGTGTCCGGGAAAGTCACGGACCAGGACCAGGCGCACCACTTCGCTGCCCGCTGCTACATACCATGGGGCGTCGATGACCCGGACGCGCAGCGTCACGGCGCGGCCTTGACTGGACGGTCCTTGATGAGCGTGGCGTTGGTGTAAGCGGAGTCGCCGATGAGATCGAAGCGGCGCTCGGGATATCGCTGCGCCAGGAGCAGCACCAGCTGTCGGGCTTCCTCGGTCAGCTTGAAGTTCCTCCAGCGCCGGCAAAGACATCCCGCCGGCCCTGCGCCGCGCGGTGCTGCGCCGGGATGAGCGGCGCTGTCGCGTCGCCGGCTGCCGGAACGCCACCTTCCTCGATCTG
>JAICTU010000172.1 GCA_025936205.1 Polyangiaceae bacterium | reverse complement strand
GACGGTCGCGGGTATCGACAAGATCATCCCCTGTGACGTCTACATCCCCGGCTGTCCGCCGCGCCCCGAAGGGGTGCTCGACGGCCTGATGCTGCTGATGGACAAGATCGCCCGACGCGATCCGACGCCCGCAGTGGTGAAGCCGCGCGTCGACCCGGTGGATCTGCCGACGCACGGACTGGTGCAACTCGGTAAGAAGCGAGATTCTGTGGCGTGACGGGCGCGCCGCCCGGTGCGAGTGTCCTGCTCGCGCCGCGGGGTGTATATACCACCGCGCGCGGACACCCCGGGCGCGGGGGACACCCCGCACCCCGAGGCGGCATCCACTAGCTCGAGGCTCGGAGAGGCTCAATCAAGCATGGCGCAACGACTCGTCGATCTGCTCAAGAACCAATTCGCGCTGGCGGTGCTGGAGACTTACGCGCAACACGGAGACGAAACCGTGGTGCTCGATCCGGGCAGCTGGCATGAAGTATGTCGCTTTCTGCGCGACGCGCCGCCGGCTCAGATGAACATGCTCACGGATCTCACGGCGGTCGACTACCCCGAGCGTGATCCGCGTTTCGAAGTAGTGGCTCACCTCTATTCTCTGCAGCACGGGCACCGGCTGCGGCTGAAGACGCGCGTGGGCGATCGCACGGGCGAGGACGTGCGCGTGGACTCGATCTCGGATCTGTGGGGCAGCGCCAACTGGATGGAGCGCGAGTGCTACGACATGTTCGGCATCCAGTTCGTCGGCCACCCTGATCTGCGCCGGATCCTGATGTACCCGGAGTTCGTCGGCCACCCGCTGCGCAAGGATTATCCGGCAGAGCGCATCCAGCCCCTCGTTCCTTATCGCGAGGGTGTCAACAACGAGAAGCTGCCGCCCTTCACCGCGTTCGAGGGCATGCCCTTCGGGCGTCAAACCCACCAGCAATCCGGGCCACACGGCAGCGAAAGCGATCCGGAGCTTTTCCCTGAAGCGCTGGACGCAGGCCAGGGAAGAAACCCCGAAGCCTGAGCAGGCGGGGAGCGTCACATGGAAACCCAGGATCTAGATCTCGAACGATCCGAGCTCGAGCTCGACGCAGAGCCGATGTTCATCAACGTCGGTCCCGCGCACCCGGCCATGCACGGCACCGTGCGTTGCCAAATGGAGCTCAGCGGAGAGGTCATCGAGCGCGTGGACGTGCAGGTCGGGTACCTGCACCGCGGCTTCGAAAAGATGTGCGAGCGCGGCACCTGGTCCCAGGTGTATCCGTACGTCGACCGCTGCAACTACGTTTCGCCGATGCTCAACAACGTCGGTTTCTCGCAGGCCTGCGAGAAGATGCTGGGCATCGAGGTCACGCCGCGCTGCGCGTATTACCGGATCGCGCTCGGTGAGCTGGCGCGCATTTCGGACCACCTGACCTGCGACGGCGCAATGGCCATGGAGCTCGGTGCGTTCACGCCCTTCCTCTGGATGATCAAAGGTCGCGAGATGATCTGGGACATCATGGAGGAGGAGACGGGGGCGCGCCTAACGCACAGCTTCGGTCGCATCGGCGGCATGGCGTCCCCGCCCACGGAGGGATTCAAGGAGACCGCGCGAGCGGCGGTCCGCGAGATCCTGGCCATCGTCGAGGAGTCCGAGCGCCTGTTGTTCGGCAATCGCATCTTTCTCGATCGTCTGCAGGGCATCGGCAAGATCAGCGCGGAAGATGCCATCTCCCTGGGATGGACGGGGCCGTGCCTACGGGCGTGCGGCGTCCCGTACGACGTTCGCAAGGCGCATCCGTACGGCCGCTACGACGAGTTCGATTTCGACGTGCCGGTCGGTTCTGAAGGCGATTGCCTGGATCGATTCGTCGTGCGCATCGAAGAGATCAAGCAGAGCGCCCGCATCATCGAGCAGGCGCTGAAGAAGCTGCCCAACTCCGGCCCGATCAATGTGGATGATCCGCGCGTGGTGCTGCCTCCGAAGGAAGAGGTCTACAACACCATCGAGGGCACCATTCGGCACTTCAAAGTGATCATGGAGGGCCTGAAGATCCCCGCCGGCGAGGTGTACTCGTACAGTGAAGGCGGCAACGGGGAGCTCGGTTTCTATCTGGTCAGCGATGGCAGCGGCACGCCCTACCGGGTGCGCATTCGGCCGCCTTGCTTCCTTGTCACCAGCGGGCTGGAGCGCGTGATCACCGGAGCGATGGTCTCCGACGTGGTGCCGTGCTTCGGCTCCCTCAACATGATTGGCGGCGAGTGCGACCGCTGAGGCCGCCCGTAGCAGACGTCCCAGGAGAGATGGATGCCCACGTTCAAGATTGATGGTCGAGAGATTCCCTTCGAGAAGGGCGAAACGGTCATCCAGGCTGCGCAGCGCGCGGGAATCGATATCCCGCATTACTGCTGGCATCCGGGTTTGAGCGTCGCGGCCAACTGTCGCATGTGTCTGGTGGAAGTGGCGCCGCCTCCGGGGCGGCCCGCGCTGATGCTCAACGTGCTCAGTTACGACCCCGAGACCGGCGAGTACGTCGATCAGCAGAAGCCGAAGCTGCAGCCCGCCTGCCAGCAGGTGGTGGCCGAAGGCATGGATATCCGCAGCGAGTCCAGCAAGCACGTGTCCCGCGCGCGCGCGGCGGTGCAGGAGTTCCTGCTGCTGAACCACCCTGTCGACTGCCCGATCTGCGACCAGGCCGGCGAGTGCCGTCTGCAGGACTACTGGCTCGAGCATCAGCACGAGGCCAAGCGCATGCACGATGAGCCGGTGCACAAGCCCAAGGCGCAGGTCTTCGGCCCGACCATCGTTTATGACGCGGAGCGCTGCATCGTGTGCACGCGCTGCGTGCGCTTTTGCGAGGAAGTGGCGCAGGATCCGGTGCTCAGCGTGCGCGAGCGCGGCAACGTGAACGAGATCGTCGTGTCGCCGGGACGCGAGCTCGACCATCCGTACACGCTGATGACGGAGCACGTGTGTCCCGTGGGCGCGCTGACCGCCAGCGACTTCCGCTTCAAGGCGCGTGTCTGGTTCTTGCGCAGCTCGCGCTCGGTCTGCCAGGGCTGCGCCACCGGCTGCAACGCCTACCTCGACTACGATCCGCGCAATCAGACGATCTACCGGCACCGCCCGCGCGAGAACGCACAGGTCAATCGGTACTGGATGTGCGACGACGGCATGCTCGATTATCAGCGCGCCCACGAGAATCGCCTGACCGACGCACGTCTGGGCTCCGGGCGCTCCAACCGCGGGGGCACCCCGCACGCCGAGAACCAGGAGACGGTGCCCGTCGGCGTGGCGCTGGACCGCGCGGCGGAGCTGTTGCGTTCGGCAGACCCCTCCAAGGTGGGGGTGCTGTTCAGCGCGCAACATTCGCTGGAGGACAACTTCGCGCTGCTCGACCTGGCGCAACGCGCGTTCTGGTCCAGCCACGGCGGCCGCCGAGAGCCGCTCAGCGCAACGCGCGTGTTCGCCACGGGGCGCCCGGCAGGTGAAGGCGATCAGATCCTGCGCCACCAGGACAAGAACCCGAATAGCGCGGGCGTCGCGGCGCTCCTCGCGCCGACGCGGCCGCAGAACTTTGCGGCCCTCTCGGCGGCGATCGATGCCGGAGCGATCACTCACGTGATCGCGCTCGGCAGCGACATCGACCCGGGCAACGTGGCGGGCGACAGCCGCCTCGCGAGCCTCGGGCGCCTGCAGGCGCTGATCACGCTCGGCACATGGGAAGGGCCGCTGTCCCGCGCGTCGCACGTGCTGTTGCCCGCGTCCAGCTGGGCCGAGAGCGATGGCCAGTTCATGAACGCCCAGGGCATGGTCCAGGAGAGTGAGCAGGCCGTGCAGCCTCTGGGCCAGTCGCGGCCAGCCTGGAAACTTGCGGCGGCCATCGGGGTGCGGCTGGGGCTGCCGATTGCCTGGCGGACCCTGGAAGAGCTGCGCGGCGCTTTCGCGGGGCGCCCGCTCGCGCCGGAACCCGTTTCCAAACGATCTCTGCAGCCCGGAGCCGTCTCGTGATCGAAATCATCCTCGGCGTGGTGCGCGCCGTGTTCGTGGTCATGTTCGGGATGAACCTCGGCGTGATCTGCACCTGGGTGGATCGCCGTCAGGGCGCCCTGATCCAGGATCGCGTGGGTCCGGATCGCGCGGTGATCTGGTTGCCCACGATGATCGCGCGGGGGCTCGCTCTGTTGCCGGCGGCGGCCGCAGCGGCCGCGGTTCTGTTCCTGGCGGTTCAGGACAAGCAAGCCCGGGGCGAGGACCCGGTCTCCATGGGCCGCGCGCTGCTCTTCAGTCAGCTCGCCATCTTTCTGGCGTGGGTCACGCTGGCGGCGGCGGTGGCGCACGTGCGCCGGCGCGGAGCGGAGTCGGCGCTGGATCGCGCGCTCTTGTCGCTCGGGCAACCCCGCCGGATCGCGCAGCTCGGTGTCTTGGCGCAGCTCGGTGTGCTCTGTGCCATGGCGTTGATCGCGGGTTCACCCCTCGGCGGCGTGGTGGCCGGAGCGGCCTACGGCGGCGGGGTGCTGCTGCTGTGCGCGGCCATGCTGGGCGGGGCGGGTTTCGCGGCAATGAACATGCGCGGCTCGCGCGTGGGCCTGCGCTTGTTGGGCCTGTTGCATCCAGCAGCCGACGGCCTGAAGACGGCTTTCAAGGAAGACATCATCCCGCTCGGGGTCGATCGCCTCATGTACGGTCTCGCGCCCTGGCTGGCGTTCTTCCCCTCGCTGGTCGTGCTGGCGGTGATCCCGTTCGGTCAAAGCCTGTGCTTCGGCACCACGCCGGACGGGCACATGGACATCACTGCGCTCATGCCGGCACTGGGCCCGGACGGGGTCTGCAGTGGGCGCGTGCTGAAGCTGCAGGTAGCCGACCTGAACGTGGGCATCCTGTACTTCTTCGCGATCGCGGGCACTGGTGTCGTCGGCGCAGCGCTTGCCGGCTGGGCGAGCGACAACAAGTACAGCTTGTTGGGCGGCCTGCGCGCCGCGAGCCAGATGGTCTCCTACGAGGTCGCGCTCGGGCTCACCCTGGTGGGCACGATGATGATCTACGGCTCGCTGCAGGTGGACGACATGGTTCGCTGGCAGGCGCAGAATACCTGGGGCATCTTCGTCCAGCCGCTCGCGTTCGTGCTGTTCTTTGCCGCCGCGGTGGCCGAGTCCAAGCGCATTCCCTTCGACATTCCCGAGGGCGAGAGCGAGCTCGTCGCCGGCTACTTCCTGGAATACGCCGGCATGAAGTTCGCGATGTTCCAGATCTCGGAGTACATCGCGGTCGCCTCGGCGGCGGCGGTGATGGCGGCTGTGTTCCTGGGCGGCTGGGATCTGCCGTTCCTGTATCCGGACGGCCTGCACATCCACATCGGCAAGACGGAGCTCTTCTCGACGCTGCTTCCTCACCCGCTGGTGGTGCTGCTCGGGTTCGTGGGCTTCGTGCTCAAGGTCGTGTTCTTCTGCTGGCTGCAGCTGACCGTTCGCTGGACGCTGCCCCGCTTCCGCTACGATCAGGTGATGAAGCTCGGCTGGCGCGTGCTGTTGCCGATCTCGCTGGGCAATATCCTGGTCACCGGCTTCGTGATGCTGGTCATTCAGTCGGCGGGTGAAGCCACGCAAGAGGCCTTCAGCGCAGCGGCAGACGTGACCAAGGCCGTCATCGCGCTGAGCGGTATCTTCGGGCTGGTCGCCGCGGTGCTCTTCCTGCTCAGCCCGCCCCGGCATCGCCAGTCGGTTGCGAGCACGTCGGCGCGCTTCGCCGCCGCCGCAGGTGGAACCCGTAACTTCGAAATGGGCGCGTAATTATCATGGCCAACACCAAACCACTGGGTCCGCGCAAGGTTGTCGGCAAAGTCGTGGAACGCCCGAAGCGTGCCGTGGGCGTGCAGACGTACGTGCCGGAGATCGCCAAGGGTCTCGGCATCACGATGAGCCACTTCTTCAAGAACACGAAGGAGATGGCGCTCGGCCAGCGCAACGACCCGGTGCTCGAAGGCATGAGCTCCGGCGTCAACACCGTCAGTTATCCGGAGCAGCGCCGGCCTTATCCTGAGCGCTTCCGCGGAGTGCACCGGCTGACGCAGCGCCCGAGCGGAGATCCGAAGTGCGTGGCTTGCTTGTGCTGCTCGACGGCCTGCCCCGCGCAATGCATCCACATCGTGCCGGCGGAGTACCCCGTGGGCGATCCGCGCCGCGGTTACGAGCGCTATCCGGCGGAGTTCGTGATCGACGAGCTGCGCTGCGTGTTCTGCGGTTTCTGCGTGGAGGCGTGTCCGGTGGATGCGATCCGCATGGATACCGGTCTGCACCCGGCGCCGTACGACTCGCGCGAGCAGTTCATCTTCAAGAAGGATCTTCTGCTGCAGTTCCGCGGTCGCGACGGCACGCAGGAGAGCGGGAACACCCGTCACGAGCCGGGCGATCCGACGCACCCAGGCATCACGCGCGAGCACCAGCCGCACTGAGTCAGGGTGTCACGCTACGAGTCAGTGATCGGGCTGGAGGTCCATGCCCAGCTGCTGACGCAGACCAAGTTGTTCTGCGGCTGCTCGGTAGCGGTGGGCTCCGAGCCGAACCAGCACGTGTGCCCGACCTGTCTCGGGCTGCCAGGCTCACTGCCGGTAGGCAATCAGCTGGCGATTGATCTGGCCGTGCGCGCAGCGCTGGCTTTGGGCTGCACGGTCCACGGCAGCAGCATTTTCGCCCGCAAGAACTACTTCTATCCGGATCTGCCCAAGGGCTACCAGATCAGCCAGTTCGAGCAACCGTTCTCGACGGACGGCGCGCTCGATATCGACGTCGACGGGGTCGCAAAGCGCGCGCATATCGTGCGCGCGCACCTGGAAGAAGACGCGGGCAAGAACGTGCACGGGACGGGGGCAGAGTCCTGGGTGGATCTGAATCGAGCCGGCACGCCGTTGATCGAGATCGTGGGCGCGCCCGATCTGCGCTCCAGCGCGGAGGCGGTGGCTTACCTGCGTGCGCTGCGCGAGATCCTGATGTTCGTGGGGGCGAACGACGGCAACCTCGAGGAGGGCAGCTTCCGCTGTGACGTCAACGTTTCGCTGCGCCCGGTCGGTGAGACCAAGCTGGGTACGCGCACGGAGCTGAAGAACATCAATTCGTTTCGCTTCGTGCAACGCGCAATCGAGGTGGAGGTAGCGCGGCAGGCAGCGATTCTGGACGGCGGGGGTCGTGTCCAGCAGGAGACGCGCTCTTTCGATCCGGACAAGGAGGTGACTCGACCTCTGCGCTCCAAGGCTGACGCCCACGACTACCGGTATTTCCCGGAGCCGGATTTGCCGCCGCTCGTGATCGACGCGGAGCGCATCGCAGCGCAGCGAGCGCTGATCGGCGAGCTGCCGGCGGCGCTGCGCCGGCGCTGGATCGAGGAGCTGGGGTTGTCTGCCTCTGCGGCGGCGACGTTGACGCAGCATCCGGCGTATGCGCGCTTCTTTCAGGAAGTCTGTGCGCAGTTCCCGCAGCCGGTGAAGGCGGCGAACTGGATTCTGACCGAGGTGCTGCGCGACACCACCTCTCACGGGCTCAACGCCAGCTTCCCGGTGCAGCCGGCGCAGGTGGCGGAGCTTCTGCAGCTGGTGGAGTCCGGCAAGATCAGCGGTGCCCAGGCGAAGAAGATTCATGCGGCGCTGGTCGGCACGGAGCGCTCGCCCTCCGAGGTGGTGAAAGAGCTCGGACTGAGCGTGGTGTCGGACGCAGCCGAGCTGCGACCTCTGTGTCAGGCTATCCTCGATCAGAACCCGAAGAACGTCGCCTCCTACCGCGCTGGAAAAAAGGCGCTGCTCGGCTTCTTCGTGGGGCAGGCCATGAAGCAGAGCGGCGGCCGCGCAAATCCCGAGCTGGTGAGCCGTCTGTTCACCGAGTTGTTGGATGCTCCGGGGGCATCCCCGGGCGCAGGCGAGGGCGGCTGACGTGGCCGCGCTCCCTCATCCCGAGCCGCTGAGCGGCGAGAGCTACTCGGCCGTCGAGCTCGGCCTCGCCGACGACGAGGTGATCCTGCTCGATCAGCGCCGCTTGCCGGGAGAAGAAGTCTATTTTCGGCTGAAGCGTGTCGAGCAGGTCGCCGACGCGATCCGGGACATGGTGGTGCGCGGTGCGCCCGCGATCGGCATCACCGCAGCATATGGCCTGGTGATCGCGGCTGGTGCGGCCGAAACCCTGGCGGGATTGGACGCGTCGGCGCAGCTGCTGCGGGTGACGCGACCCACCGCGGTGAACCTGGCCTGGGCCCTCGACAGGATGCTGGCGCTGGCCCGCGTCACGCCGCGCTCGGAGCTGCGGGCGGCTCTGGCGGCCGAGGCGCGCGCGATCCATCGGGAAGACGTCGCCGCTTGCCGGAAGATGGGCGCGCTCGGCGCCGAGCACGTGCCGGACGGGGCCACCATTCTCACCCATTGCAACGCGGGCGCGCTCGCCACGGGCGGATATGGCACCGCGCTCGGCGTGGTCCGCGCGGCGCGCGACGCGGGCAAGCGCGTGCGCGTGCTCGCGGATGAGACACGGCCCTACTTGCAGGGCGCGCGCTTGACCGCCTGGGAGCTGGACAAGAGTGGCATTCCCGTCGAAGTGATCTGCGATGGGGCCTCGGGGTACTGGTTTGGCCGTGGCGAGGTCACGCTGAGCGTGGTCGGGGCCGATCGCATCGCCGCCAACGGTGACGTCGCGAACAAGATTGGCACCTATACTGTGGCTTGTCTGTCTCTGCTTCATGCGCGGCCGTTCTACGTCGCGGCGCCCTGGTCGACCGTGGACCTGGCTTGTCCGAGCGGAGCCGAAATTCCGATTGAATTCCGCGCCGCGCGCGAGATCACCGATGTGCCATTTGCGGACGCGCCGCCGGCCGAAAGGTCTTCTGCAGCCAGCGCGGCCGGTCCCCGGCGCTGGGTTCCCGACGGTGTAGGGGTGCTGAACCCCGCTTTTGATGTTACACCAGCGGCGTACGTGACTCGTCTCTTCACTGAACGCGGAGTGTTTGCGCCGACCGAGCTGCGGAGCGCGGGAGTGGGCGCGTGAGCGACGATTTCAGCGGGGACACACCAGGGGCCGGAAGGCAGCCCGAGCCTCCGGTACAGCCCGCTGATTCAGCGGGGACACCCCGCGCCCCGAGGGAGCGGAAGCCGGCCTGGCTCAAAGTGCGCGCGCCCGGTGGCGCGGAGTATCGCCGGCTGAAGCAAACGCTGCGGCGGCTGGACCTGCACACGGTCTGTGAAGAAGCGCGCTGCCCGAACGTCGGCGAGTGCTGGGCTGCGGGCACGGCGACGGTGATGATCCTGGGCGACACGTGTACGCGCGGTTGTCGCTTTTGTGCCGTGAAGACGGGCAACCCGCGCGGCGCGGTCGACCCCCGAGAGCCGGAGCACGTGGCGCGTGCGCTGGCAGAGTTGGGCCTTTCCTACGCCGTGCTCACGATGGTCGATCGAGACGATTTGCTCGACGGCGGGGCGGAGCACGTAGCAGCGACGGTGCGCTCGTTGAAGCGGCGCCGGCCGCAGATGCTGATCGAGACGCTGGTCGGTGACTTCCGTGGCCAGCGCGACGCGATCGCGACCATCGTGGGCGCCGCGCCGGACGTGTTCGCACACAATCTGGAGGTCACGCGCGCCCTGACCCCGAGCATTCGCGATGCGCGCTGTAGCTACGACCGAAGCCTCGATGTGCTGCGCATGGCCAAGCAGGAGGCGCCGGCCCGGCTCACGAAGAGCTCGCTGATGGTGGGCCTCGGCGAGACCGACGACGAGGTGTTGGAGTCGATGGCCGATCTGCGGTCTGCCTCCGTGGACATCGTGACGGTGGGGCAATACTTGCGTCCCACGCCCAAGCACGCTCCCGTGGTGCGATACGTGGAGCCCGAGAGCTTCGCGCGCTACGAGCGGGAAGGGCAACGGATGGGCTTTCAATTCGTGGCCTCCGGCCCCCTCGTACGTTCCAGCTATCATGCTGCCGAGGCGTTCGTCGCCGCGCGGATGCCCGGCACGAATGGGCAAGAAACGGGCATCGAGAGCGCGCCTCGTCCGGGTGTTCAGCCTTCGGAGGAGCCGGCACCGTTCACCATCCCGCGCCGCTCCGAACAGCTGATCCCCGCCTCCGGCCTCCTGCGTCGCTAGGATGCCCACGCGCCTGGCGGGCGCTGCCCCGCTGCATCGGGGCGTGCGCGTGCGTGCTGGTGTGTGCTTCTCGGACACGCTCGAAGTGCGGCGGCGCTTTCGTTTCCGGTTTGGTCACGACGGCATTGTGACTTGGACGCGTGCTCAGTACGGTTGGAGATAATGGAGGGCGCAAGCACCAAGGTCAGCCGAACCCTATTGGACGATGGAACGCTGGCACCGGACCAGGATCCGAAGCTTTCCTGGGATCAGCTGCGATTCGTCTATCGGCACATGGTCGAAACACGGCTGCTCGATGAGCGGCTGACTGCGCTGCAAAGACAGGGCCGAATCGGCTTTCACGTCGGTTGCCTGGGAGAGGAGGCCGCCATTCTGGGCTCGGCCTTCGCGATGCGCCAGCAGGATTGGATCTTCCCGTGCTACCGCGAATTCGGCGCGGCGTTGATGCGCGGGCTGCCGTTGCAGAGCTTCATCGACAACATGTTCGGCAACGACAACGACATCGTGCGGGGCCGTCAAATGCCGGACCACTACACGCACCGCCGTTCGCACTGGATGAGCATCAGCTCGCCCGTCGGCACGCAGATTACCCAGGGTGTGGGGTTTGCCTGGGCGGCCAAGCTGCGGCGCGAAGATCTCGCCACGCTCATTTACTTTGGCGACGGCGCCACCAGCTCGAACGACTTCCACGGCGGGATGAACTTTGCCGGCGTCTTCAAGACGCCGAGCATCCTGTTCTGCCGCAACAACGGCTGGGCGATCAGCGTCCCCACCGAGCGGCAGACCGCGTCGGAGACCTTCGCCACCAAGGGGGTCGCCTACGGCGTGCCCAGCGTGCGCGTCGACGGCAACGATCTGTTCGCGGTGGTGTTCGAGGTGAAGGCGGCGCTCGCTCGCGCTGCCGCTGGCGGCGGCCCTACCTTGATCGAGGCGTTGACCTATCGCATGGGCGGCCACTCCACGAACGACGATCCCAACGCCTACCGCGGCTCGGAAGCCCTCACGCCCTGGGCAGATCGCGATCCGATCGTACGGGTCCGCCGTTATCTCGAGCGCAACGGTGAATGGAGCGAGCGCCAGGAGGAAGAGGTGGTCAGCAGCTTGGTCGAGCGCTACCGCACGGCGGTCTCCAACGCGGAGAATGCTCCGCGTCCGCGCATCGAGTCGATGTTCGAAGACGTGTATGAGCGGCCTACCTGGAACCTGGAAGAACAGCGAGTGGAGGCGCTCGCGTCACAGCGGCCCTCCGAGTCTTCTCACCACGGGGCAGGGTGAACCATGCCCCAGATGAACATGGTCCAGGCGATCAACGACGCCCTCCGCCAGGAGATGCGCCGCAATGATCGAGTCGTCCTGCTCGGAGAAGACATCGGCAAGGTGGGGGGCGTCTTCCGCGTCACCCAGCAGCTGTTCGATGAGTTCGGTGAAGACCGGGTGATCGATACGCCGCTGAGCGAGGGCGGCATCATCGGCTGTGCCGTCGGCATGGCGCTCTACGGGCTGGTCCCCGTTCCCGAGATCCAGTTCGCCGACTTCATCTGGCCTGCCTACGACCAGATCGTGAACGAGTTGGCCAAGATGCGGTACCGCTCCGGCGGCGATCACAGCGCCAAGATGGTGATCCGCGCGCCGGTCGGGGGCGGCATCCGCGGCGGCCACTATCATTCCCAGCATCCGGAGGCACATTTCATCCACGTTCCGGGCTTGAAAGTGGTGTGCCCGTCGAGTCCGATCGACGCCAAGGGGCTGCTCACCTCCGCCATTCGGGACCCCGATCCGGTACTGTTTCTGGAACCGAAGCGTATTTACCGCGCGGCCAAGGGCGAGGTTCCGGCGGGTGATTTCGCGCTGCCCCTGGGCTCGGCGGCGGTGGTGCGGAGCGGCTCCGACGTGACCGTGCTGGCATACGGCGCAATGATCTACGAGGCCGTGGATGCTGCGAACAAGGCCGCCCAGCAAGGGGTGCAGGCGGAAGTCATCGACCTGAGGACGCTCTGGCCGGTGGATATCGAGACCATCATCGGCAGCGTCCGGAAAACGGGGCGACTGGTCATCGTCCACGAAGCCCCCCGGACTTGCGGGCTCGGGGCCGAGCTTTGCAGCCTGGTTACCGAGCGCGTATTTTATCACCTGCAAGCCCCACCGATCCGCGTGACGGGTTTCGATACCCCGTTCCCATACGCGCTCGAAATGGATTACTTACCGCTGTCCCACCGCATCCTCCCCGCCCTAGTGAAGGCGGCTCGAGCGGTTGAGTGAGAGAGACCATGTCAAAGTTCGAGTTCAAGCTTCCGGATATCGGTGAAGGGGTCACCGAGGGCGAAATCGTCAACTGGCTCGTGGCCGTCGGTGACGGCGTCAAGGAAGACCAGGACCTGGTCGAGGTGATGACCGACAAGGCCACGGTCACCATCGGCGCGCCCAAGGCAGGCAAGGTCGCGGAGCTGAAGGGTGACGTCGGAGACGTGATCCCTGTCGGGCAAGTGCTCGTGGTGCTCGACCTGGCCGGCGGCGGGGAAGCCGCAGCTGCGCCGGCAGCCAAGCCGGCCGCCGCACCCGAGAAGGCAGCGAAGGCCGCACCCCCACCGGAGAAGGCCGCACCCGCACCGGAGAAGGCCGCCGCGAAGTCGAGCGATGACGACGCATCGCCGGTTTTCAAGCTGCAAGACAATCTGCCCGGCGTGGCTCCGACGGGCGGCGCTGCGGCGAACGGCGCGAACGGCGGCTACTTCAACGACAAGCCACTCGCGGCGCCCGCCACGCGCAAGCTCGCTCGCGAGCTGGACGTGGATCTGCGGCACGTGTCGCCCACGGGTCCGAACCAGCGCGTAACCAAGGAAGACGTCGAGTCACACGCGCGCAAGGGGCCGGGCGCAGCCAAGGCTCCGGAGGCACATGCCCCGGCGGCCCAGCCCCTGCCGCCGGCGCCGCGCGTGACCGAGGCGCGCGGAGACACGCGCGTCCCGATCCGTGGTGTGAAGCGCGCCGCCTTCGAACGGATGGCGCGCTCGAAGCGGACGGCAGCGCACTTCACCTACTTCGAGGAGTGCGAGGTGACGCCGCTGATGGATCTGCGTTCCCGCCTCAAGGGCTATGCCGAAGCCGAGGGCGTGAAGCTGAACTTCTTGCCCTTGATCATCAAGGGCGTGATCGCGGCACTGCGCAAGAACCCCACGTTGAACGCCGTCGTGGACGACGAGAAGGGCGAGCTCGTAGTGAGGGGCTCGTTCGACATCGGCATTGCGGTCGCGACCGACAACGGCCTGGTGGTCCCGGTGTTGCGCGCGGCGGACCAGCTCGGCATGCTCGACATCGCACGTGAGATCGAGCGCCTGAGCAGCGAGGCGCGCGCGGGCAAGGTCCGGCGCGAGGACCTGGGCGGAGGCACCTTCACCGTCACGTCGCTGGGCAAGCTCGGCGGCAGCTTCGCCACTCCCGTGATCAATTATCCGGAAGTCGGCATCCTTTACGTACCGAACATCAAGCAGAAGCCGGTGGTGAAGGACGGGCAGATCGTCGTGGGCAACGTGATGAACCTGGGCGTCTCTTTCGACCATCGCGTGATCGATGGGTTCACGGGCGCTTCGTTCGTGCAGGACCTGGCCGGGTTCCTCCAGGACCCCGATCGGCTCCTGTTGCAGATGCGCTGAGCGTCACACCAGCCACTTTGCGGGGACGCCCCACACCCGATCACGGCAGGCTAGGCAGCCGGCGCATGCGCGTCGGCTGTTCGGCTTTTTGGCCTGCTCCTATGGCGCCCAGGAAGCAGTCTGGTTTCAAGAGCATTGATGTAGTGCCGTGGCGACGTTTGACTCTGTCCAAGGGCGCTGCTAAGCCGCCCCCGCGAAAAGCACCTGGCCCGAGAGGCCGCAGAGAGGGTCTCTTTTGCGGGGCCGCCCGGCGGCCCCGGGGGGCTGCGATGAACCAAGGCGCTGGCGCTGGATGCGGTAAAACGTGGCAATCAAGAGCCTAGGATTATTTTCGGGATCCGCGAATCGCGAGCTGGCTGAGGCAATTGCCTCCGGCCTGGGAACACGTCTGGGGGCGGCACGCCTGTCACGCTTCAGCGACGGCGAGATGTTCTGCCAGATCGAGGAGAACGTCCGTGGCGTGCACAGCTACGTGATCCAGCCGACTTGCTCGCCAGTGAACGACAACCTGATCGAGTTGTTGATCATGGTCGACGCGTTGCGGCGCGCATCCGCGGGCTCGATCACCGCGGTGCTCCCGTATTACGGCTACGCGCGCCAGGACCGGAAAATGGCGCCGCGCACCCCGATCACCTCGCGATTGGTGGCGGATCTGCTGCAGACAGCCGGCGTGAGCCGCGTGCTGTGCGTGGACTTACACGCCGCGCAAATCCAGGGATTTTTTAGCGTTCCGTTCGATCACCTGTTCGCCTTGCCGGTCTTCCTGGAGGACTATCTGAAGGTCAGGTTCGATTCGCGGGCCGTGTTCGTTTCGCCCGACGCCGGAGGCGTGGAGCGCGCGAGGGCTTATTCCAAGCGTCTGGGCGCGTCGCTCGCGATCATCGACAAGCGTCGCGCGCGCGCCAACGAGAGCGAAGTGATGCACCTGATCGGCGATGTCAAAGATCGCGAGTGTATCATTCTCGACGACCTGATCGACACGGCCGGTACCTTGTGCAACGCCGCCCGCGCGGTGATGGACAAGGGAGCCCGCCGAGTGGTGGCGTGCGCGACGCACGGTGTCTTCAGTGGCCCGGCGATCCAGCGCATCGAAGAGTCACCGCTGGACGAGGTGGTGGTGACGGATTCGATTCCCGCCTCCAAGGAGAGCAAGCGCTCCACAAAAATCAGGTACCTGTCGATCGCCCGGCTGCTCGCCGAGGCCATCCGCCGGATCGACGCGAATGACTCGGTCAGCTCGCTTTTCGTTTGACCGACCAGCTGCGGGGTGACAGAAGGCGGGACCCCACGTTCAGCGCTGGGGCCCGGCAGCCCGAGATGGTTTGCAGGGTCCGCCAGGCCGATTCAGTGGGAGCGGCCCCTCGCGCCTAGTGAGCGGGGACACCTCACATCCGAGGCAGGACGCCAGTTTCGTTAGGCAGGGTTTCGTAGGCAGGATTTGGTAGGCAGGCCCAGGCAGGCTTCCCAGGAAAATTGAAAATGACAACCAACTCTCTCGAGGCGAGCGTTCGCCCCAATCAAGGTAAGGGCCCGTGCCGGCGTTTGCGCGCCGAGGGTAAGATGCCGGCAGTTGCGTATGGCGATGGTATGGCAGCGACCCCGCTCGCCGTCTCGCCCAAGGCACTCGCCAAGCTGCTCGCCGGTGAGCACGGCCTCAATACCGTGGTGGAGCTGCAGGTGGCCGGGCAGTCGAACTTTCCCGCGCTCGTCGTCGACTACCAGATTCACCCGGTGACGCGCGCTTTCCTGCACGTCGATTTCAAGAAGATCGATCTCGGCAAGACGGTCGACGTCGAGGTGAAGCTCGAGCTCACGGGCAAGGCCGAGGGAGTCACGGCGGGTGGTGAGCTGCACCAGGTGTTCCGCAAGCTGCCGGTGCGCTGCCGTCCGGGCCAGATCCCGGTCAAGCTCGTGCACGATGTCACGTCGCTCGGTCTCGACACGGGCGCTCACGTCAAGGACCTGAAGCTGCCGGAGGGTGTGGAAGTGCTGCTTTCGCCGGAGCGCACCGTCGCCGCCGTCGTGACCGCGAAGAAGCGTCAGAGCGAGGAAGAAGAAGCAGCAGCCACGGGTGCCGCCGCTCCGGAGGCCGCTGCCGGTTCCAAGGCTCCGCCCGCCAAGGCTTCGGAGGCCCCGAAGGGTTCCTGAGCCGCAGGCTTCTGATCCTGAGCGATGCTCCTGGTCGTTGGTCTCGGCAATCCCGGCACACGCTACGCCCATACCCCGCACAACGTGGGCTTCCGCGTGCTGGATCGTCTGGCGCCGCCGACTGGCAGCTGGAGTCAGCGCTTCGATGGAGAGCTGCTCGTCACACGTGTTGACGAGCAGCCTCTGACGCTGCTCAAGCCGCTCACGTTCATGAACGCTTCCGGCAAAAGCGTGAGCAAAGCGATGTCGTTTCTCGAGGTTCCCGTGGCGAGCACGCTGGTGGTGCACGACGAGCTGGATCTTCCGCTCGGTACCATCAAGCTCAAGCGCGGGGGTGGCGAGGGGGGCCATCACGGTCTCGAGTCCATCTCGGCCGAGCTCGGCTCTCGCGAATATCTGCGCTTGCGCGTGGGGGTAGGGAAGCCCGCCACCGGCAGTGTCAGCGATTTTCTATTGCAGCCGCTCGAAGCAGCGGCCGAGCAGCAGCTCGATGCGGCGCTCACACGCGCGCGGGATGTGGTCGAGCTGGTGGCTCGACAGGGCATCGAACGCGCCATGAATCAGGTCAACCGCCAGCCAGCAGTTTGTTGAGCCGCGCGGACAGTTTATCAGGTAAATAGAGGAGCTCCGAGGAGACAGAAGATGGCTGAAGCACAGGCGACGAGTTTGGCAGGGGCCGCGCGGGAGTACGAAACGATTT
>JAICTU010000559.1 GCA_025936205.1 Polyangiaceae bacterium | reverse complement strand
GCATCCTCGTAGCTCGCCGGTCGCTCGCCGAGCACCTCGTCGACCTCTCGCTCCAGCCGGGCCCGTGCCTCGGGGTGCTGAGACAGCAGATACTGCGTCCAGCTGAGCGCGTGCGACGTGGTCTCGTGCCCGGCGAAGAACAGCGTCAGGGCCTCGTCGCGCAGCTGCTCTCGCGACATCGCGCCGGCCTCGTTCTGGGCTCGTGAGAGCACGGCCAGCAGACAGTTCGGATCCAGCCCGGGATCCGCGCGCCGGTGCGCCTCGATCAGCTCGTCGATCATGCGCCGCAGCCGGGCGTGGGCGCGCTCCTCGCGCCAGCGCGGAGGGTAGGGCAACCACTTGGGCACCAGTGCGCCCAGGCCGCCGGCAGAGTTGCGAAACTCCTGCATCAGTCGCGGGGTCTCGTCCTGCTCGGACCACACGTGCCGGCCCATCAACAGCTGCGTCACGATCTGTAGCGTGAGCCCCATCATCTGCGCGCTCACGTCGATCTCGGCGCCGTCGGGCCAGCGCTCCACCCAGCGACGCGCGTAGTCGACCATGGTGGCGGCGTAGGTGCGCAGGTGCTGGGCTCCGAACGCAGGCTGAATCTGCCGGCGCTGCTCGCGCCAGAAATCCCCATTGGACGAGACCAGGCCGTTCCCGAGCAGGCGCCGCAGCTGGGTCGCGCCGATGCCTCGCTCGGGCTTCTGGTAGCTGGCGGCATCCTCGACCAGCACGCGCGCCAGGTGCTCCGCGTCGCGCGTCACCAGCATCGAAATGGCGCCGACCTGCGAGGTGTACGTGTCGCCGTACAGCGCGAAGCGCCCGCGCTGGAACGCGATCGGGTCGCGCCCGAGCGCGCGCCCGTAACGCCAGAGCGAGAGCGGATCTCGCCGCACGCGCGGGGGACCCGGCGGCAGGCCGCGGGCTGCGAAGCTCGGATCCAGCAGCGGGGCGAGCGCCGGAGAGTGCTGAGTCATCTGGCAAGCCTAGTGTCGCGTCCCAACCATCGCAATCCGGCCCCGGCGCGGGCTCCGCGCGCGCCGCACGTCGCTCCCCGATCCTGGGGCGGCGCTCTGGCGCCCCGGCGCTCCTCGCGCTAACCCTGCGGCATGCAGAACGAGCGTGCGGGGCTGCGTCTGGCAGCGTTGTTCTCCGATCACCTGGTGCTCCAGCAAGAGCGCCCGACGAAGGTCTGGGGGTGGGACGAGCCAGGCCGGCGGCTGACGGCACGCTTGCGCGCCCCTGGCCAGCGCGGCGAGCTGTGCGCGGTGAGCGCCCAGGCCGATGATCAAGGGCGTTTTCTCCTGCAGCTGCCCGCCTTGCCCGCGGGCGGCCCCTACGAGCTGTACGTGGAAGGCAGCCGGGCGCTCACGCTGCAGGACGTGTGGATCGGCGAAGTGTGGCTGGCCTCCGGTCAGTCCAACATGGAGTGGAAGCTCGGGTCGGCGCAGGATGCCGAGCAGGAAGTGGAGCAAGCCGATTGGCCACAGATCCGCCTGTTCAAGGTGGGCGCCTGCGCCGCGCGCGAGCCGCGAGAGGACGTGAGCGGTGAGTGGCTGGTCGCTTCGCCGGAGACCGCGGCGGACTTCTCCGCCGTCGGCTACTTCTTCGCACGCGAGCTGCATCAGGCGCGCGGCGTTGCCATCGGCATCATCGACTCGACCTGGGGCGGCACTTGCATCGAGGCCTGGACCAGCCTGGAGGCGCTCGGCCCCGTGCTGCCGGAGCTGCCCGCCCAGCTCGCGGAACTGGCGGAACAGCTCGGCGATCTGCCCCGCGTGCAGCGCGACTACGAGCGGGCGTTCGCGAGCTGGCAGCGCCAGCACTTGCCCGGAGACGACTCGAACCAGGGCCTTGCCCACGGCTGGGCGCAGCCCGACTTCGACGATCACGCCTGGCCGCTCATGCCGCTGCCCAACTACTGGCAGTCCCGCGGGCTCGGCTTCAATGGCGTGGTCTGGTTTCGCTTCTACGTCGACATCCCGGAGAGCTTCGCCGCCAAGGACTTGATCCTGAGCCTGGGCGCGCTCGACGACTTTGACGACTGCTATTTCGAGGGCGAGGCCGTGGGCAAGACGCCGCCCGGTACGCTCAACGCGCACCAGCTGCTGCGGCGCTACGAGCTACCGGCGGCCAGCGTGAAGCACGGGCGCCGCGCCATTGCCGTGCGCGTCTTTGATCACTACGGCAACGGCGGCTTCGCGGGGCCGTCGAGCGAGCTGTACCTGGCGCGCGCCGACGGCCGCGGCGAGCGCATCCCGCTCACGGGGGCCTGGCGCTATCAGGTCGAGCGCGAGATCCCGCTGGTGCCGAACAGCGTGTTTCAGACCGCGCCGACCGCGCCGCTCGGGCTGGCCCTGCACAACGCCCCCGCCAGCTTGTTCAACGGGATGATCGCGCCGCTGGTGCCGTGCGCTCTGCGCGGCGCCATCTGGTACCAGGGTGAGAGCAACGTCGCGCGCGCCGCGCAATATCGCGCGCTGCAGGTGGCGCTGATCCGCGACTGGCGCACGCGCTTCGGGCAAGGCCAGTTCCCGTTCTACCTGGTGCAGCTCGCCAACTTCCGCGCTGCCGGCGACTGGCCGCGGCTGCGCGAAGCGCAGGCACAGGTGCTCTCCGAGCCGGAGACGGGCATGGCGCTCGCGATCGACGTCGGCGATCCGCTCGACATTCACCCGCGCAACAAGCAGGAGGTCGGGCGTCGTCTCGGCCTGCTCGCGCGCGCCCACAGCTATGGCGAGCGCGAGCTCGAGGCGCACGGCCCGCGCGTGCTGAGCTTCGAGCTGCAGGGCGCGCAGGTGCGCGTGCGCTGGGCGCATGCGCGGGGCCTGAGCACCCGCGACGGCGGCGCCGTGCGCAGCTTCGAGCTGGCAGGGCCAGATGGGCTGTTCCAGCCGGCGACCGCACGCATCGTCGGCGAGGAAGTTTGGGTCGAGAGCCCTGCCGTCAGCCAACCTGGAGCGCTGCGTTACGCCTGGGCAGATGACCCCGATGTCAACCTGCAGAACGCTGCCGGGCTGCCCGCAGAACCATTTCGGAGCGATGCCTTCGCTCGATAAACGCCCGCGTTTTTTCGGGGGACACCCCGCTCCCCTCGGGTGAAGGCTGCGCCCCTGGGGATCGCACCTGGAAACGCTTTCAGGCCAGTGTTCTCCGGGAATACTCCAGTCCGCGAGAAACTGCGTGAAACGCCCGGGCGAACCCGTAGACTGCTTTCAGGCGCCTCGCAGGTATTGAAAGCACCATGACTTTGTTCTCCTTCCGCCCGGGTTCGAGCTCCTTCATCGTGTTGGCGGGCGCGGCAGCGCTCGCGTGTTCGGACGCCGGTGGTGGCGCCGATCGCTATGACGGCTCCACGTCGTCCAACGCCAATCCCTCGGTGACGCCGGCGTATGGCGCAACCACCACCGCCAACAACGGCAGCACGACGCCGGGCACGGGTGCAAGCAACACCAATACGGGCTCGCAGAACACGGAAGGCAACCCCAACGCCAACCAGGTGTCGAACGGCACCGGTGCGCCGGCTACTGGTTCCTCTGCAACCTCGGGCTCGACGGGCGGCACCTCGACCGGCACGGGCGGCTCCAACACCGGCAACGGCTCGCTCGGCAGCGCCTCCATGGGTGGCACCGGCAACACCACGGACCGCTATGCCAAGGCCGACGTCACGCGCGACGGGAAGAACTACTTCTTCATGGCCAACGGCTGGGGTCCCGGCTTCCAGTCGCAGACGGTGCAGTGGAACGGCACTTCATTCAGCGTGACCATGCAAGGCACGGCGGGCCCCCAGTACCAGCCCGCCTCGTACCCCACCATGTTCTGTGGCGTGTATTCCGACTCGCGCTCCAAGGAGTGCGGCTTGCCGAAGACGCTCGACTCGATCAGCTCGCTGCGCACCGGCTGGAGCTGGGATCCGAACGGCAACGACAGCCCGCAATACAACGCCGCCTATGACATCTGGGTCGGCAACGGCAGCGACATCTCGAGCCACAGCGGCTTCCTGATGGTCTGGTACCGCGAGCCCGTCGGGCAGCAGCCCGCGGGGCAGAAGACCAGCTTCACCGGCATCACGGTGGCCAACGTGCCCGGCACCTGGGACATCTGGACGGGCGCGGTGGGCGGCAAGCCGATCATCAACTGGGTCCGCGCGGAGGGCCAGGACACGCACTCCATGGAATTCGACATCATGGACTTCGTGCGTGACGCCAAGATGCGCAACCTGACCATCCCAGGCACGACGGTGCTGAGCGTCGCTGTCGGCTTCGAGATGTGGCAGTCCGTCAACAACCTGCAGAGCAAAGACTTCTACGTCGACGTGCAGTGATTCGGCGCGAGTTGATCGGCGCCTGAAGAGGGGCGCGCTCGGAGAGATCCCCACGAAAAACAGGGAGGGCTCGGCCCTACAAGTCCTCCGGCGTCGCCAGGATATGCCCCTTTTCGCTCTCACTTCGGCACCAGTGGCGCCACGAGTGAGTGGCTGGGATTCTCTCCGGCCCGCCGCGTAGCGGTCGGCGTCAGGACGAGCGCAGCGGCAGGAGCCCTTCGGCGCCCAGTTCGGCAGGAGACGGTGGCGTTCGACATGGGGTGAACAGGCGTGGGGCCCGACTCATCCCAACTCTTCACGGCGCGAGACGAATCCTCGGGGCGCGTAGCAGCCTTGGACCGCCGTCAGCGTGGCGCGCCAGTCCGGCAGGCACGGGGCAGGCCCTCTGAACCTGGACGGCGACGGAGCGACCGGAAGCGCAACGGCCTTCCGAGAGTGGACACGCAGCCCGCTCGAACCCGATACGGTCTCGCGCGAGCCAGCGCGCCGTGCGGGGGCGGAGGGGGCCGTGTTCGTATTCTCTCGGGTCTTTGGTCGAGAGGTTGGGCGTTTTTGGACGCACTGCTCCCGTCGGCCTTTGCCCGCGCGTTGGTGGTGACTGGCCGTCGTCACATGCGGGGAGAGAAACGAGCTGTCGTCCATCGACTATCCGCGCTCATCGAGTCGGCGGGATCCGTTGCCCGTGATGACCCGAGGTACTCCCTTCGCCGCAGCACCTGCTTGACGTTCGCGCACTGGGGTACTCCTGCCGGTTGAGACTTCGTCGACAGCTCCCATTGCCGACTCATTCCATCTTGGGCGTGAAACGGCTTCGCGCGACAGCCGGCGTCGTGCGGACGCGGGCGGCTCTCGCCGAGTGAGCGCTCGTTGCTGCACGCCGAGACAAGGCCGGCGCTCACGAGGCGCAGGGCCCCTGAAAATGGCATGTGCGCGGTCGATTTCGCTAGACGCATTTGCGCGACTCGAGCGCTCGCGAGCCGCGATGGCGCTCGAGGCGTGCGTTGCCCCGTCGCAAAGCCCGCCAGCGCGCTGCGTTCTCGGCTCTGCGCTCGGCGGGAGTGACGAGGGCCGCTCGAACTATCAAATTGCCCTCAGCGTCTGTCCGGAGTGCGGCAGCGGGCGCCAGCCCGCCAACGGACAGCTGGTCCCTCTCCCGCCCGAGATCGTGGAGATGGCCGAGTGCGACGCGCAGCGCTT
>JAICTU010000151.1 GCA_025936205.1 Polyangiaceae bacterium | reverse complement strand
GGGGCGCTGGAGCTGAGCGGCGTGTACTCCAAGCCCGAGCGAGACTACCGCTTTCACGCCGTCACGGTGCTGGTGAAGGCGCGCGTCAGCGAGCCTCGCCAGCCGCCGAAGAACCCGCTGGAGATCGCCGAGGTGCGCCAGTTTGAAAGCGCGGAATTGCCGGCCGCGCTGTCGCTCGCGATGACGGACCTGCTAGCGGACGCGCGCGCGGGCCGGCACGCCCTCGAATGAGTGCAGATGGAACACGAGATCGAGCTGCAGATGTTCGAAGCCGTTGCTGACGGTGGAACGCGTCGCGTCAGCTGGCACGTAGCCCAGGGCGCGCGCTGGCTGGCCGCCGCGAGCTACCCAGGCGCGCGCGTGGATCTGGGAGACCGTAACCCCGGTGTCGTCTGGCAACGGCGGGTCGTCGTGTGCTTGCCCACCGGCACGAGACTGATGCGCGTCGAGTCACGGCCCGGCGGCACGGTCCAGCGTGATCCCCTCGCATACCTGTGGAAGGCAGGGCGCTCGGCGCCACAGAACGTGCAGCGCAGCTACTTCAGTGTCGGTCCCCAGGGCAGCCTGGTGCGAGCTCCGCACGAGCCGTAGGCGTTCGCCGCCGCAGGCTCCGCTCCAAAATGCGACAGCGTCCCGGACCGGGAAAACTGCATCTCCCAGCTGCCGATGGAAACGCGCGGCCGCGACCACCGCGGGGTGATGTCGTACGCGCCGCTTGCCATTGCATCTGTGAAACGGGCCTCGGCTCGACGCGCCGAGCCGCAAAAAAAGCAGCGAAAGCTGGCGGCTTTCGTGCGCTGAAATCAGCGCGCCAAAACGGAGCATCCCGGTTTGCAGCAGCCCAATAATCAACTCCTTTAGGTGCACCACCAGCTGCCGTTAAAAAAGCCATGACCACCGCAGTCGATGAATCCGCGTTGGTCTCGTCCGTGCCCGCGGTGTCCCGCGGCGCCGACCCAGTGACCCGTAACGGGAAAGTGGTGGTGGGGGGTACGGAGGGGAGCCGAGGAGACATCCTCGTCGTAGATGACGAACCGACGCTGTTGCGGGGGATCAGTCGCCTTCTGACCGACCGGGGCTACAACGTCGTGTGCGAGCGTGACGGCGAGGCCGCACTTCATACCTTCCGTTCGCGCGAGTTCGACGTCATCGTCACGGACATCGCGATGCCGCAAATGGACGGCATCCAGCTGTTGCGTCAGCTGCGCGAGCACGACGCTGATGTGCCCGTGGTGCTGATCACCGGGGAGCCCGCCGTGAGCACCGCCGTGAAGGCGCTCGAGTACGGCGCGTTTCACTATCTGACCAAGCCCATTCCACTCGGCAACCTGGAAGAGGTGGTCGACAAGGCAGCTTGTCTGCGCCGGATGGCGCGCATGAAGCGTCAAGCGGCGGAGTTGATCGAGCGGACGCTGCCCAGCGCGAGCCGCGCTCCGCTGGAGAACAGCTTCTTCAAGGCTCTCGACTCGCTGTGGATGGCGTACCATCCCATCCTGCGAGCGCAGGACGGCCACGTCTACGGTTACGAGGCCCTGCTGCGCAGCAAGGAGGCATCCCTACCCCACCCCGGCGCTGTGCTGGATGCCGCCGAACGCCTGAACATGCTCGACATCCTGGGCCGCACGATCCGGGAGCGCTCAGCAGGCCCGATGCAGAACGCGCCCGAGGGCACGGTGCTGTTCGTCAACCTGCACACGACGGATCTGCTCGATCCGACGCTGATGTCACCGGATACGCCGCTATCCAAGATCGCCAAGAACGTCGTGCTGGAGATCACCGAGCGCGCCTCGCTCGATCAGGTGAAGGACGTGCGCGCCCGCGTGGCCGCGCTGCGTGAGATGGGCTTCCGGATCGCCGTGGACGACCTGGGAGCGGGTTACGCGGGACTCACCAGCTTTGCGCTGCTGGAGCCCGAGATCGTCAAGCTCGACATGACCTTGGTGCGCGATGTGCACCTGAGCTCGACCAAACAAAAGCTGGTGCGCTCGATGACGCAGCTGGCTCACGACATGGGCATGATGGTCGTGGGAGAAGGCGTCGAGACGGCGGAAGAGCGCGATTCGCTGATCCATCTCGGTTGCGACCTGCTGCAGGGCTACCTGTTCGCCAAGCCCAACGTTGCCTTCCCGACGGTGAAGTGGTGAGCGACGCCGCATCTTCCAAGCCTGATCCCGCGGTCCCCTTCTCCAGCGCCCGGCCCGCCTCCGCGGCCCTGGTGAACAAGACCAATAATCTGCGGGCAACACAGCGGCACATGACCACGCCCGAGCAGCGCGATCGCGCGTTGCTGGTGCGCACCGATGCGCAGAATGCCGGCCAAGTGCTGAAGCTGGACGGGCCCAAGTTCGGCCTGGGGCGCCACCCCGACAATCAAGCCTGCATCGACGACGACGGCATCAGCCGCTTTCACGCGCGCATCTCGGTCGACGGAGAGAAGTACTGGGTCGAAGATCTGGGCAGCAGCAACGGCACCTACATCAACGGGCGCCGCGTCACGTCTTGTGAGCTGAACAACGGCGACACGCTCAACCTCGGCCCGCGCGTGTCCTTTCGCTTCTCCTCCGCAACGGCGCACGAGGAGCGGGTCCTCAAGCAACTCTATGAGTCGAGCGTGCGCGACCCGCTGACGGGCGCGTTCAACCGCCACTATTTTTCTTCGCAGCTCAGCAGCGAGGTCGCTTACGCGGCCCGCCACGCCACGCCCCTGTCGGTGATCTTGCTCGACATCGACTTCTTCAAGAAGGTCAACGACACCCACGGACATCTGGGCGGGGACGCGGCGCTGGTGCACCTGACCAACGTCTTTGCCAAGGCTCTACGCACGGAGGACCTGCTCGCTCGCTACGGCGGAGAGGAATTCGTGATCCTGCTGCGCGGCATCTCGGTGGAGCGCGCGGCGGCAGTGGCGGATCGGCTCCGGGTGTCGCTCGAGAGCCAGGCCGTGGTACACGGCGAGACCCGCTTCAACGTCACGGCCTCCTTCGGCTGCGCCAGCCTCAGCTGCTGTCAGGGCGCCGTGGGTGACGTCCTGCTGGAGACGGCCGACCGCCGCCTGTACCGCGCCAAGGAAAGCGGCAGAAACCGGGTCATCTCCAGCGATTGAGGATTGCTACGCGTACTTCCCAGAAGTACGTTCGCGGCCACCAAGGAGTTGGCCGTGCCGATTGATGCAGACACCCTCAAAGCCGAGCGCGATCGGTTGAAGGACGCCCTGCGCGAGCTCGAAACCGAGCAGCGCAAGCTGGACACGGAGCTCAAGAAGCTTCGGCAGAAAGAGATCCGGACCAAGCGCGAGATCGAGGCGCTCGGTACCCTGATCTCCATGCAGGATACCGAAGGCAGCAGCGAAGAACCCGCCTGAAGCTCCGGCTCGCTGGAACGTCGCGGCTCAGAGCAACCGGAGCCCGAGTGGCAAATCCTCGCCGAGCTGTTCGACCCGCTCCGCGTCACTCAGAGGCGTGAGCTCCAGCACGGCGTGCTGCCAGGCCTCCGGAGCACCTGCCTTGCCCAGGGCTGCCGCGACTTCGGTCCGCCAGCGTAGCGCCAGATCTCGCACCTGATCACCGGTCACCCGCGCCAGGCTCAGCCCGCACGCGGCCGCCGTGTTCACCTCGGACCAGCGCTCTCGCAGCAGTTGCTCCACCCAGCGCTCCACGCTGCTGCCCTTCAGCGCGTAGTGGGCACTGGCGTAGGCTGGCACGCGCGCGCCCAGGCGCCCGAGGTGGGTCCAGAGCCGCGGATCGCGGTCATGCCAGGTGCGTTCCAGCAGCCAGCGGCCGAGCTGACTCTTGGCCTCGGGCTCCACTCGCTCCAGCTGGCTCGCGAGCCCCAGCAGCTCGTCGAGCGCCAGGGGCCGGAAGCCCTTGGCCTTCTTCAGCTTGAGCTCGACGGGAGCGAGGACCGGATCGGCCAGCTCACGGATGCGCTGCTGCATCCCTTCGTCGAGGCCCCCCACGATGCGACGCCAGGCGATCCAGTATTGTTGCCAGTTGCGCTCCGATTCCCGGTGCGTCAGCCCGGCATCGAACGCCGGCCAGAGCTGCCCGATGCGCTGCGCGTCCAGCGCGTGGCCGAAACCCGGCCGCAGGCAGTAGCCCAGCAGCATCCAGAAGGCTCGCTCGTGCTCCTCGGAGCGGGTGCGGCCTTTCTGGGCGGCGATCAGGCGATCCGCGAGCCGGCGGTTGAGCTCGAGATCCCAGTTCTTGCGTGGTCCCAGCGTGCGTTCGAGCGAATTGCGCAGGTCCTTCACCTCGCGTTCCGGCACGTCCTTGCGCCCCTTGCCGAAGACGCGCGCCACGCTCTCCTCCGCATCCTGGAACCGTGCCGTATCTGCAGAGGGCGCCGCACGACCGCTCGGGGCACGGCCGCTCGGGGCACGGCCGCTCGGAGCACGGCCGCTCGGAGCACGGCCGCTCGGAGCACGGTTCTCCGCAGCACGATTCGCGCCCGCCGCAGGCGCAGAGAGCTCGAACGCCAGCGAGAAGCGCCGGGGCGCGGACTCGCCGCCAAGGGCACCGAGCAGCGTGCACCCCAGCTCGAGCGTACCCACGGCGCTCAGCTCCCCGTCCAGCTGGACCTCGGCGCGCGTTTCGCTGGCGGCAGCGGGCAGCTCGGCGGTCACCGGTGGCAGCCGTTGATAGTCGGCATCGAGCTCCACCCGCTCGCCCGGCGCGTGCAGCGCGGTGTCCGAGGCGTAAACCTCAAAGCGGGCGGGACGCCCGAGCAGCAGCTCGAAGCGCTGATCGCCGAGCTGGTGTCGCTCGCCTTCCTTCGAGCCCCGGGGCACCAGACACAGCGCCTGGCGCTCCGCTCCACTCGCGGATTCGACCCCCACATAATAGCCATGGGCGGACCCGCCCACGATGCGCGGCCCCTGACCGAGCAGCGCCAGGCCAAAGCGGACCGCGCCCCGACACACGGCCAGCATCGGATCCGGCGCCGACAGCAGCGTCAGCTCGCGCGCACCCCAGCGCCGAAACACCTCGAGCAGACGCCGTTGCACCAGCTCGGACTGCATGACGCCGCCGTTCAGCAGCAGAGCGTCCGGCAGCTGGCCACCGGCCTGACGCGCAATGAACTCGGCGATGTGGCGCGTGATGGACGGATCGCGCTCGTAGGGCAGGCCGAAGGTCGTGATGCCGGAACGGCGTCCGCTCGGTAGCTCCCCGGCGGCGCTGAACGGAAAGAAGCCGTCGAGCACCAGCTCTTGCACTTCGCTGCGCTCGAGCTCCGCGGACCAGCTCCCGCCGAACAGCTCGGCGCCCGCTCCGAGCAGACGCACCGGCAAGGTCGCCGGCGCATTTGCGGAGAGCAATTGCTCCTTGGCGCTGCGCGCGGCGAGCAACAGCTGCCCAAAGCGGTCCGGCTCCAGCGGCGCACCGCCCTTGCTCTCCGCCCGACGCGCCACCGCCAAATCCATGTTGTCGCCGCCGAGCAGGAGATGCCGGCCCACGGCGCTGCGCCGAAACTCGAGCTGGCCTGCGCCTGGCTCGACGTCGATCAGGCTCAGATCCGTGGTGCCACCGCCGACGTCGCAGATCAGCACGCGCAGCGGGCCGCGCTGGCGCACCAGCGCCTCGAGCTCGCCGTGCGAGCGCCCGATGTACTCGTAGAACGCGGCCTGAGGCTCTTCCAGCAGACGCACCCGCAGCTGCGCACGCTCGGCCGCGAGCAGCGTGAGCTTGCGCGCCGTCTGGTCGAATGACGCCGGCACGGTGAGCACCACGCTGAGCCGCTCCAGAACCAGGTGCTGCGCCTGCGGCTGCGTCTGCAAATGCGCCTGCAACTGAGCACGCACGTACTCCAGGAGCCGACGGCTCGCCTCCACCGGCGAGAGCTTGGGCGCAGCGCCGAGCTCGTCTGCGCCCCAGGGCAAGATCGGCCCCAGACGATCGACGCCGGAATGACAGAGCCAGCTCTTGGCGGAGCTGATGGCGCGCCCGCGGGTCTCCTGACTGCGAACGCGAGCGTATTCACCGACGACCCAGTCCGGCTCGGCCTCGCCTTCGCTGGGCATTTCGCCCGGCAGCGGCGCATACAGCACCGAGGGCAAGAGCGCCTGCGCGGCCCTGCGACGACCGGCCACCCACTGCGGGATCTGCAGCTGGAGCGGCTCTGCCGCCGCTCCCACCAGCGACCAGCCGAGCGCCGTGTGACTCGTTCCCAGATCGATGCCGACGACGCCGAGGGGGAGCGAGCTCGGCGCTCCGCTCACGGCGCGCTGGCTCCACCGCGCACACTGAGCTCGACCTTCCAGTGCTCATCGGCGACGCGCGGCTCGAGCGGCCTGGCAAATAAGGCCAGCGTGCCGACCTCCGTGATCACCGCCTCCAGCGTGACCCCCACCAGATCGCCGGCGCTCCTGCCCTGAGTCGGCAGGGTGATCGAGATCGGCGCCAGCTCCTCCAGCTCGCGCTCGGGGGACTCCAGCAGCGTGCCGGCGGCATCATCGCGCCGCGTGCTGGAGCCAAAGAAGCGAAACGTCACCGACTCGCCCACGACCACGGCAAGCTCGGCCTGCGGAAGCAGCACCCGGCTGCCTTCCTCCATGCCGAAGGGCGCCACGCACAATGCATTGATCGGCGGCTCCATGCCAGGCACGGCCGGCATTGGACTCTCGATGCCCACGTAGAACGCCTGGGCGGTACCGCCGCGCACGCGGATGCCGCGGCCGCGCCGCACGAGGCCGTAGTAGCTGGCGCCCCGCGCCACCGCCAAGTCGTAGTCGGCATTGGGCAGCGCGCGCGCCGGAGGAGCGCCCACGGCGGAGAGCCAGGAGTTGAGCGTCTCCAGCAAGCGCTGCCGCAGCAACTCCGAACGGAACACGCCACCGTTGAACAACACGTGGCTCGGGGCGAGCAGCCCCAGCTGGCGCGCCCCTTCTCCCCGTACTCCCGCGTGCCCGCGCAGGAAGGCCGCCAGCTGCGTGGTGATCGCCGGGTCTTCGGCATACGGCAGACCGCGCTGGCGCAGCGCCGTGCGCGCCCGCTGCCGCGGCTCCTGCTGCCAAGGCACTGCCGGAAAGAAGCCGTCCAGCACGTAGCGTTCCACCTCCGCGCGCGTCAGCGTGGAGCGCAGCGTACCCCCGAGCAGCTGCGAGCCGCGGCTCGGCACCACCACGTTCACGCTCTCGGGCGCGGCAGGCGACAGCAGCGACTCCTTTGCCTCGCGCGCGGCATGCGTGAGGGCGGTGAGTTGCCAGGCGTCGATCAGGGAGCCCTGAGCCTCGAGCTTCTGGCGCACCAGGTGGGCGAGCGCCAGATCCATGTTGTCGCCGCCGAGCAACAGGTGCTGCCCCACGGCCACGCGCCGCGGCTCCAGGCTGCCGTCCTGCTCGCCCAGCTGGATCGCGGCAAAGTCCGTGGTGCCGCCGCCAACGTCCACGACCAGCACCAGATCGCCCACGCGCAGATCCGTGCGCCAGGCGTCACCGCGCTGATCGAGCCAGGCGTAAAACGCTGCCTGGGGCTCCTCGAGCAGCGTCAGCTGGTCGAGCCCGGCGGCGAGCGCCGCTTCCACCGTGCACTCGCGCGCCGCGGCATCGAACGAGGCCGGGACAGTCAGCACCACCTCCTGATCGCCGAGGCGCAGACCGTCGCTGCGCGCGTGCCAGGCCTCACTCATGTGATCGAGCAGCCGATATGCTGCTTCGACGGGAGAGAGCGTCGTGATGTCCTCCGCCGCGTTCACTGGCAGCACCGGCGCGTGCCGATCGATCGCCGGATGAGACAGCCAGCTCTTCGAGCTCGCCACGACGCGGCCGGGGGACTCCGCCGCGCGCCGCCGCGCATATTGGCCCACGGCGAGCGGAGCACTGGCATCCCAGGGCAGCGCCAGCCCGCCTTCGGTCGGCGGCGGGAAATACAGGAAGGAGGGCAGCAGCAGCGCCGAATCGACGCGGTCGCGAGCCACCAGCTGCAAGAGTGGCTGCGTTTGCGGGCTCTCCGGCTCGCCCTCGAGCGGTGCCTGCGCCAGGGCGCAGTGCGTGGTGCCCAGATCGATGCCCACGGAAAATCGAGCGCTCAATTCACATCTCGACTTCCGCGGGGCAGAGCACGCGGCTTCCTGCGGGGTCCACGAGCAGCGGCAAATGTACGTCCGACGCTTGCCAGCCGCGGTGCCGCAGCACGCCCTGGACACGGCTCTGCGCGCCGACATTGCCCGTCAGCTTGACGCGACTGGGGTCGAAGCCAGCCTCCAGTGTGACCGGCTGTCCCTCCGACTCCGCACGGATCGGCTCGATCTGTAAGTGCGCGCGCAAAACCTTGCGGCACCCCGCGTGCACGACCCGCGCCACGGCGCCCACCTCGGCATCGGGAAACGCGGCGATGTCCTGCTGAACGAAGTCGACGAAACGGCCCTCCCCTTGCAGCAAGCTCAGCAGCAGCAACGCCGAGTCCGGTGAGGCGCCGCTCCCCATGCCCTCATCCGCTGCACTCGTCTTGGATGCAGCAGCCGATGAGCTCGAAAATCGGTCCCAAGCTGCAGCAAGCCGGCCGTTGAACAGGATGCGGAAGAACGCGCTGAAGGCCATGCCCACGCGACTCCACCAGGGCAGAATCTCTGAATTCACGCGAGGTTTATACAACCCTCGCGGGCTCGGAAGCGGAGAAATCCCAACGGGACGGCGAGCAGGCCTGGCGCGACGGGCGCATGCGGGCGACAATGCGGGAACCCCATGAGCCGCGCCGTTCCTCCGGAAGTCGACCTCCGCTTGCCGGAGCTGGAGCTCGAGCTGGTGGAGGACATCTCGCCGCTCGCCCCGGCAGGCTTCCTGCGTCTCATCCGGCGGCGTCTGCGGATTCGCTCCCCGGATGGTGAACGCAGCGAGCCATTCGTCTACGACGAGGTCGATCGGCGCGCGATCGACGCCGTGGTGATCGCTGCGCACTACATGCAGGATGGACAGCGCTGGGTGTATCTGCGCAGCGCGCTACGGCCACCGTTACGCTTCCGTGACCCGGCGCGCTCTCCCGGCGGCGCGCGTGAGACGGGCGCACTCTGGGAGTTGCCCGCGGGGTTGATCGAGCCGGGGGAGCAAAGCACCGGCGGCGTCTTGCGGGCGAGCTGCCGCGAGTTGCGCGAGGAGCTGGGCTTCATGGCGCTGGAGACCGACTTTCAGTGGCTGGGTCCGCCCACCTGGGTCTCGCCGGGGATCATCAGCGAGCGGCTGTTCTTCGTACATCTGGAAGTGAGCCCGGAGCGGCGCGGAGAACCGAGCCTGGACGGCTCGGCACTCGAACGCGATGGGCGCGTCGTCGCGGTCCCTCTCGACCGCGCGCTGCACCTGTGCCGCACGGGGCGTCTCGAGGATTCGAAGACCGAGCTGGGCCTGAGGCGCCTGGCGGAAACTCTGACCCCGTCCAACGATGCTTCCCTGGGACTTCGTCCCGAGGCGCGGTCAAACGAGTGAACCGGCCGCTCGTCGTCGTGGTCGCCAAGCGCTCGATGTACGAGCGCTTCATCCAGGAGCGTAGCGATCCGAAGGCCGTGGCCTTGTTCCAACGTCACGACATCAGCGTGGCGCGCTGGCGTCAGGCGCACCTCGCCCATCAGCGTACGCTCAAACAAGTACAGCAGGTCCTGCGCTCACTCGGCGCCCGGCTGATGGTGCTGCGCAGCCCCGGCGTCGTGTTCGACGCCTCGGATGCCTCACTGGTCGTGAGCGTTGGCGGGGACGGCACGCTGCTCGCGGCGTCGCACCACGTCGGCTCGATCCCGATCCTGGGCGTCAACAGCTCCCCCGTGCACAGCGTCGGCTTCTTCTGTCCGGCGCACGTCGGAAACCTCGCGACCACGCTCGAGGGCGCGCTGGAGGGCTCGTTGCCGAGCGTTCGCCTGGCGCGCATGCAGGTCAGTGTCAACGACCGGATCTGTTCCCGCCGCGTGCTGAACGAGGCACTGTTCTGTCACGCCATCCCGGCCGCCACCTCACGCTATCTGGTCACGTTCGATGGGCGTACGGAAGACCAGCGTTCCAGCGGAGTCTGGGTGTGTACGGCGGCGGGCTCGACCGGGGCCGCACGCTCGGCGGGAGGGCGCGTCCTGCCCTTCGCTTCCGACAAGCTGCAACTGGTCGTGCGCGAGCCCTATCTCGAGCTGCGGCGTCAGCCGGCCCCCGCGCCGCTGGAGCTGGCCCGCCTGGTTTTCGAGCCGCCACAGAGCCTGCTCCTGACGAGCAAGATGGCGGATGCACGGCTCTATCTGGATGGTCCCTACCGGCAGATGCCGGTGGGCTTGGGGGATCGCGTGGTGTGCAGCGTCTCCGACGAGCCGCTGACCATTTTCGGGCTGGGCCGCCGGCGCGGTGACGCCGCGCCGCGCAGCTTCGTACCCGGGCTCGGGCGCAAAGCGAAAGCCTCGAGCCCCCGCAAGAAAGCGCGGCGGCGTCCCGTTTGAGCCCGAGAGTGATCCCGCGAGCCCCATTGACGCTGCGTGCCCGCTCACTTGCGGCCTGGTCACTCGCGGCCCGAGCTTGGCTGCCGGCGCTGTTCTGCTGCCTGCTGACCCTCGCCTCCTCGTCCGCCGCGCAGAGCGGCGACAACTCCATCGCCAACCGCCGCTTCTCGCCGCTCGAGCAAGAGCGCATCCGGCGCGCCCTGGAGCGACAGCACGGCAAGCTCGACCTGCACCCCGGGAACAAGCGCATCGAGTCGATCGAGATTGTCGCGCTGGAGGTGTTCGAGCCGGAGGACCCGGTCCCACAGTTCGTCAATTGGTTCCATCCGACCACGCAGCAACGCGTGATCGAGCGCGAGCTCTTGCTGCGCGTGGGCTCATCCTACGACCAGTCTCTGTCCGACGAGACCGAACGCAACCTGCGCGGACTCGGCTTGTTCTCCGTGGTGCTGGCGCTGCCCATGCAGGGCAGCAGCGAGTCGAGCGTCCGCTACCTGGTGATCACCAAGGACCTGTGGAGCCTGCGCGTGGGCTGGGACGGGCGCATCAATGAGGGTGTCGTGGACTACCTCGCGCTCTCCCCCACCGAGTTCAACCTGCTGGGTACGGGTCGCAGGTTGTTTGGCTCGGCCGTCTTCAGTCGACGCACCTATACCCTCGGCGCCGGCTTCATCGAGCCCCGGCTCGCCGACGCCCATCTGTACTTGAGCGCGCGCTTCGACGCGACGTTCGACTGCGGCTCGGGCAAGCTCCAGGGCACGCAGGGCAGCTTCGACTACGAGCACCCGCTGTACTCCAGTCGCTCCAGGTGGTCCTACGGGACCAGCGTGGCCTGGCGCAACGGGCAATCACCGTTCGACGTGAACAACAATGCGGTGGGCGCCATCTGCTCCGTCGAGGCACCAGACTATTCGCCCTGGGTGATTCCCAGCAGTGGCAAGACCGGCCTCTACCCCAACCTCTTCATCTACGACAGCCAGTCCTTCAGCCAGAACTTCACGCGCTCGTACGGGATTCGCTACAAGACCGACCTGAGCTTCGGGCTGGAAGCGACTCGTTTCGCCGCGCGCGCCGTCGATCTCTCGGGCATCCGCGCTGGGCGCTCGGATGTGCCCGGCGAGTTGACGCCCTACGAGATCAGTCAGGTCGAGGGTCGCTATAACTACCTGCTGCCCAGGAGCAGCACGCGCATCAGCCCCTACCTCCAGATCACTTCGTACACCACTCGGTACCACGTCGACCTGAACGCGGACACGCTCGCTCTGCAAGAGAGCTATCGGCTCGGTCAGATCGCGAATCTGAAGATCTACCCGGCGCTGAAGGATCTCGGGTCGAGCCGCAACTTGCTGGGGATTTCGGCCTCGCTCAGCTACGCGATGGCGGTCGACACCGGCTACTTGAAGGCCACCGCGGGCCAAGTCATCGAGCTCAGCCAGCTGAACGAGACGGATGCACGGCTCACCCTCGGCCTGCACTTCAACTCGCCGAGGCTCTTGCCGGGCCGCTTCGTCTACGATGCTCGCGTCGTCGACACCTACCGCAACTACTCGAACGGCTACCAGGTCCTCGGCGGCACCGGCCGCCTGCGCGGCTATGTCGCGGTGGCGGCCTCGGGTTGGAACGCGGTGGTGAGCAATCTGGAGTTCCGGAGCCGCCCGCTGCAGCTCTGGTCTGCACAGCTGGCGGGGGTGGTCTTCCACGACATGGGCGATGCCTTCAACCGCATCGGAGACCTGCACCTGCTGCACGGGGTCGGCTTCGGCTTGCGCTTCTTGCTGCCGGAGCTCGACCGCGACGTCTTCCGCGTCGATGTGGGCTTTCCGGTCCCCGCGAATTCCCCCGGCGGCCACATCAGCGTGATGGCCACGTTTGGCCAGGCCTTCAATACCCTGTGAAGGCAAATCTCCCTTTACGGCACGGGCGCGACGTGACAACCAAGTTTGGAAACCCTTGGCCCAGCCCCCCAGCATCTCCATCGTGGTCCCGACGTTCCGCGAGGCGGAATCGCTTCCCTCGCTGATCGAGCGCGTGGCTCTCCTGCGAGAGCGCTCGAACCTGGAGCTCGAGCTCCTGATCGTCGACGACGATAGCCGCGACGGAACGGAGGCCTTGATGGCGGCCCGTTCGGAGCCCTGGCTACAGCTGTTCGTGCGGCGCGAGGATCGCGGTCTGAGCCAGGCGGTGTTGTTCGGGCTCGCCCGCGCTCGGGGCGAAACGCTGGTGGTGATGGACGCCGACCTCAGCCACCCGCCGGAGGTGATCCCGGACATGCTCGCTGCGCTGCGCGCGGGCGCAGATTTCGTGCTCGGCTCGCGCTACGTCAGCGGCGGCACCACAGCCGAGGGCTGGGGCTTGTTTCGCTACCTGAACAGCAAGGTGGCCACGTACCTGGCACGGCCGCTGACCAGCGTATCCGATCCGATGAGCGGCTTTTTTGCGCTGCCGCGCTCCGTTTTCGCCCGAGCCGAGAGCCCGAGCCCCCTCGGTTACAAGATCGGGCTCGAGCTCCTGGTGCGCTGCCGCTGCCGGAACGTGCGCGAGGTGCCCATTCACTTCGCGAATCGCGAGCATGGCGAGAGCAAGCTGACGCTGCAGCAGCAGATGCTGTATCTGCGGCACCTCGCTCGGCTGTATCGTTTTCGATTCAATCGTTTTCGATTCAATCGTTTTCGATTCGGGCCGAGCTGAAGGTGCCGCCACTCCTGCTGGCTCAGCCGCGCTGGTAGGGCGTCTTGCCGGCGTACAGCTGGCCGTCGTCCAGCTCCTCGGCGATGCGCAACAGCTGGTTGTACTTTGCGATGCGGTCGCTGCGGCTCAAACTGCCCGTCTTGATCTGACCGGCGTTGGTGGCCACGGCCAGATCGGCGATGAACGAGTCCTCGGTCTCGCCCGAGCGGTGGGAGATGATCGAGTTGTAGCCGGCGAAGCGGGCCGTGCCGATGGCGTCCAGCGTCTCCGAGAGCGTACCGATCTGGTTGAGCTTGATCAGGATCGCGTTGGCCACGCCCCCCTCGATGCCGCGCTGCAGGCGCTGCTTGTTGGTCACGAACAGATCGTCCCCGACCAGCTGCACGCGCTGACCCAGCTTGTCGGTCAGCTGCTTCCAGCCGGCCCAGTCATTCTGGTCGAGGCCGTCCTCGATGCTGACGATCGGATAGCGCTCGCACAGCTCGACATACAAGTCGACGAGCTGGCTCGAGTTGTAGGGCTTCTTGTCGAAGGTATAGACGCCGTCCTTGTGGAACTCGCTGGCGGCCACATCCAGGGCCACGGCGACCTGCTTGCCCGGCTCGTAGCCAGCGGCCTGAATCGCCGCGACCACCTGATCCAGAGCGGCGCGGTTGGAGGCCAGACGCGGGGCAAACCCGCCTTCATCGCCCACGGAAGTGGTCAGCCCCTGCTTCTTCAGCGCGGCCTTGAGCGAGTGAAAGATCTCCACGCCGGCGCGCAGCGCCTCGCTGTAGCTCGGCAAGCCCAGCGGCACCACCATGAACTCTTGCACCTCGAGCCCGCTGTCGGCGTGCACGCCACCGTTGATGATGTTCATCATCGGAGTCGGCAGCACGCGCGCCTGGACGCCGCCCAGGTAGCGCCAGAGCGGCAACTCCAGCGTGTCGGCAGCGGCACGAGCCACCGCCATCGACACCGCCAGGATGGCGTTTGCGCCGAGCTTGCCCTTGTTGGGCGTGCCGTCGAGATCGATCAGCCGCGCGTCGATGCCGGCCTGGTCCGCCGCCGACATGCCGACGATCTCGGGACCGAGCACGGAGTTGACGTTGTCGACCGCCTTCTGGACGCCCTTGCCGAGATAGTGGGTCTTGTCGCCATCACGCAGCTCGATGGCCTCGTGCTCGCCTGTGGATGCACCACTCGGCACAGCACCTCGACCGACGCCGCCATTGGTGTGAACCTCCGCCTCGAGCGTGGGGTTCCCCCGCGAATCCAGAATTTGCCGCGCACGCACATCGATAATTTCGAGCATGCCTGCGCGGATAACATGAACTCGGAAGAGCTGTCAGGCCGAACTGTCTTCAGACTCCGGCTCGTCACCAGTGGCTTCAGCGGAGCTTGATCCGGCATCGTTACGCCGCGGCCCATTGCGCGCATTGTCACTCCGCCCGGCCTGTCCGCGCCGCTCGCGAGGTTGAGACTCTGCCCGGCGCTGATCGCTGCGCTCGTAAGCGACGACGATCTTCTGCACCAACGGATGCCGCACCACATCCGCATCGGTGAAACGGCAGCAGCTGATGCCTTCGATGCCGGACAACAACTCTTCCGCTTCTTTCAGCCCAGGTCGGGCACCGGGCGGAAGATCCGTCTGCGTAACGTCACCGGTCACCACTGCCTTGGACCCAAATCCCAGGCGCGTGAGGAACATGCGCATCTGCTCGCTCGTGGCATTCTGCGCTTCATCCAGGATCACGAAGGCGTTGTTCAGCGTGCGTCCGCGCATGAACGCGAGCGGCGCCACTTCGATCTGACCCCGCTCGCGCAACTGCTCGACCTTGTCGAACTCGAGCATGTCATTGAGCGCGTCGTAGAGCGGGCGCAGATACGGGCTCACCTTCTCAGCCAGATCGCCCGGCAAGAAGCCGAGCCGCTCGCCCGCCTCCACCGCCGGCCGCGTCAAGACTACGCGCTTGACCAGACGCTGCGTGAGCGCGGAGGCCGCCATCGCCATGGCCAGGTATGTCTTGCCGGTGCCCGCGGGACCGATGCCGAAGGTCAGATCCGACTCGCGGATGCAGCGCACGTAGTCGCGCTGCGCACGGCTCTTGGGCACCACCGCGCGGCGCCGCGCGCCGACCAGGATCGAGTCCTCCAGCAGCGAGGTGAGCGTCGAAGCGGGGTCGTCGCGCAGCGAGCGGATGGCGCTCGCCACATCCTGCGGCCCGACGGGCACGCCCTTCGCGATCAACTCCGCGGCGTCGGCGAGAAAGCGCCGCGCCAGCTCCACGTTGGGCTCCTCGCCGGAGACCAGGATCTTGTTGCCGCGAAAGTCGACCTGAGCGCGCGCACAACGCGAGACTTCTTCGAGCAGTCGCCCATTGGGGGTAGTGAGCGACATCAGGACAGACGTATCGTGAACCTCCAGCTCTGCGCTCTGCCTCATCTTTATGTCACGCTACCTACTACAGATCCGGAGGCCTCCCCAGATTCCTCGGCGAACGCGGCTCGAGAGCACAGGCGGCCAACCGGACGCCCAGCGCTGCACCGGCCCCAAGTGCTTGGCTTTTTTGCCCATTTGGTAGAGCCGCAGATACGTCGAGAGAAGCATGGAAGGCTGGCAGCGGTGGTTGGGGCTGGGGGCGGGGTTAGGCGTCATTTACGCGCTCGTCCCCAAGGCGATCGAGCAACAGCAGGCCGAGCCAGCGCCCGTACCCGCGCTGGAGCGCCTCAGTGAGGCGCCTGCGCCCACCCCGGAGCCTCCGGCAGAACCCGATTTCAGCGGCCTGGACTTGTTGCGCCTCGATCTGCAAGGCGATCGCGTCACCGCCCCGCTGTCGCACGGGCGCAGCGCGGAGCTCACGCTGGATGCTCGACTGCAGCGTGAAACGCTGAGCGTGATGAAACGCTATGCGCTGCCCGAAGCCGGCGCGGTGCTCATGGACACTCGCACGGGCAATCTGCTCGTCTATGCGAGCCAGGTGCGCGAGGGCGAGCCGTTCGACGTCAATGTTCGAGCAGAGGCCCCCGCAGCCAGCGTCTTCAAGATCGTGACGGCTGCCTCGCTGCTGCAGACGCCCTCCCTCAACGCGCAGACGGAGCAGTGCTATCGCGGTGGCGGGCAGAGCCGGATCAACGCTGCAGACCTGCGCGAAGATCCCAATCGCGACCATGTCTGCGCCACCATGGCGGAGGCCCTCGGCCGCAGCTTGAACATCGTCTTCGCGCGGCTGGCGCAGCACTATCTGACCCCGCGGGCGCTGCACGAGACCGCCAGCGCCTTCGGCTTTGGCGCGGCCACGCCCTTCGACGTGCCCAGCGACGCGCCCAGCATCGAGCTGCCGAGCGATCCGCTGGAGTTCGCGCGGGCCGCGGCGGGCTTCTGGCACACCACGCTCTCGCCGTTGGGTGCCGTGTCGATCGCGCAGACCGTGGCCTCGGGCGGCGTCGCGTTGCGTCCCCGTATCGTGCGCGCCGTGTACTCCGGCGATCAGCTCGAGTGGCAGTCGAGCAGCGAGCCCGTCCGCTTGCGCCGCGTCGTGCCGGAGGCGCGCGCGCACGAGCTGAACAAGATGATGCGCGAAACGGTGGCGAGCGGCTCCGCCACCAAGTCGTTCCGCGGCCCTGGCGGCAGGCCCTATCTGGGCGAAGTGCACGTGGCAGGCAAGACGGGCACGCTCACGCGCAACGAGCAAAACCGCTTCTACACCTGGTTTGTGGGCTTTGCGCCCGCGGACCATCCGGAAGTCGCGGTGGCCGCGCTGATTGTCAACACGCCCATCTGGCGAATGAAGGCGCCGCAGCTGGCGCGCGACGTGCTACGCGCTTATTTCGCGGAGCGGGGTGAAGCCGGGGTGACGCCGCCCTGAGCGGGCTCTGGGGCGCCTTGGAAGCGCTTCCCAGACTGGCAAGCTCGCATCGGTGCAGGACGCTTCACCCTTGCTCTCCGGACGCCTGCCCTGCGGTCCCGGCCGGGCTCTCCAAAAGGCTCCAACGTGAGACAAAAATTGGGGGCCGGGCCGGGAAGTGAGTGCGCGGCTGCCCGGCGGTTGCTAGAGTCAAAATCGTGCAGGTCGTTCTACGCAAGCTCGGACGAGGTTCGCGAGCGGTCTCGGGTCGGCTGGTTCGCGCACCCCGCAAGGGCTCGGTGGTCGTCATCGAGTTCCCGGATGGAATGCACGAGTACGTGACGACTCCGGTGAAGCGTGTCCTGCGCATGGCTGCACGGGATGTCTTCTACATCGAGACCGTGAACAGCCGCTATCGCCTCGAGATCCGCGATCGCGAGCGCACGCTCGAAGACGCGTCGACGGGCTGATTTTTCTTTGGGGGTCTGAGGCAGACCCCCGGTTCCCGCAGCTTCGCTGCGGGTTCCCTCCCCCGCCTTCCGCCCGCGCGGCGCGGGCGCTGCGCGCGGGGCCCCAGCCCCGCTTGCCTCCCAGTGCTGGAGTGGGCTCGCAACTGGTGGGGTCGCCCTTACGCGAGGTTACGGCGCTGAGCGCGGGGGCGGGCTCCCGCCTGTCATGGGGCTCTTTGCGTTTGGTTTTGGGCCGGGCCCTGAGAGATCCCCACGAATTCATCGCGAAAAGAGCGAGACCAGCAGCGGGGAGGGTCCGTGCGGCGGCGTCGTGCCCAGGCC
>JAICTU010000774.1 GCA_025936205.1 Polyangiaceae bacterium | reverse complement strand
GAGGTCATCGTACGAGAGGGGCCAGGCCGGCGAGAGCCCGCCCGCGTGGCGCAGCTCGCCGAAGTCCTCCTTCCGCAGGCGGAAGAGGGCCGCGCCGTAGAACTTGGTGTTACCCCCCACGTAGTAGTTGGTGTGCGGGTGCAGCGGCTTGCCCTCGCGGTCGCGCCACGACTCCTTGGTCTGGTAGCGACCCTTCAGGTTCACCGCCTCCGAGCTCCAGTTCTCCTTCTCGCGGCGCACGTAGTCGCCCCGCTCCAGCAGAAGGATCCGCTTCCCGGAGGCGGCGAGCGCGTAGGCGAGCGTCCCGCCCCCCGCCCCCGAGCCGATGATGATGACGTCGTAGTGGGTCCCGTTGTCCGAACGCGCCATGGTGATCTCCTCGCCTCCGCTTACGGCGCGAGGGACGCTCGGTTACGGGCAGAGAGGCAGGCCTCGTGAGGCCGGACGACGTCAGCGCCAGCGTCCCCGACCGAAGGGACGCAGCAGATTCGTTCAATCCGTCGAACGGCGAGCGTGGTACTCGGCGGGGATGGCCCACAATCCTCAACAGGTCCTCTTCGCCAGCGCCGCGCTCGAATTCATCGTCTCGTGCCTGCTCGGGTTCGTCATGTTGATCCCGATGCAACCCTGGGCCCACGGGCTGCGCGAGCGCTGGCCCCCGGCCCGCGCGCTGATGAGCGTGCACCTCGATCTGGTCATGCTGGCCCTGATGCAGGCGGCGGCCGGGGCCGCCGTGTTCGTTCTGCCCGGCCCCCACGATTGGATGGCGGCCTGGCTGCTCGTGGCGAGCGGCTGGCTCAACGTCACGCCCTACGCCTGGCGCCTGGTGGGCGTGAACGCCTTCGCGTTGACCGGCGGACCGCTGCAACGATTCGCCGCCTCCACGTCGCTGCTCTCGACCCTGGCCCTCACGGGCGGCTGGATCACGCTGCTGGCGGGCTGGCTCTGATCAGAGGCGCGTTGGTTTGGTCTCCGATTGCTCGGAGGAGAGGCGTCTGTGGCAGCAGGCCAACAGTTTGTGAGCGTGCGCTCCGACGGTGACCTCGACGGCCTTGAAGGCTCCGACCTCGTCACCATTGACGGGCGCTGCCAGCCGTAACACCTTCTCACGCGGGATCCCGAGCTCTTCGCCGATCGTCTGCCAGCTGACGCCGTCTCTTCGATGCCCCAATCGCGGCGTCGAATACCACCAGCTGCTGCTCCTGCCAGCGGTGCCGTTGCGGCAGTGGGTGCTGCCGCTGTCGCACGCGCTGGGTTTCCGGTGGGGTTCGATGGGCGGTCGCTGGCGGCGGCGCTGCGGGCGTACGGAGCACAGTGCAAACAAGGTACCCCTCCGGCCAGTCGGGCCGTTGACAGCCGCGAGCCTATCCAAGACGATCACGCGGATGAGGTGGGTCTTGATGCTGATCTGCGGCTCCGGGTTCGTGCTGGGCTGCGCGCACCGGACCCCGCAGCAAACAGAGGCGCTGTTAGCCTGTCGACGGCACTGCGAGGTCCAAGCGTCTCAGTGCCCCACCGAATTTTCGTGCGATCACCGTCGCGCCGCTTGCCTTCGCGCCTGCAAGCTGGGCGCTACGGCCCCCGAGGAGTAGGGCGAGTCTCACCCTTCGTGGTACATGCTGAAAGTTACAAGTTTCGATGTGGTCCATTCGGACGTTGGCAAGGCCTTCTTCATGCCGGGAGGCATGCTCACGAACGGCAAGGCCTACTACTTTACGAGCATGGTGCTGCTCAATTCGTGGAGGCAGTGGGCGCGAACGTTTTCCGGACCCAGAGAGGCGGCGGATGTCTTGGGCGTCGTGTTCGTGTCCATGCACCAGACTTGCGAGTTGCTGATGAAGTGCATCGGCCTATGCTTGGTGCCCGAGTTCGATCCGCTGGCCTATCGTCACGATCTGGTCGCGCTTCTTGAACGCAACCGGGAAGTTTCGTTGTTTGCAGAGATCCTGATGTCGCCAGACACGGTCGATCTACTGAGCGCCTTGACGGCGGCCTATATTGGGGTTCGCTACGGGGAAATGCATACGGACTACGACGATAGCCGAGCGTCCCTGTTTACCGACCTCGCGGGTCGCTTGATTAACACAGCAGAGGAGTCTCATCGCCGCGGGCCTCCGGCCTGTTACGTACCGAAGTGATGTTCCAGCCAGCGCCGCACGTACCAGGCCACCGCGATGAATGCGACGAACGCGACGGCCGCGCCATGAGGTGCTCCGGCTTCACGCGGCAATGGGGTGCTGCCCGCCAAGAGGTGGTGTCGATCCCGTTGGCATCAACCGCCGTGGGAACTGCGAAGACTGCGAGGTAGTACCAACGGGAGCCGGACGCACCAGGGTTGACTACCATGGCCCGGCCGTGCCCCTGTCCCTGCCGCTGGCTGCGGATACTTGCCTGCTCGCCGTTGCGCCGGTCGAAGGTTCCACCGCGCGACCCTTGACGGTGGTGGACGCGGCGACCGTGGACGATCCCCCGAGGGTGCGTCGTGACCAGAACGTTCCTGCCGTGTCGGAAGGGTCCGTGGAAAAGTCATCGTAGAAGACGGAGGGCTTCTTCGTGAAACGACGCCAGGGTGTACGTGCGCGCGAGACCTCTCCTCCGGACCTCACGGCACGACTGGCCCGGGAACAGGCTCGTTGACACCGCTTGCCCGCTCCGCCGTAGGCGTCGGGGGCACAGCGGATCTGGCATTGCGCCCGTGACGTAACCAGCGCCACACTAT
>JAICTU010000554.1 GCA_025936205.1 Polyangiaceae bacterium | reverse complement strand
GGATCCCGAGCGCGTGCGGCGCTTTTGCCCTCGGAGCTCGCAGGCAGTACCTTGGCTCGCGAGCGAGAGCTGCGTTGGCTGGCAGTAGCGTCCGTTACCGTCCTCTTTGGCTTGCGCATCGATCCCCCCACTTCAGCCCCCGTCCAGCGCGGGCGCCCCGGCCCGCTCTGCCCGCTTGAGATCGTCCACGTCCACGTTGGCGCCGTGCCACTTTACCACGGCGCCGGCCGAGTCGCGAATCGGTAGCGAGCGGGACTTGAACCAGCGATATTTACCGTCGCCGTTCCGGAGTCGGAATTCCGCGTCAAAGCGCGTCTCGGTCTTCACGGCTGCCCTCCAACCCTCGCGCACGCGGTCGCGGTCGTCTCGGTGGACTTGTTCCAGCCAGCCGAAGCCCAGCTGCTCGCTGATCGGCACGCCTGTGTACTGCAGCCACTGCGGGCCGAGGTAGTCGCAGCTGCCATCGGTCCGGCAGGACCAGACCAGATCCGGGAAGCCCTCGGCCATCTGCTGCGCCTGGTTCGCCTGGTCGCGCAGGGCTCGTTCCAGGGCCTTGGAAGCGTTCGCATCGGTGAACGTGATCACGACGCCGTCGATCACGTTCTCCAGGGTGCGGTACGGCATGATGCGGATCGAGAACCAGCGCCCGTCCCGGGTCGACACCTGCTTCTCTTTGAACACCAGCGTGCGCAGCACCTCGCGCGCGTCGTCGGCCAGGTTCGAGTCTTCCAGATCGGAAGCGATGTCGGTGATCGCCCGGCCGGTATCGCCGGGGATCAGCTTGATGATGCGCGCGGTCGGGGTGGTGAAGCGGCGCACGCGCAGGTCCCCGTCCAGGAACAGCGTGGCGATGTCGGTGCTGTTCAGCAGGTTCTTCATGTCGTTGTTGGTGCGCGATAGCTCGTCCACCTTCGACTGAAGCTCGTGGTTGACGGTCTGCAGCTCTTCGTTGAGCGACTGCATTTCCTCCTTCGAGGTGGTCAGCTCCTCGTTGGTGCTCTGCAGTGCCTCGTTGGTGCTCTGCAGCTCCTCTTGCGAGGTCTGCATCTCCTCGCGTGTGGTCTGCGCTTCTTCGCGCGCGCGTTGCAGCTCCTGCATCAGCTCGGCGACGTGGGGAGCATGGCGGCGGGAGGTGCTGCGCTTGGGAGCCGCGGCACCTGGAACTGCGTCGGCGATGATCACCATCACCGTCCCGCGCAACTCCTTCGGTTCGGCGAGCTTCTGCACCTTCAGATTGACGATCTGCGTGCCACCGTTCGTCCCGACCTTGACGCCATTGACGGCGATTTCGCCCTCCTGCCGCAGAACGCTGGCGAAGACTCGCGAGAGCTCGTAGCGCAGCCCGTCTCGGGCCATCGAGAAGATGTTCAGGTTGGCCTTGCCCACCGAAGGCTCGAGGTACTTTCCGGCTCGGCCGCTGATGTAGAGGATGTCGCCCTTGTCGTTGCAGAGCAGGCCCACCGGAGAGAAGCGCTGTACGATCACGCGGTCCGCCAGCGCCTGGAGATTCGGCGGCCCGGCTTTGGGGGGGGGGACCGGTTCCAGATCGGCGTTGCCGCTCGCGCTGAGCAAATCGGGCAGGGCGGTGGAGGGAAACTCGACGGGGACGCCGAGCGCCGGCTGATCGAGCCGCCGATAGAGCCGCACCTTGTTGTCGAGCGGGGCAAACAGGCCCGAGAACGTGCCGATCGTCTCTGCGCTGCCCAGGAACAACAAGCCGCCGGGGTTCAGGCTATAGTGGAAGAGGGGGATCAGCTTCTTCTGCAGCTCGCTGGAGAGATAGATCAGCAGGTTGCGGCAAGAGATCACGTCCAGCTTGGTGAAGGGGGGATCCATGATGATGTTCTGCGGAGCGAACACCACCATTTCACGGATCTCTTTGCCGATGCGAAAGCCGCGCTCCTCCTGCACAAAGAATCGGCGCAGGCGCTCCGGAGACACATTGGCCGCGATGTCGTCTGGGAATAAGCCCTGCCTGGCCCGGTCGATCGCGTCGCGATCCAGGTCGGTGGCGAAGATCTGCAGCGCGATGTTGCGCACGGACTTGAACGGCTCGACCGCCTCCTTCAAGGCCATGGCGAGCGAATAGGCCTCTTCCCCCGTCGAGCAGCCCGGTACCCAGGCCCTCATCACGCCGCTGGGCGCCGCGTTGGCCAGGAGCGCCGGCAGCGCGTCCTGCCGCAGCAGGTTCCAGCTCTCGGGGTCGCGAAAGAAGGAGGTGACGCCGATCAGCAGCTCCTTGAAGAGGAGATCGATCTCGCGCGGATTTTCACGCAGAAAGCGCGTGTAGTGGCGGATGCTGTCGATCTGGTGCAGGCCCATGCGCCGCTCGATGCGACGATAGATCGTGCTCTTTTTGTACAGCGAAAAGTCGTTGCCGGTCTGCGAGCGCAGCAGCACGTAGATCTTCTCCAGCGCGCTGAGCGTCTTGTCCTCGAGCTCGACTGTGGAGCGGTTGATGTGCGGCGCGTGATGCAGGTAGGCGCTGATGCGGGCGGGCAGCTCTTCCACAGCAGCGACGACGTCCGCCAATCCCGCGTCGATGGCGCTGCGCGGCATGCCGTCAAACTTGGCGGACTGGATTGCCTGCACGAAGCTGGCGCCTGCTTTCTCTTTGATCGCGCGCAAGCCCAGTGTTCCGTCCGAGCCCATTCCGGACAGGATCACGCCGACGCTGCGCTCCTGCTGATCGTCCGCCAGCGAGCGAAAGAAGAAGTCGATCGGCAGGTGCAAGCCGGCAGTCGTTGGCTGCGGGAACAGGTACAGGTGGCGCTTGGACAGCGATATGTCCTTGTTCGGCGGGATCACGTAGACGTGATTCGGCTCGATCTCCATCCCATCTCTCACCTGCTGGACCGGCAGTGGAGTGGCGCGCCCCAGCAGCTCGACCAGCATGCCCTTGTGCGTCGGATCGAGGTGCTGGACGACCACGAAGGCCATGCCGCTCTGCTCCGGGACATGCGTAAGGAACTGTTCCAGAGCCTCTAGCCCACCCGCGGAGGTGCCGATACCGATGACGGGAAAACTCGTACGACGGGTCGAGACGGGCCCACGAGGCGCAGGTGGAGCCTTCTTGCTCGAGGAGCGTTGCTCCTTTTCGGTCCCGGTATCGACCGATGCTCTGGAAGACACACGTTGACCGGACGTAGGCCTCCGCTGGCCGCGCCGCGCCTTGCTCTTTTTGCTCGCGCCTCGAGCTTTGCCCCGCAGACGCTTCGTATCCCGACCGGCCATGCCTCTCCTCGCGCCGCACCGAGCGGCCGCTCCACGCTGCCAGGCGTCATAGAACGAGCCGTGTATCGGGCGCAATTGCGGCTATTCGGCGGCGGTGCTGTGCCGATCGTGTCGGCCCTCCGCGATTTCTTCGATCAGTTTCTGGTTGAAGGCCGGTAGATCGTCGGGCTTTCGGCTGGTGACCAGCCCGCGGTCCACCACCACCTCCTCATCGACCCATTCGGCCCCGGCATTCTCCAGGTCCTTGCGCAGAGAGGGCCAGGACGTGAGCTTCCGGCCCCGGACGCCATCGGCATCGATCAGGGTCCACGGCCCGTGGCAGATTGCTGCGATGGGCTTACCCGATTGGACAAAACTGCGCACGAATTCGACCGCCTTGGGGTTGGCGCGCAGCTGATCCGGGTTCATCACGCCGCCCGGGAGCACGAGTGCGTCGTATTCCTTGGGTTCAGCACCGTCCAGCAGGACGTCGACGTCCACGGGGCTGCCCCAATCCGTGTGGCGCCAGCCCCGGATCGTAGCCCGGCTCGGTGAAACAATATCCGTATGCGCCCCGGCAGCTTCCAGAGCCCGCCGCGGTTCCAGCAGCTCCGATTGCTCGAAGCCGTTGGTGGCCAGGATCGCTACTCGCTTGCCACTGAGTCGTTGGTTCGTGAGCATCATGATTTCTCCTTCTCCAGCGCCCCCCAGCGCCTCATGCGATGCACGCGCTGTGCCTCCGTCCCCTGATGGAGCGGGTAAATGCGCTGGCCCGGCGCCGGGATTGGTTCAATCTGCAGCGCTGCCCGGTTCTTCATGGGCGTACCGACCCATTCGTTGGACAATTGCCACGCCACGCGCTCGAGGTTTGCGGGGGGCCATTTGCCACGGGAGGTCACCTTCACTGATTCCAGTGCCGCGATCGAAGTGCACGGGCTGAGCAAGCGCTACGGCCAGCGCGCCGCCGTGGAAGGGCTCTCGTTCGAGGTGCGTGCCGGGCAGTTGCTCGCGTTGATCGGGGAATCCGGGTCCGGCAAGACAACGACTCTGAAGATGCTCAATCGCCTGATCGAGCCGAGCAGCGGCAGCGTGCGCATCGGGGGGCGGGCGCTGAGCGAGGTGGCCCCGCACGTCTTGCGCCGGCAGATCGGGTATGCGTTCCAGAAGGTGGGCCTGTTTCCGCACCTCACCGTGGCCGAAAATATCGCCGTCACCCCGCGCCTGCTGGGCTGGAGCCGCGAGCGGATCGCGGCGCGTGTGCGCGAGCTGCTGCAACTGGTCGAGCTCGATGCGAGCTTCGAGGCGCGCTTTCCCGATACGCTCTCGGGCGGGCAAGCGCAGCGCGTCGGGCTGGCGCGGGCGCTCGGCGCGAGCCCGCCGGTGCTCCTGCTCGACGAGCCCTTCGGCGCGCTCGATCCGCTCACGCGCGATCACCTGCAGCAGTCTTTCGATCGCTTGCGCCGCAGGCTGGGGCTGACGGCGGTCCTGGTCACGCACGACGTGAGCGAGGCCCTGCTCCTGGCGGATCGGATTCTGGTGTTGCGCGCCGGCCAGTGCCTGCAGCTGGATACACCGCACGCGCTGCTCAGCGCGCCGGCCAGTCCCTACATCGAGCAGCTGCTGGCGGCACCGCGCCGCCAGGCGCGAGTGTTCGAGCAGCTGGAGAGCGCGCCCCAGCATGCGTGAGCAGCTGGCGCTGTTGCCGCGGCTGCTCACTGCGCACCTCGCGCTGAGCCTTTTCGCGCTGCTGTTCGGCGTGTGCATCAGCTTGCCGCTCGCCGCGCTGGCCTCGCGCCGGCCGTGGCTCGCGCAGCTGGCGCAGAGCGCGGCGGCGCTGGTGCAGACCATCCCCAGCCTGGCGCTGCTGGCGTTGATGGTGCCGCTCCTGGCGGCGCTCGGCTGGTCGAGCATCGGCTTCTTGCCGGCCTTCATCGCACTCGTGCTGTATTCGCTGCTGCCCGTGCTCGGGAACACCATCACCGCGCTCGCCCACTTGCCGCCGGAGCTGACCGAGGCTGCGCGCGGCGTCGGCATGGACGACTGGCAGCAACTGACTCGCGTCGAGCTGCCGCTGGCCTTGCCGCTGATCATCGCCGGGATTCGCACGGCCGCGGTCTGGACGGTCGGTGCGGCCACGCTCGCGACGCCGGTGGGTGCCGACAGCCTCGGCAACTTCATCTTCAGCGGGCTGCAGACCCGCAATCTCTCGGCGGTGCTGGTCGGCTGCTGCGCTGCGGCGGCGCTGGCGCTGGTGCTCGACGGTCTGGGCAAGCTGCTGCTCTCGGGCTTGCGGCGACGGAGGCGCAACTGGACGGCGCTGGCGCTCGCGGGGCTCGCGGCGCTGTATGCGTAT
>JAICTU010000111.1 GCA_025936205.1 Polyangiaceae bacterium | reverse complement strand
TGCCGATCGCCTTGCGCAGATCGCCGGGTAAGGCTTTCGGCGCGGCGGGGTGGCCCGTGAACAGGCGAAACGCTTTGACGTTGAAGACGAAGCCCGGCGGCGTGCGTTCCGCCCAGAGCTGCGCCGTCTTGCTCGCCGGCAGCGCGTAGTAGCTGCTGTCCACTTCGACCAGTTGAAACTGGCTCGCGTAGTACTTCAGCCGGGCCTCCGGCGTCTTCGCGTCAGCGGGATAGAAGCGGCCACAGTCGAGCAGCGTCTTGTCCGTCCAGGACGCGGTACCCACCAAGATCTCGGTCATCAGCGCTCCCATCGTGTAGTAGCGCGAATCTGCGCCAGGAATAACCATCGTGCGCGGTTGCAGTCGTGCGAGCTCAAATCGGCTCAGGTAGCGGCCCATCGTCTTCGAAGAAGACGTAGTGCGCAAACCAACCGAAGCCCGCAAGATCCAGGAGCTCGGCATGATACACGCGCCCGCTCCAGTAGCCGACCACCAAGCAATCGGGATCCATTAGCGCCAGGTCGAGCTTCGGACCCGCTCCGAACTCGCCGCGATCCGCCGCATCTAGCAGAGCGCGTTTGACGAACGCCGCCGGTACGCTAATTTCCCGATCGCCCATGGCGACGGGGCCAGCAAGCGCGGTCGGGCCCGTGCGGTAGCGCTGCTCGAGCAAGCGAGACCGCACTTGCTCGCCCTCCGGGTAGAGCCCCAAGTAGCTGCCGCGCATGGGGCCGAAGCGCTGGATCACCCACACGAGCGTATGTTGCTGGAGCTCCGCAGACCATCTCTGCCAGAGCTGCTCGCTCCACTCCGGCTTGACGAACACGCGGTAGCGCGGATCGAGATTGTAGAGCTCACGATAGCGCGGCTTCTCCGTGGGCCACGTCAGTCGCGCACTGCCCGACGCGTAGCGATAGCCAGTCCGCGCCCCGATGAATAGTGGGGGGCCGATCAAGAACGCTCCAGCCACCCACGCGAACCAGCTGCGCCGCCGCCGAAGCAAGCCATGAACCCCCGCAGCGCCGACCAACAACAGGCCGAGCAGGAACGAGAGATCGAGGAGCAGGTGTCCCACGGCTCGCCGCCGCTGCTCTCTGATCGCGCGGCGACAGGAGCTCACCTCAGCAGGCGAGCCCCTCCCTCCGCGTCACTTCAAGACCAGATTCAATCGCTTCCGCAGCTGCATCGCCGTGTCGGAAACCGAGAATCCGAGCACCGAAGCCAAGAGCTCCTCGCTCGGCGGCTCGGACGCCTCCTCCACCGACAGATCCATCTGCACCTGCATGAGCAGCGCCGTGGCCCCCGCCATGTCGTCGGAGAGCAGTGCCGCCGCGCGCACCGCGGTGATGCGTTCGCGGAACTTCCAGTCGACGAGCGGGGTCTGGGAGCTGGCGAGGTACGCGCGCACCGCCTCTTCCAGCGGCTTCTTGCCGCGCCAGGGCAGCGCCTTGTTGACGCGCTTGGCTTCGGCTTCGATCTCTTCCGTGTCCATGAAGTCGACCTTGTGCGTCGGCTCCACGGTGCGGATCGCGCCCGCCAGCAGGTGGCGGAGCTGCTGCTGGTTGAGCTTTTCCGCCGCGAAGGTCCTGCGCGCCAGGCTGGCGAACACGCGCGCGAACAGGAACACGCGCAGCGACTCGCTCACCGAAGCCACCTGGCGCGGCACCATCACCGACGGCGTCTCCGTCAGCTCGATGTCGACGCGGCGGCGCGGCGCGCGGTGCACGTAAAGGTCAAACTCTTCGATGCCGAACACGGCCGCGACGCGCTCGGCGAAATTACGCAGCGGGTGACCCGAGCGCGCGTTGATGCGGTCTTTGCTGCTCACGCCGTACGGAGTGAGGTCTGCCGGGTAGAGCTTGTAAGCCGCCGTGGACAGGGTCGCGAGCAACTCGGTCGTGGCCACGTCATCGGGCGAGTGGGCCTCGACCGCGCGGAACGCGGTCTTCTCGAAGGTGCCAGCGCCCGCCGATTCGGGGCGCGGGGGCCTCATGCCGTAGGTGGCCTGCTCGAGCTGGCTCGCCTGGTTCAACGCGATCAGCGGGCCCAGTGCCAGGCGCGACTGTTCGTCACGATTGAGCTCCTTGTATGACTGTGAGAGCTCACGCCAGTACACGGGCTGCAGCGGCATCTGGCCGAGCAGCAGCAGGTACTCGTTGGCGGCGCGCTCGTGCTGGCCCGCAGCGCGCAAGCGCTGCGCCATCTCGAGCCGCAACAGGTCGTTGTCCTCGGTGCCGGCGATGCCCTGGCGCAGCGTGTTCAGCGCACCGTTCACGTCGCCCAGCTGGTCGCCGAGGATGCGCGCGAGCTCCAGGTGCACGGGGCCCATGCCGGGCGCCCCGATGGTCTGGGAGCTGATGAACTCGGTCAGCGCCGAGGAGTACAGCTCCCACTGGGCGCTGCCCTTCTCCGCTGCCAGGCCCATCAGGTAGCTCTTGAACTCGCTGGCGGCGGTGCCGCGCAAGCCGGAGAGCGCGACCGCTTGCTGGAACGCGCCGAGCGCGGCGTCATGGTCGCCGCGCCGCGCCTCGAGCTTGGCCACTTGCAGGTGCGCTTCGGAGCGCTGCTCGTCGGTCTCCGCCGCGTCGACCAGCGTGCCCGCGGCCGTTGCCGCGCGATCGAGCCGGCCCAGCACCACTTCGGCGTGGACGAGCGCCACCAGCGCGTCGCGGTTGTGGCTGTCTTCGTCGATCACTTGCTGCAGCAGCTCGACCGCGTTCTGGGCCTCGCCCAGGTTGTCGGTGAGGATGCGCGCGAGCTCCAGCCGCGCCCAGGTGGCGAGCGCCGCCGGCGGGCTGGCTTCGAGCGCGGCACGCAGCCAGCGCACGGCCTCGCGCCACTGGCGCACGCCCGAGTACAGGTTGGCGAGCGTGAGCAGGCCGCGCGGGTAGTTCGGGCGCTCCTTCACCGCGCGCTGCGCGGAGGCGATGGCGGCGCCCGGGTCGTGCAGCTCCTGCACCTGGATCTTGGCGATCTCGATGCGCAGGTCGGCGCGGCGCTCGGGCAGCAGCGCGTTCTGCGCGGAGTGCGTCAGGATCTGGATCAGCTGCTCGAACTGGCCTTCGGCGCTGAGCAGCGTGACCAGGCTCGTGGCGGCTTCGCCGTGATCGGGGTGGATCTCGAGCGCCCGCGCCAGGTCGCGCGCGGAGGAGCTAGAGTCCTGGCGCTTGGCAGAGGCCATCACCAGCAGATCCGCCGCACCTTCGAGGTTGTGCGCCACGCGCGCCTCGTATTCGGCAGACTCGGCGAGCAGATCGGCGTCGCCGCTGCGCCGGGCCAGGCGGCCCAGGCCGCGTGTGGCCGAGACGCTGTCGGGGTCCTGCGTGAGCGCGAGGCGGTAGGAGTCGAGCGCGCCGGGCTCGCCATTGCCCTCCAGGGCTTCGGCGAGGCGCGTCTGGTGCGCCGCGACCACGGCCGCGTCTTCACTGCACTGCGCGAGCTGACCGTCGACCTGCGTGACCAGGTGCCAGTCTTGCTGGGCGATCGCCAGGCGCTCGAGCGTGGTGAGCACTTCCTGATCGGTCGGCGCCAGGCGCACGATCGAGAGGTAGGTCTTGGCGACCTCGGGACCCTCCACCAGGCGTTGTGTCTCCTGCACGCGGCCGAGCTCGCGCAGCGCCGAGACGCGCGCGCCGGGGTGCTCGAACACTTCCGCTTGCTGCGCGTAGATGCGCGCCAGCTCGGGGAACTTGCCGAGGCCCGCGTAAATCTGTTCCAGCGCGAGCAGCGCGCCGATCTGTTCAGCGTCGCGCTCCAGCACGCTCTCGTACACCTGCGCGGCCTGGCCCGGCGACTTCAGATCATCGAGCAACACCTGCGCGCGGCCGAGCAGCGCGTCGATCGTGGGCCGCAGGCCCTTGGCCGCTTCCGCCTCGCGCGCCAGATCCGCCGCCAGCTTCTCGTGGTCGCTGGCGAGCTCGAGCAGGCGCGTGCGCGCCTCCAGCGCGGGCAGGAAGTGAGGGCTCAGCGCGAGCGCCTCATCGTAGGCGTTCAGCGCCAGATCGGCGGCGCCGAGCCGGTTCTCGTAGATCTCGCCGACGCGGAACTTGGCGCGCGCCTGGGCGTCGGGCGAGTCGAGCGCGCCGACCTCCATCTGCACCAGCCGCACCAGTTCTTTCCAGTCGCCGCGTTTGCCGAGCAAGATCTGCAGAGCGCGCAGCGAGGGCAAGTGCGTGCCGTCGAACTGGATCGCCTTGCGGTAGTTGTTGATGGCCTCGGCCTCGTTGGCGAGCGCGTTCTCACACAGCTGACCGATGCGATAGAGCAGCGCCGCCTTGGCTTGCGGCTTGGGCAGCACCTTGAGCTCGAGCTTGTAGACCTCGATCAGCTCGTCCCAGCGCCCGAGCGCGTTGTACATGCGCGCGAGGCTGCGCTGGGTCGCCACGTGGCAGTCGTCGCGCTCGAGCACCTTGCGGTACCAAACCTGCGCGGCCGCGGGGTCGTGGATCTTGCGCTCGTACACCTCGCCGATGCGGTGCCACAGCCCGAGCAGCGCCGCGGGGTCGCGCGTGATGCTGGCTTCGGTCTCCAGGCCCTGCGCCAGATCCGGCCACAGCCCGGCGCGCTCGGCGGAGCGCTGCACGGCGTGGATCGCCTCGAGGTTGTGCGGCTCGAGCTCCAGGATGCGCCGGTACGTCGCCACGGCGTGCGCGGGCACGCCCAGGTCGTCTTCTTCCAGGCGCCCGAGCTTGAACAGATAGATGCGCTTGCTCTCGCTGTCGTTGACGCGCTCGATCTCCCGCCGGTAGAGCTCCGCGATGCGCGAGAACTCCTTGGCGTCGCAATACAGGCGCACCAGCGCCTTGAACGCCACCGACGAGTCCGGGGTGATGGTCAACACCGCCGAGTAGTGGCGCGCGGCGAGCCCCGGGTCATGCAGGCGCTCTTCGGCGATCTCCGCCACCTTGAGCAAGGCGTCCGCCTGGCGAGCGGCGCCGGTCGCGACCGCTGCTTCGCCAAGATAGACCTGCACCAGGTCTTCCCAGGCCTCGCTGCGGCGATAGAGCGTGTCGAGCGACTGGATCGCCGGACCGTAGCTGGCGTCGATGGTCAGCGCCGCGCGATGGCGCGCGATCGAGAACTCCTCGTTGCCGAGCTTCTCGCCATAGATGAGCCCCAGGCGATGCAAGCCGTGCAGGCGCTCGCTCGGGGAGGTGACCTTGGCCACCAGCTGCTCGAGCGCGTTGGCGAGCGACTCCCAGTGCCCGGCCAGCTCGTAGTGGCGGGCCAGCTCGTCGAGAATCTGCGTGTCTTCCGGCGAGGCCGCGTGCGCCCGCTCGAGCAGCGGGATGGCGCCGTCGACATTGCCCAGGCGATCACTCTGGATGCGCGCAGCCTGGTACAGGAGCAGCGACTGCGACTCGCGATCTTCCGTGCGCGCGGCGTCCTGGCTGAGCAGGTTTACCAGATCGAGCCAGCGCTTCTGCCCGTAGAGCAGGCGCTTCAGCTCGCGGATCGCGCGCGGCACCTCCGGGTCGACCTTGAACGCCGCCTCGTACAGCGCCGTGGCGAGCGGCAGGTCCTTCACCTTGCCCGCGACCAGGCGCGCGCGCTCCACCAGCACGGCGGCGCGCAGACGCGTGTCGTTCGCGAGCGCCGTCGCGGTGAGCTCGTAGTCCTTGTCGAGGTTGGCCCAACCGCCCGCCTGGATCTCCGCCAGACGCCCCGCCTTGAGCAGGCTCAGGTTGCTCGGGTCGAGCTCGATCGCGGCGGCGAAGGCCGCGCGAGCGCCGCGGTGGTCTTCGAGGTAGTCGCGCAGCAGGCAGCCCTTTTCGTAGAACAACAGCGCGCGCCGCTCGGGATCGCGCGTGGTGCGAATCTCGGCATCGATCAGCGGTGGGATCGCGGAGTAGCGGCCCAGCGCGGTCTGCACGCGCCGCAGGCCGCGCAGCGTCGGCACGTGATCGGGCCACAGCTTGCGCGAGGCCTCGTAGTGATCGACGGCCGCGCCAAAGTCCCAGAGCGGCACCTCCAGCAGGCGCGCCGCCTCGAAGTGCAGGCGCGCCGAGCGCCGGGGCTCGGGGCCCTCGCGCAGCTCCTCCTCGCAGGCACGCACGAGCGCGCGGGCCACGCCCGCACGCGAGCTGGATTCGGGAGCCTCTTCCTCGCCCGAGCTGGGCGGCGGAATGCTGGCTTCATCCACCGCTCGCATGGCCTGGGCCATGGCTTCGCGATCCGGCTGGCGCCCGAGCGCATCGGGCGCGGCGCCGGCAGGCGGCCGAGAGGAGCGACGCGGCATGGGCGGCACGGCACGGTGCACGGCCGGGGCAGCGGCGGGAGTGCGCGGGGTACCCCCGACCGAAGACCCGCGGGCCCCGGGGGCGCGTGGCGGGGGTATCGATCCCGGCTGGGGCGTGACCGCCCGAGCAACGGGAGGAGGAGGAGGAGCCGCTGGCGCTGGCGGGACCGCGGGCACTGCAGCGGCCGGCGCCGGGGCGGCAGCAGGCTGCAACCCGGCGACGGTGCGCGTCCGGGGTGCCGGCGGCGCCATGCGCCGGGGCGCCGGCGGGCGGGCCGCGGGCGCCGGTCGCTTGGCGTTGGCTCGCTCCTCTTCGGCAACGACGGCCGTCTCGTCTTCATCGTGCCCCGCGCCATTCGTCGGCTCGGCGACGGAGACTTCGATTTCCGGATCGGGCGGCTCTGTGTGGTTGGGCGCGGAAGGAGTCTTGGCTTCAGTACTCATAAGCTAGGCGAGCAGAGGTTCTCGGGGCGGGGTGCGCCCGCACAAATCAGCCCAGCTCGCTGGACGCGAGCTCGGATTGCGGGGTCACCCCCGCGAATGTTATCGGCAACGACTGTCGGGCGGCCAACGATTCTCTCGTACCCCAACGAACAGAGACCGTTTCCGGAGTAGAGGACAATGACCTCTCCGGGAAAAAAGCACACGACATTTCATCGCGATTCACCGGTCGACCGTCAGACGCTCGAGCCGTCCAGGCGCCCCTCCGAGCACTCCCTCCTCAGACCTTTAACGCGCCTGACGGCCCGTTGACCGACGCGGTTGGAGGTAGTGCCACCCCGCCGGCCCGGATCGTTGCGCGCGGACTCGACCGCTGGCTTTGCGATTTTCCGCGGCGCACGTCCAAGCGGTGGTATGAGCCGCGGCGTGTTGCCACCGGTAGAGCTGCTAGTTCTGCAGAACGCCCGGGCATTTGACCCCGGTCGTGGCCTGGATCAACAGGTCGATGCAGTGCTCGAACGGGGCGTCCTCACGCGCCTGGGCCCCGGCGCCGGGCGCTCGCTGAGCGATGCCACGCGCGCGCGCGTGATCGATGCGAGCGGTCACTGGCTGCTGCCGGGTTTCATCGACCTGCGCGCGCACCTGGGTGAGCCGGGACTCGAGTACAAGGAAGATCTCGCCACCGGTCTGGCGGCGGCGGCGGCCGGCGGCTTCCCACAGGTCTGTTGCACTCCCGACACCGACCCGATCAACGACCAGCCTGTCGTCACCGACTGGCTGCGGCACCGCGCCGCCTCCGTCAGCCCCGTTCAGCTGCGGCCGATCGCGGCCGCCACCCAGGCCCTGAAGGGTCAGCTGCTCACCGAGATGGGAGCGCTGCGCGACGCCGGGGCGGTCGCCGTCGGCGACGCGAATCATTGCATCAGCTCCGCTGCGGTGCTGCGCCGCGTGCTCGAGTACGCGCGAGATTTCGAGCTGCCGGTGTTCCAGCACGCTCAGGATCCGGCGCTCTCGATGGGCACCGACATGAACGACGGCGCGGTCGCCACGCGGCTCGGGCTGCGCGGAGCGCCCAGCGTGGCGGAAGACAGCATGGTGGCCCGGGACGTGTTGCTCGCCGAGTACACCGGCGGCCGCTATCACGCCTCGCTGGTGTCGACGGCGCGCTCGCTCGAGGCCATCCGTCTCGCCAAGCAGCGCGGGGCCCGGGTGAGCTGTGCCGCAGGCATCCATCATCTGCTGTTCTCGGAAGAAGCGCTGGAGAGCTACGACTCCAACCTGAAGCTGGAGCCGCCGCTGCGCCACGCGAAGGACCTGCAGGCCCTGCGCGAAGGCTTGGCCGAGGGAGTGATCGACGCCGTGGTCAGCGACCACCGCCCGCACTCGACGCTGCAGAAAGATTGCGAGTTTACCGAGGCGGAGCCCGGCGCGGTCGGGCTCGGCGTGTGCTTCGGGCTGCTCCTGTCGTTGGTACTCGAACATCGGCTCAGTCTGGCGCGCGCGGTGTCGGCGTTGACCGTGGGCCCTGCGAGCGTGCTCGGTCTGCCCGCGCCGTCGCTCGCGCTGGGCGAGCGCGCCGATCTGGTGCTGGTGGCGCCGGAGCAGCGCTGGCTGGTGGACGCCAGCAGCCTGCGCAGCAAGAGTCGCAACAGTCCTCTGCTCGGGCGTTCGTTGCCCGGGCGCATCGAGCTGACGCTGGCCCAGGGCCGCGTCGCTTTCGACCGGTTTGCCGAGCCGGCAGCACCTCGGCGGAGCTAGCGTGAACCATCGCAAGACCGCTCATCTCGCCCTCGCGGACGGCACGACGTTCCAGGGCTATCTCTGGGGCGCCGAACAAAGCGTCGTCGGCGAGGCCGTGTTCACCACGGGCATGACCGGCTACCAGGAGGTCCTCACCGATCCCTCGTACGCCGGGCAGATCGTGTGCATGACCAACCCGCACATCGGCAATACCGGCATCACGCTGGAAGACGCCGAGAGCCGGCGCGGTACGCCCCACGTCGCCGGTTTCGTGGTGCGCGAGCCCTGCGACGTGCCCTCCAACCACCGCAGCCGCGAGTCGCTCGAGCAATATCTCGCGCGCAACAACGTGACCGCGATCGGCGGCATCGACACGCGCCTGCTCGTGCGCACGCTGCGCGACCGCGGCGCGCAGAACGCCTGCATCGGCAGCGCTCCGCCCGCCGAGCTGGTCGACCGCGCGCGCGCCGCCCCGGACATGAACGGGCTCGATCTGGTGGCCCGCGTCACCCCCGCCGAGAGCTACGCCTTCGAGGAGTCGCGCGGCGACTGGCGTGTCTCGTTCGATCCGCACGCGCCGGTAACCGGCGCCGGCCGCTTGAACCACGAGCGGCCGCTGCACGTGGTCGCGATGGATTTCGGCGCCAAGCGCAACATCCTGCGCTGCCTGGTGGACTCCGGCTGCCGCGTCACGGCGGTGCCCGCCTCGACCAGCGCCGCTCAGATCCTGGCGCTGAAGCCGGACGGTATCTTCCTCTCGAGCGGCCCAGGTGACCCGGCCGCGGTGGGTTATGCCGTCGGCACCATCCGGGATCTGCTCGGCAAAAAGCCCATGTTCGGGATCTGTCTCGGGCATCAGCTGCTGGCTCTGGCGGTCGGCGGCAAGACCTACAAGCTGAAGTTCGGCCACCGCGGCTTGAACCAACCGGTCAAGGATCTGCAGACGGGGCGCGTCGAGATCACGCTGCAAAACCACGGCTTCTGCGTGGACATCGGCTCGCTCGGCTCGCGCGCGCTGAGCACGCATACGCACCTGAACGACGGCACCAGCGAGGGTCTGAGCGTGCCGGATGCGAACGCCTTCAGTGTGCAGTATCACCCCGAAGCTGCGGCCGGCCCCCACGATGCGCTGTACCTGTTCCGCCGTTTCACGGACGCCATGCTAGAAAAGGCGCCGTGAAAACCTCCACGAAGAAGCGCTCTGCGCGCATCCATTTCGTCAGCCTGGGTTGCCCGAAGAATCGGGTCGATTCGGAGGTGATGATGGGCGTCGCGCGCGAGCGTGGCTTCGTGCCGACCGACGAGGCGGAGCGCGCCGAAGTCATCGTGATCAACACCTGCGGCTTCATCGAGGCCGCCAAGCGCGAGTCGATCGACACGATCCTCGAGCTGTCGGAGCTGAAGCGCGAGGGCGCGTGCAAGAAGCTGGTGGTGACGGGTTGCCTGAGCCAGCGCTACTCCGGAGACCTCGCCTCCGAGCTGCCCGAAGTGGACCACTTCCTTGGCTCGAGCGATATGCTCAAGCTCGGCTCGGTGCTGAAGGGCGAGGCCCCGCGCGTCTGGGTCGGCAACCCCGCGGACTGGGTGATCCAGGCGAGCGACCCGCGCACACTGAGCACCCGCGGCGCGAGCGCGTATCTGAAGATCGCCGAGGGCTGCAACCGCAACTGCGGCTTCTGCGTGATCCCGGAGATCCGTGGCAAGCAGCGCTCGCGGCGCATCGACGACATCGTGCGCGAAGCCGAGCAACTGGCCGCGCAGGGCGTGCTGGAGCTGAATCTGGTGTCGCAGGACACCGTGGCGTACGGCCGCGATCTCGCGCCCGCCGAGACGCTGGCGGGTCTGCTGGAGCGCCTGCTCGAAGTCAAAGACATCGCCTGGTTGCGCTTGCACTATCTCTACCCGGAGAAGCTGGATGCGCGCCTTCTGGAGCTACTCGGCGGATCCCGCGGGGACACCCCCCGCCCCGGCTTGCCCCAGCTGCTGCCCTACATCGACATGCCGCTGCAGCACGCGGCCCCGGCCATGCTCAAGCGCATGCGCCGCGGCGGCAGCACGGATCTGCGCGCGGTGGTGCGCCGGCTGCGCGAGGCCGTGCCCCAGGCCGTGCTGCGCACCTCGTTCATCGTCGGACATCCGGGGGAAACCGAGGACGAGTTCCAGCAGCTGCTCGACTTGGTGCGCGAGGTGGAGTTCGACCACGTCGGCGTGTTCCAGTACTCCGACGAGGAGACCTGCGCGAGCCACGGCCTCGACGGCAAGGTGGACGAGCAGACCTGCTCCGAGCGCGCCGAGCAATTGATCGAGCTGCAGCGCGGGATCACGCTGAAGAAGAACCAGGCGCGCGTCGGCCAAGAGCTGAGCGTCTTGGTCGAGGGCGCGAGCGACGAGAGCGACCTGGTGATGGTCGGAAGGCACGCGGGCCAGGCACCGGAAGTAGACGGCGCGGTCTACCTGTCGCACGGCCCTGTTCAGCCAGGCACGCTGTGCACGGCGAAGGTCGTCTCGGTCACCGAATACGATCTGCTGGCGGAGGCCTATCCGAACCTGGAGGAGCCGGGCAACGAGGCTGCGCCCGCGGCGCGCCGCGGCAACTCGCCCGCAGCCAATTCGCCCGCAGCCAATTCGCCCGCAGCCAATTCGCCCGCAGCCAATTCGCCCGCAGCCAATTCGCTCGCAGCCCGGGCGACCACGGCCGAACCGTCCAAGCCGGTCGAGCGCCGGCGGGGCGTGATCGCCCTGCGCACGATCAGCTGAAGTTACGCGGCGCGACCTGTCGAGCGCAGCTGCGTCAGGAGTTCGAAACAGCGTCGGAAGAGGCTCGGAAACAGCCTTTCCAGGCCCATTCGAAAACTTCCCCGACGCAAAACAAACCGGCTGTCAATTTGTTCTTGGCATCCCTATTATGGGCTAATAGTCAGCTCGGGCGGCTGCTACTTTTTCGGGCGCCTGCTCGTGTGCAGGCACAGCCCGCCCCCTTTCTGATTTGAGCGCGGCTGGAGTACGGGAGACAGAGGCTCATGAGCACCGACAAGGGCGAATCCGACCTTGACGTTTTCAACGACCTGAAGCCTCAAACGCCGGACGGCATCCCGATCACCGACAGCAAGAAGACGCTGATGGGTATTCCGATACCCGACGGCAGCTCGAGCTCCACGGGTCCGATCACGCCGCGTGCGCCTGCGGCTGCGCCGGCGCTGAGTTCAGCACCGCCACTTCCGCCGGTGCCCGGCAGCAGCCCGAATGCGACGCGCAGTGTTCCACCGCCGCCGCCCTCGCAGCGGCCGCGCCGTTCGGGTCCGCCCCCGTTGAATTCTCCGGGGACACCCCGCGCCCCGGGCGCGGCGGCGGGTCTACCGCCGCCCTCCTCTCGCCCCGCCGGGCTCGCGGGTCTCGCGTTGCAAGCGACCGCCCCCCGCCGCCTCGACGATGCCGAGCGCAATGAGGTCACGCCAGCAGGCACCGTCGACATCCCGCTCGCGCTCAAAGACGCCAAAGGCAGAGGCGGGCTCGGGCTCGACTCTTGGGCAACCACCGCGCCCGCGAGCTCTGCAGCGCGAGCTGCGGCGCCGCTCGGTAGCGCTCCGGCGCGGTCCATCGACACTCGCACCCACGATTCTGTTTCGACCGCAGCCGCGGCCCTCGCGTCGGCGGCCGTCGCGTCCGCTGCGGCGCCCGCGGCAGCTGGCCCGGCCACGGCCGAGCCCGGCTGGGACGACGACGACGACAAGACGACGATCTACGACAAAGACACGCAGGCGGCCGCCCAGAGCCTGCTGCAGCCGGTGGTGGGCGCCGATCTACTGGGCCGTCCCCCGCCGCCCATGTCGCGGCCTCCAGGCAACATCTTGCCCCCCGGGGGGCTCACGCCCGCTGCGGCGTTTGGTGGGCGCATCACTGCCCCGCCCGAGGTTCGAGACGCCACTTTCTCGCTGCCGCCCCAGCCGGCGCCGAGCCAGCGCCTGCCGTATGCGCTCGCGTTTGCCGCCGCGCTGATCGTGGCGTTGCTCGCCTGGTTCATGCTGCCGAAAAAGGGCGCGCTCACCGTGACCGTCGCGGGCGGCCCGGGCAACAAGGAGCTCTCCGCGGTCGAGGTCGTGCTCGACAACAAGCTGCGCTGCAAGACGTCGCCCTGCGAGATCCCGAGCCTCAAGGCGGGCACGCACTACGTAGAGGTGCGAGCCGCGGGCTACCAGGCCACGGCCAAGAGTGCGGTGGCCATCGTCAGCGGCCAAACGGCAGTGCACAACGTGCAGCTGATCCGCGCCGGCACCGGCATCAAGGTCTTCGGCGAAGGCACGGGGCTCACGCTGCTGGTCGACGGCAAAGAGTTCGGTCCGCTGCCGCAAGAGCTGCGCGAGATGGAGCCCGGCGAGCACGTGATTCAGGTGAATGGCGGCCCTCGCTATGAAGTCTTCCAGCAGCGCATCGTGGTCGATCCCGATCGCATGACGCCGATCGGGCCGATTCGGCTGAAGGTGGTCAAGGGGCTGGCCACGATCCGCGCCGGGGAAGGCGCGGAAGACGCCGAGGTCACGCTCAAGGTGGGGGACTCGCGGCGCGTGTTGCCGCCGTTGCCGGTGCGCCTGGAGGTAGAGACCGATCGCCCGCACGTGTTGATCGCGCGCCGCAAGGGATTCGCCACGTTCGAGCAGCCCATCGTCTTCGACGACGGTCAGGCCGAGAAGACGATCGAGATCACGCTCGGCCAGCGCGGCGCGGAACCCAAGCCGCGTCGCTCGACCACCGGCTTCGGCGCCCCCAACGACAGCGACACGGATACCGCGGAGCCTGAGGCCCCCGCCGTGGCGGCCGGCAGCGCGAAGCTGACGCTGACCTCGACGCCGCCCTCGAACGTGCTGCTCGACGGCAAGCCGCTCGGGACTACCCCGCTGCGAGATATCGCGGTGGACCCGGGGGAGCACCGCGTGATCTTCATTCACGGCGCCGAGCGCAAGCCCAAGACCATCAGCGCCGAAGCCGGCAAGAGCTTCACGATTTCCGAGAGCTTCTGACGGGCTCTCGATCGAGAGCTTCGGACGGGGCTTTACTGACCTTGCTGCAGCTGCCGGGAAATGCGTCGCAGCTGGCGGCTCGTCTCGGGCGGCATGACGTCCGTCTCGGTGTCCCATTCTGAAGCAGACCCGGGGTCTTTACCTGGGTCCTCCGGGGGCGTTCGCATCTGCGTGCCGTTGCTCTCGAGCTGCCTCATGCTGACCTCGCCAAATACGATCCGGGAACCCCGGGCTGTACGGTCGGCGCCCGCCGTGGCCTTAAGCCAAAACGTTCCAAATGAGAGAGTGGACGGCAGATCGATGAGCGATTTTCGCACGGGCCGGGAATTCGTCCGGGCTGGATGTTGCACGCTCGCCTTGCTGTGCGCCGCGTGCTTCGGGTGCGTGCCGGATGCGGCACGCCGCGGCCAGGCAGGCAGCGAGCGCAGCGCTCCGGAACGTCCCGTGCTCGACCTCGCGCGAGATGCGCCCTGGCCTGCGCCGTACGATGCGGATCCGATCTGGCGCCGGGCGGCCGCCGGCGATGACTTCGATCGAGCGCGCCTCGGGCGCAGCGAGGGGGCCGAGTCGCTCTTGGCGGCGCTCTCGCTCGGCGGCAGCCTCGGGCGCACGGCGCTCGCCGCGCTGCCCTTCGCTCGGGATCGCCGCGAGGTGGTGGGGAGCCTGTGCGACCTCGCCCTCGGGCCCGTCCCGCCCACCTCGAGCTGGCTCTTGGGCGCCATCCACGAGGCGCTCGCCGACGGGCCGCGCACGGAGGAGTCCGTGGACCCTGCAGCCGACGCGCGCTGCGCGAGCAACCTGCGGCAGCTCTCGGAGCGTTCGGGAATGAGCCCCGAGGATCGCGACCGGGCGCTCGGGGCCATCTCGCTGCTCGCGAAACGCTAAGCGCACTGCTAGGAATCGGCGCATGCTACGACTAGCGCTGGAGAAGGCTTCATGCTCGATATCAAACTGATTCGCGACAACGCGGCACAGGTCCGGGCTGCGCTGCTCAAACGGGTCGATGACATCGACTTCTCCGAGCTGCTCGCCTGGGATGAGGAGCGCCGGCACAAGCAGACCGCTCTGGAAGCCAAGCGGACTCAGCGCAACGATGTCTCCGCGAAGATCCCCGCGCTGAAGAAGGCGGGCGCGGACGTGCAGCCCGTGTTCGCGGAGATGAAGACGCTGGGCAACGAGATCAAGGAGCTCGAGACCCAGCTCGCCGGTCTGGAGCAGAAGGTCCACGACTTCATGGCTGGGTTGCCCAACCTGCCCGACGAGGACGTGCGCCCCGGCGGCAAAGAGAACAATGAAGTTCTGCGCGTGGTCGGCAAGAAGCCGGAGTTCGACTTCACCCCGCGCGACCACGTGACGTTGCTCGGCAACCTGGGCATGGTCGACTACGCGCGCGGCACCAAGCTCTCGGGCAGCGGCTTCTGGGTGTACCGCGGCGACGGCGCGCGCCTCGAGTGGGCGCTGCTCAACTTCTTCGTGGAGAAGCACCTGGCTGCCGGTTACGAGTTCGTGCTGCCGCCGCACCTGCTCTTGCCCGTGTGCGGCTACACCGCGGGCCAGTTCCCCAAGTTCGCGGACGACGTGTTCAAGCTCGAGCATGCGCCCGAAGAGGAGCAACGCTTTCTGCTGCCCACGGCCGAGACGGCGCTGGTCAACCTGCACCGCGACGAGATCCTCGAAGAGGCAGAGCTGCCTCGCAAGTACTTCGGTTACACGCCTTGCTACCGCAAGGAAGCCGGCAGCTACCGCACGGAAGAGCGCGGCACGGTGCGCGGGCACCAGTTCAACAAGGTGGAGCTGTTCCAGTTCTGCCGCCCCCAGGACTCAGCGCAGGCGCTGGAGCAGATGATCGAGCACGCGCGCAGCGTCGTGGAGGATCTCGGCTTGCACCACCAGCTGAGCAAGCTCGCGGCGCGCGACTGCAGCGCGGGCATGGCCAAGACGCTCGACATCGAGGTCTGGATCCCGAGCATGCAGCAGTACAAGGAGGTCAGCAGCGCCTCCAACGCCCGCGACTTCCAGGCGCGCCGCGGCCAGATCCGCTACCGACCCGAGGGAAAGAAGGGCACGGAGCTGGTGCACACGCTGAACGCCTCTGGCCTCGCCACGAGCCGCCTGCTGCCGGCCATCGTCGAGCAGTTCCAGCGCGTCGACGGCAGCGTGGACGTGCCGCGCGTGCTGCACAAGTGGGTGGGCAAGGAGCGGCTATCGCCTCGGGCCTGAGCCCGTCGGCGTAACGCCCGAGCCTCGCCATGCGACACGTCGCAATCATCGGCGCCGGGGTGGCGGGGCTCACGGTCGCCTTTCGGCTCGCTCGGCGCGGCGAGCGGGTCAGCCTCTTCGAGGCGAGCGAGCGTCTGGGTGGGCAGCTTCACAGCGAGCAGTCCCGCGGCTTCCTGATCGAGCACGGCGCCGAGGGCTTCGTCGCCGGGAGCGAGGCCCTGGCTGAGCTCTCGGGGGAGCTCGGCATCGCCTCCGAGCTGCGCGGACAACTGGTGCTCGACTCCTGCCACTACGACGGCCAACAGCTCACCCGCCTCGAACGGGGCGAAGCCGGCAGGCTGCTCGGATTCCAGGTGGGGGTGCGCGCGCTCGGGCGCGGCATTCAGTCCTTTCAGCAGGGCATGAGCGCGCTGGTTGAGGCGCTGCGCGCGCAGCTGCCCGCGAGCGTCTCGCTGCACCGGGCGAGCCCCGTGGCTTCGCTGCGGCCCACGGCCGGGGGCCTGCGGCTGAGCCTCGGCGCTGGAGCCTCCGAGCACTGCGATGCGGTGGTGGTGGCCACGCGTGCCGCTGACGCGGCTCCACTGCTCGAGCCCGAGTGGGGCGGGAGCGCCCGCGCCCTGATCGACTCGGAGACGCTGTCGAGCGTGACGGTGTCGCTCGCTTATGCGCGCGAGCGGATCCCGCACCCGCTCGACGCCACGGGTTTCGTCGTCGCCGACGGCGCGCAGCAGGAGGGCTTCCGCGCCTGCACCTTCGCTTCCTCCAAGCTGCCGGGGCGCGCGCCCCCAGGCCATGCCCTGCTGCGCCTGTTCTTTCGGCCCACGCCCGAGCAGCTGCGCGGGGAGAGCGATGCCGAGTGGGTGGCGCGCGCGGAGCGCTGCGCGGCGCGCGCGCTCGGATCGCTCGGCGCCGCGGAGCTCGCCTGGGTCTCGCGCTGGCAAGACGCCCTGCCCGTGTTCGATGATGCCCACCGCGCCCGCGTCCGAACGCTCGAAGCGAGCCTCGCCGGCAGCGGAGTGCTGCTGGCAGGTGCCGCCTTCCACGGTTCGGGCATCGACGGAGCCGTACGCTCCGCCGACGCCGCCCTGAAGGCGCTGTGAGGGCAATGCAGTCCACGGCGCAGCGGGCAGTGCTCTGCCCTGCTCTCCGCCGTGGACCCCCAGGAAGTCAGCGCGGTCGACGGGGGACGCTATCGCGTCGTGTGCCGACCGCTGCCCGCCTCCAAGCACCCAGTATGCCAATGACCTGCCCCAGCGGATCGAGACATTTGGGTGTCAGCCAACCAACGGGCACCGTTCAGATTTGAAACGGGCACTTCATCCCTGAAGGATGGTATCGCTCTACGCGTCGCGTCAGGATTCCGGGTGGTGGCTGAAGGCGATCCGGTTGCCGTCCGGATCCCGGCTGTACGAGGAGTACGCCGTACGCGACTCGATCACGTGCCCGCGGCTCACCAGTTCGCGCTCGAGCCTTGAACGCTCGGCGGGCGAGACCCGGAATGCGATCAGGAACAGCCCCTGCCCGACCCCTTCCACATGCCGGACCTCGCTCGACGTGCGCTCGATCATCAGCAGGGCTCCGCCCAGATCGAGCCAGACCGAGCGCAACGCTCCATCCGGGCTCAGGTGGCGCGCGATCTCGGTGAGCCCGAACAGCTCGCGGTAGAAGCGAGCCAGGCCCTCGACCTGGCTCGTGCCGAGAGCCAAGTGATGCAGTCGCGATGCGGAGCTGGAGTCGTCGGGGGAAGCCATCACACTCGACAACGAGTGTCCCGCAACTGCCGTCGCGGGCACAAGCCGCTCAGCGCCTGCGTTCCAGGGCCCGCTCGATCAGCTGCTCCAGCTGCTCGGGGTTGAACGGCTTGAGCAGGCAGGTGCTGGGCAAATCCGCCGGCGCATACCCGAGGCGGTCCGGTAGCGCGCCGCCCGTCATCAGTACGAGGCGTTCGGCATGCTCGGGCCCCAGCTCGCGCAACCGCGAATAGAACTCGATGCCGCTCGCTTCGGGCATCATCAGATCGCAGAAGACGATGTCGAAGTCATGCTGGCGGTACAGATCGAGCGCCTGGTCCACGCGCGTCACCGTCATCACGTTGTGACCCGAGAGCGAACGCTTGAGGCCGCGCAGCAAGACGGGCTCGTCATCGACCAGGAGCACGCTGGCCCGCTTTGCCTTGCTGGCAGCACAGGTTAACGTTGAATTCCCCACGAGTTCATCCGATCGGCGCGAACGCGACCTTCTCGGACTGATCGACCAACCGCCGAGCGGCTTGAACGCCTCGCGGCCACCCTGGCTACCTCGGAGAGGAAACCCCGGGCTCCGCGCGCACTTGCCCGAGCAGCCAGGCGTAGACGTCGCCGCCGGCGTACACGCGCGCCCAGACGTCGTGTGCCATGTCGGCTTCGATGCTGAAGCGAAACCGGTGTCCCAGCTCTTCGAGCCGATTCAACCCAGGGTAGAAGTACCGAAGCGGTACGGCCTGATCCCGTCCTCCAGCGATGCACCAGATCGGCGTCTTCGCGCGCGCGAGCGCTGGCGCGTGTTCCGGGTGCGGATAGCCCACTACCGGCAGCAGCGCCGCGAAGCGGTCGGTGTGGCGCGCCCCGATGTGCCAGGTTCCAAAGCCGCCATAGCTGATGCCGCTCAGGTACTGGCGCGCGGGATCGCCGCGGTAGCGCTCCAGCACATGGTCCAGCATGCCGATCAGATCCTCCTCGAGCTTCGACCAACCCATGGGCGGCCCCTCGGGCCCGTCCGGCAGGTTGCCATCCGGGAGGACGCCCGTGAGCGGGCCCTGCGTCGGATGGTTGGGAGGCGGGGGCGGCACGCCTTGCGGCAGCCGCACCGGGATTTCGGCGCGCAAGCGATTGCGCAGATAGTCCGCGTGTTCGTCGCGCCCGTACATGGGCAGCTGCGGAGCGACGATCAGGAATGGGAGATCGCGCTTCTGGATCCACGCCTCGTAGAGCGGGCCGTTCTTCAGCACGTAGTCGAGCTCCGACTTGGCGTCGCCTCGTTCCCCGTTGCCGTGCAAGAACAGCAGCACAGGCCAGCGTCGCTCGGGCTCCGCAGCGAAGCCCCGCGGCAGATACAAGAAGAAATCGCGCTCGTCTCCCGTCGCCGCGCTCATCCTGGAGATCCGAAGCAGTCGCGCATCGCTCATGGCTGCGCCGTCTTAACACGGCGGCGAGCGCGAGCTCTGGATTCGGGAGCTGGGGCCCTCGGGGGGCTGGGGCCTGACGGGCTGGGCCCTCAGGGGCTGGGTCCTCAGGGGCTAACGCGTGGGCGCTTCCGGCGTACTACCGCTCGCGCCCTTTCGATTCCGGGCACGCGCCTCGCGCTCGCGGATCTTCTGGCGTTCTTCTCGCGCCAGCTTGGACAGAGTCGGCGGCGGCAGGTCGGCAAAGCGGGCGATCGCGTCGCCTGCTCGCCGCCCCGCGCGGCCCGGCAAGTCGGGCAGCTCGGGTTCGCTCGACGCGGCGGCACCGCTCGCATGGCGCTGGGGAGCAGCAGGCTCCGGCTCCTCGGGAGGTGCGGCAATGTCCTCCTGCGCGGGTGGGGGCGGAGGCAAGGGCTCTGCCGGCTGCGGCGCGTTGGCGGCTGCATCGGCGTGCGCCGACTCCAACTGCGAGCCCCTGCCGCGCCAGAACAGGACAGCGAGCGCCCCGAGCAGGAGCGCGGCCACCGCGACCTGCCGCCAGCGAGGCTGGCCCCCCGCGCGCCGACGGGACGGCAAGACCGCCAGGTCGTCCGCATCGAGACCGTCCACTGCGAGGGCCAGCGCGGCGCCCGCCGCTCGCGGCGGTTCGCTGACCGCGTGCGGCATCAGCGAGTCCGGCGGCGGCAGGCTGCCCTCCACGCCAGCTTCGACCGCCGCCGGGATCAGGAACTCCGCTGCCGGCGGCGCATCCATCCCGCCCTGGAGCACCACAGCCACATCGGGCGGCACGCTGCCGCGCGGCTTGAGCCCGGTGAGCAGCCAGCTCGCGAGCGCCGGCTCCTCCGGCGCGGCGACCACGATGCTCGGCACCTGGCTGAGACGCTCTGGAGGCGGAGATTGAGCAGGCGGAGATTGAGCAGGCGGAGATTCAGCAGGCGGAGATTCAGCAGGCGGAAAATGCGAGGGCGTACCTTTGGTGCGCAAATCTCGAGTGAGCCAGCGCCCGAAGTCGCTGCCTTCCTCGATATGAGAGGCGGGGGCGGGCTCCGACGGGACCTCGCTCGAACGAGGCCGATCGGACAACAGCGTGGGTCTCGTCATCGGCGCTGGGCAGCATAGCGTACGTGCCGCTTGCGCGCCCGCCGCGGCACCGACTCCACTCCCGTTTCATGATCCACCCAGGCAGTAAAAATAGTCGCTCCTCGGCACACGCGACTCCCCGCCCTGACCCCGCAAAAAGCTGCTAGGGTCGCGCCCCCGCTGCGTTTTCGGCCGTCCTCACGCCGAGCAGTGGACAGGGAGAGATCATGAGCTTGAAGCTGCGTACACTCGGAAAGTCTGGGATCAAGGTCACCGAGATCGGCCTCGGTCTCTGGGCTGCTGGCGGCGGTGAGTGGGGCCGCCCCGACGACGCCGACAGCCTGAGCGCCATCGACGCCGCGCTCGACCAGGGAGTGACGTTTTTTGATACGTCCGATGTCTATGGCAACGGCCACAGCGAGGAGTTGCTCGGCCAGGCCATGCGCGGCCGCCGCGATCGCTTCATCGTGGCCACGAAGATCGGCTGGCGCGGTTTCGATGGGCAGCAGCGTCGCACCGCCTACGACAGCGTGGAGAAGCTGATCGCGGGCGTGGAGTCCAACCTGCAGCGGCTGAAGACCGACTATGTCGATCTGATCCAGTCGCACATCAACTTTCG
>JAICTU010000516.1 GCA_025936205.1 Polyangiaceae bacterium | reverse complement strand
AGCACGCTGCAGGGCTTGCCCAGCTGCTCGGCGAGCGCCGCCTCGAGCAGCTTCTTCACGCTCGCCTCGCCGCGCTTGCTCGTGAACACCACGTTGCCCGACTGGATGTACGTGGCCACATCGGCAAAGCCCGCCGCCTCGCACAGCTTGCGCAAGTCCGTCATGGCGAGCCTACCGGTGCCGCCGACATTGACGGCGCGGAGCAGAGCGGCGTACGCGGGCATGCACTAACTATACACGCTGCGTACCGCGGCGGGTGAACACGGGCCGCGTCTCCGGCGAACGCCGGCGCCGATAGCCGCACAGATGCATCACCTCCGCCACGTGCGTGAAGGCCACGCGCGGATCGACCACCAGCTGCCCCGGAGCCGCGCGATCCCGCTCCACCCCCGGCAGATACGGCAGCACACGGGGCACGCCGGCGCGGCGCAGCCAGGCCGACAGCTCCAGCCAGAAGGGCCGCACCTCTCGCACCAGGAAGTAGCCATCTTCCCCCTGAGCCTGATAGCGCGGCATCAACATCAGGCCAGCTTCGGGGGCACGCAGCGGCCCCTGCGCCGTGTTGCCCAGGATCTGACCCGGGCTGATCGGATCAAAGCTGCGAAACCCGGGCAGCAGTTCGAAGCCATCGCCCGGAGTGACGGCATGACGATAACGGATCTCGACCACGCGCGGCTGATCTGCGCTCGCTCTCGCCAGGCGTTGCCGGTGCTGCGCGAGGTCCGGCACAGCCTGCGCCGGCAGGCAACCGGCGGCCACCAGCAGCAGCCAGATCGCCGAGACGTGACGCTCGACCGCCTCTGGATCGCGATGCTGCCCCGACTCGATCGAGATACCGACGTGACCGCGGTCCGTGCAATACGAAACGAGCGCGCCCTCCACCACCTCCTCGAGCCCGAGGATCGCCGTTGTCGGCAAAGACAGAGCCAGCCGCCGGTTGCGCAGCGTATCGCCGAAGCACACGAAAGGCGGGCTGGGGGCCGAGGTGGTGTGCAGATCGATCAAGATCAGCGGACCCCGCTGCGCGCGCTCCACCTCACGCAGCGTCCGCGCCAGCTCCACCTGCTCCTGCTCCTCATCGCCGAGCTCCCGCTCCGAGAGACTCGCCAGACGCTCCAGCTGCGCTGGGCTCCAGCTGCGATTCAGATCACGCCGCACGTAGCGCAGACCCACCGCCAGCGCCTGACGGTTTCCGGCGAGAAACACCGCGCGCCCGCGTAACTGCGAACGCAGCTCCTGCAGCGCCGCGGCGACCCGAGCGCCCGCGAGCACCCCGGCCGGCTCATTGCCGGCCATCCCGCCCACGACCACCAGACTCGGCCCGCGCGCGGAACCCCGCACATCCCCCAGCACGCGCGGCGGAGCCTTGCCAATTCCCCCGACCGGTGACGATCCATTCCCTGCGCGCGCCATGATTCCTCGCCCACGGTGATGACAACCGGGACACCATTCGATCCCTACCCAGCGAAAACAGCCGGGACAACCCTGCAAACGTTCACTCTGACGGCGCCCGCGCCCGATCTGTACCAGAACAGGGCCCAGCGACGGGCTGCAGCTGTGCCCTGGGGAAGCTCCTTGGCCTTGGAAACGTTGCCGCAGCGCCCCAATGCTGATCCGGGCCCGCCAGCGCGCCACGCCGCGCGAGATTCGCGGCCCAGACTGCCTGCTCGGGCGTCAGTTCTGCTGGAGGGCAGCGGTGAAGAGCGCAGCACGGACAGATCGACAATTCTCGCGGCGAGAGTGCCGCCGGCGCGGCCCGCGCCGGTGCTCGAGGACGGCTCGCGCCCAGCACCGCCGCGCTGGGAACGCCGCCCCTGCTGGAAGTCGCTGCGTTCCGACCAGATCGGCCGCCGCCTGGCGCCGCTGTGTTGCCCAGCGACGCCCGGAGGCGAGCCCCTCCCAGGTCGCTATTCTCGAGAGAGCAAGACCCCGAGAGGCAGCGCACCCTCGACCTGAGCGCGCCCCAGAGGTCCCGCGGGAAGCGCCTGGCCCCGATCTGCTCGGCAAAGTGCAGGCGCGCTACGGAATGCTCGCCGATGAAGCATCCGTGGTGGCCGTGTCTGCAGGCAGCGATGGCACCGCCGCATCTCGAGCGCCGGCGTCCGTGCAGATCGCCTCACTGTCCGTGGCACAGGCTGGTGCCTCGTGCCTCGTGCAGTTGCTCCCCGACCCGTACCGCTCGATTTCTGCGTCGAGCGTCTGCTCCGGAGTGGCGTTGCAGGGGATGGCTCTGGCAACGTAGCCAGAGCCGAGGCTGCTTTGCATGCCCAGATAGCAGGCTCCTCTGACGCGGAGCACTCCGAAGCACGTGCCGGAACGGCATTCCACACACTCGCTGCTGAGCACTTCCACCTGCGCCAAGCGCTGCGCGACGGCGGCAGCGTAGGATGTACTCAGGGCTCCACATGCCGACTCGCAACTACTCTCTGCGGCCTGGAGAGAGCAGCCCGAGAAGGCGGCGCTATCGAGCAGGCACTCGTCCCCCAACCTGACTTCGCAGCTATCACCTGCCTGAGCCAGAGTGATACGGCGTCGTGCCAGACCGACGGTGTAGACCAGCTCCGAGCTGCTACCCGTATCCGAAAAGTAGTTGCTCCGGCTGAACGCGCACCGGCACACGGGCACATCGTCCAGGGAGGGATCGAGCTCTGACGCTGGAACGCACCGGGAGCCTGCCGGGATGAGCGGCGTCTCGGCTTTGCCGAAGCCCTCCAGGAGGCTGGGGCCGCAACCCGTCGACGCGATCTCTTCGCAGCGGAACCCGCGAGGCACGCCTCCCGAGCCCGTCTGGCCTCCTTGGACCTCGCCTTTGTCGGCAGGGGTCGGATCGGTCTGTTTCCCCGGGTCCACCGGCGGCGTTGCCGGCGTCGGGGCTCTGGGCGCGTCCGAGCACGCCTGGGTCAAGCCAAGCACCACGCCCATCCCCGTTCCCCAGTAGCCGATCCGCATTGCGTACACTCTGGCACCCGTGTACGGCCCGGGCCAGCGCGAGAACGAACATACTCGGGGTCAGACACCGGCATCCCGTGCTCAAAACTGACTGTGTCGCGCGACGGTCACCCGTGTTTTTCCCTGATTTGCTCCGGCGCGAACTTGCCTGAGCGCGGCGGGAGTGACATTTTCGTGGTGACGTTGCATGCCGACTTACGACGCCGAACGCCTCGCGCGAGAACTGGTGCGCCACTTGCGCGGCAAGCGCTCGCAGCTCGCGCTCAGCCGACACCTCGGATACTCGACCAATGTCTGCCAGTCGTGGGAACTCGGCAAGCGCTACCCGAAGGCCAGCGACTTCTTGGCGCTCGCGGACAAGTCCCGCATCGCAGTGCAGAACGCTGTCGCGAGTTTCCTCCAGCACCAGGTCCATTGGTCCATGACGAGCGACACCACTTCACAGGCTGCCGTCACGGCGCTGCTCCTGGACCTGCGCGGCGAGCGGCGCATTCGCGAGCTGGCGCTGTCCGCTGGTGTGGGCCGCGCGACGCTCTCCGGTTGGTTGAGCGGCGACGGCGAGCCACGGTTGCCCGATCTCTTGCGCCTGGTGCTGGCGACCACGCACCGGCTGCTCGAGTTCGTAGCTATCTTTGCTCCCCCGGAGCAGCTGGTCGCGACGCGCGCGGAATGGGAGAATCTGGCGCTGCAGCGCCGGCTTGCCTACGATCTTTCCATGAGTCACGCCGTGCTCCGGACTCTCGAGCTGCGCCGCTATCGAAGCTTGAAAGCCCATCGCGAGGGGTTCATCGCCGCGTTACTCGGGATCTCGATCGAAGAGGAGCGTTCGTACCTGTCCGCATTGGCGCGCGCGCGACAGATTAAGAAGCGGAAGGGCCTCTGGTGCGTCTCGCGCGTGCTCACCGTGGATACCCGTCACGAAGAGGCGGCCAATCAGCGCCTGAAACACTACTGGGGTCGACTCGGGGCGGAGCGTGCGTTCGCGCAGCGAGACGGGCTGTTCTGCTACAACCTATTTACAGTGTCCGAAACCGACTACCAGAAGCTGCGCGAGATGCAGCTGGCCTACTTCGAGGAACTGCGGGCAGTGGTGGCGCGGAGTGAGCCTGCTGATCGCGTGATCGTGACCAATCTCCAGATCTTTGCTCTGGACACTGCCGAGGCGGCGGCGCTCGAGGCTGGCGCCGCCCAACTCGATGGCGGCAGGGCGCTCGCGGCGTCGCTGAGCCCCGGCGGGCCATCCCGGCGTCGCACAGAGCGACGCTAACGTCGCGCGCCGCTGACGCCGGCGCGCGCCTCGAGGCGAGCCCTTCCGCGCTGCCGGCTCGTCTCTGCGGAGGCGGTTTGCTCACTGTCCAGTCGTGGCTCAGCGCGCCTCTTGGTGGCCTCGCGGCAGGCAGCGATACGCCTTGCAACATGCGAAACGCCCACCCCGCGCGATCATGAGACTGCTCTGCAGTCACCGGGACGGCTCAACGCTCGGTGGGCACATGCTGATGATACCCGGCGACTCCCGGTGGCGAGCCCACCTCCTCTCGGTCGAAAAAATTTTGGGCCCGTCATGGGCATGTGGACTGCCAAAAATATTACTGCTAAATCAAGTCCAGTGGCTCGCGCTGCACAGCTCGCGTTGGCGTTCCGCACCTGGGGCGGGAAGCGAACGGGAGCTGGGCGCCCGCCGAAGGGGAGCGCGGCGGGGGTTTCACATTTGCGCCGGCCGGAGCTTTCGCATCGGCATCCGGTGCATGTCACGCTGCGCGTGGTCGCGGGCTTGCCGTCGCTGCGGGGCGGGCGGCTCTTTCACGAGGTGCGGAACGCTTTCTCACGCGCGCAGGAGCGTTTTGGGTTTCGTTTGGTGCACTTTTCCGTGCAGAGCAATCATCTGCATCTGATTGCCGAGGCGCGCGATCGTCAGGCGTTGTCGAGCGGTTTGCAGGGGTTGTGTGTGCGGGTGGCGAGGGCCGTCAATGGTGTGCTCGAGCGTCGGGGGCGGCTGTTCGCGCACCGTTATCATGCGCACGCGTTGAAGACGCGGAGAGCCCTGCATTTTGCGCTGCGCTATGTGTTGCTCAATGTGCGGAAGCACGCTGCGCCGGGGAGCGTGCCGGCGGGCTTCGTCGACAGTCGCTCTTCGGCGGCTTGGTTCGATGGTTTTTCGCGGCCGCAGCAGCTGGCGTTCGGAGCCGAGCAGGTCCGCGCGGAGTGGCGGGCTTGCTCGGAGCTCGAAGCGCCGGTGGTTCGTGCGAGGACTTGGTTGTTACGTCACGGGAGCCGCCGGTATGGGGGATTCGATGTGGACGATGCGCCGAGCTGAGCGCGAGCAACGGAAGGGCTCGGTTCCGCACGGCGCCGCGCATCGCCAGGATGAGCCCAATGCCGGTCGCCGAGGAACCCCCGCGAACCGGGAGCGTCGCGGCGGCCTCCTTTTTGTAGGGGCGTCATGTTCCATGTGGAACTTCACTTCGCGCAAAAAGGAGCACCTCGCGTGGCGAGGTTTCGCCAGCTCCATCCGCGCAGCGCGGATACGCTGCTGCGGCAGCGCCGCGCCGTACCCGAGGCTTCGAACAGTGCCGAATGCTGGAGGCTCGGCCCGGCCCTGACAGATCCCCGTGATAAAGCGCGAAGCGGCCGGTTCGCGGAGAGCACTCAAATGCCGGTCGTCAGTGGGCACATTCTGGAGTCGGGCAGTATCGCGCGGAGCCGAGCCCTGATGCACTTCTCAGTGAGCCCCGACCGGCGCCGGGCCTGCCGCCGGCTTCTCCAGTAGCACCACCAGCACCAGGCCGAGCGCCATCGCCAGTGCCACCCAGCGGAAGCCGTTTTCGAAGCTGAGCACCATGGCTTGCGTCGTGACTCGTGCGTCGAGGACGCGCTCGGCGACGAGCTGGCTCTGGTAGGTCTGGCTGCCGAGGCTGCCCGCGAGCTGTTGCAGCTGGCCCTGGACCAGGGGGTTGTAGGGGTTGATGGCCTCGGAGAGGAAGGAGCGGTGGATCTTCATGCCGTCGCTCACGAGCATGCCCATGAGCGCGGTGCCGAAGGAGCCGCCGAGCTCGCGAGTGAGGTTGAAGAGGCCGGTGGCGTTGCCGCGCTGCTGGGGGGGCAGGCCGGAGAGGGCGAGCACGCTGACGGGGATGAAGATGAAGCCGAGGCCGAAGCTGCGCAGTAGGTTGGGGCGGACCGCGTCCCAGTAGCCCGCTTCCGCCGTGAGGTGGGAGGCGGAGT
>JAICTU010000565.1 GCA_025936205.1 Polyangiaceae bacterium | reverse complement strand
CGTCGGCTTCGGCAAGACCGAGGTGGCGCTGCGCGCGGCCTTCCGCCACCTGATGGCCGGAAATCAGGTGGCGCTGTTGTGCCCGACCACGTTGCTCGCGAACCAGCACTACCAGACTGCCCAGCGGCGCTTTGCGGACTACCCGATCAAGGTGGAAATGCTCAGCCGCTTTCGCAACAAGAAGGCGCAGACGAAGATCGCGCACGATCTGCGCGCGGGCAACCTGGACTTGATCGTGGGTACGCACCGGCTGCTCTCCAAGGACGTGCATTTCAAGCGGCTCGGCTTGTTGATCGTGGACGAGGAGCAGCGCTTCGGCGTGGCCGCCAAAGAGCGCATCAAGCAACTGCGCAAGGACATCGACGTGCTCACGCTGAGCGCCACACCGATCCCGCGCACGCTGCAGCTGGCGCTCGGCGGCCTGCAGGATCTGTCCATCATCGCCACTCCGCCGCTGGATCGGCGCGCGGTGCGCACCACCACGGCGCGCTACGACGACGCGCTGGTGCAGAGCGTGATCGAACGCGAGCTGGCGCGCGGCGGTCAGGCGTTCTACGTCTACAACCGCATCGAGGGCCTGGCCGAGCGCGCCGCGCGCCTGCAGGCGCTGCTGCCGCGCGCGCGCGTGGCCATCGGGCACGGCCAGATGAGCGAGACCCTGCTGGAGCGGACCATGCTCGGTTTCGTGCAGGGGGAGTTCGACGTGCTGGTGACGACGGCGATCGTCGAGAGCGGGCTCGACATCCCGCGCGCGAACACGCTGATCGTCGATCGAGCCGATCTGTTCGGGCTGGCGCAGCTGTATCAGCTGCGCGGTCGCGTGGGCCGCTCGAGCGAGCGAGCGTATTGCTATCTGCTGGTGCCGCCCCCCAGCCGCCTCACGGATGAAGCGCGCATGCGCGTGGACGCGCTCACTCGCTATACCGAGCTCGGTTCCGGGCTACAGGTCGCAGAGCTCGATCTCGAGCTGCGTGGCGCGGGCAATTTCCTCGGTGCCGAGCAGAGCGGCGCCGTTGCCAGCGTCGGCTTCGAGTTGTTCTGTCAGATGCTGCAGGAGGCGACCCAGGAGCTGCGCGGGCAGCATGTCGAGCAGGAGATCGATCCGGAGATCAGCATCGACCTGGAGGCGCTGCTGCCCCAGGACTACGTGCCGGAAGTGGGAGTGCGGCTCTCCCTCTACAAGCGGCTCGCCGGCGCCGCCGACGAGGCCCATGTGCACGAGCTGGCGATCGAGATTGAAGATCGCTTCGGCTCGCTGCCGCGCGCCGCACAGAACCTGATCGAGCTGATGAGGCTCAAGGCGCAGCTGCGCAAGCTGCGCGTGCTCTCCTGCGAGGCCAGCGCGCGTGCCGTCACCTTGCATCTTCGGGAAGACACGCCGCTCGACGTGGCCAAGATCACGCGGCTCGCCGTGGAACGCCCGGAGCTCTACCGGGTGACCCCGCTCGGTCAAGTCGTGCGGCGGGCCACTGAACGGGAACGCAGCGCCGGAGGCCTGGCGCTGGCGGCCGCCTTGCTCCGGGAGATCGCGCCTGCCGCCTAGTGGCGCCTTTTCGACGCGATGTTTTGCGAGCGGGGGCGCTTTTGATATGCCTTCCATATGGTCTGGCCCCCTCCCAAGATTCAGGCAACGCCGGAGGGCGAGGCAGCTCGGGAGAGTCCAGAAGGTTCGGGGCCGGAACGCTCGAGACCAGACGAGCCGGAGCAGACGGGCGCGTACGGCGCGAGCGCCGGCGCGCTGCCGAGCGCGTTGCCGCCGGATTGGCTGCAACACCCGGAAAAGCTCGTGGGCGCCGTGCTCGGCGGGCGCTATCGCATCACGGGCTTGCTGGGGCGCGGACCGATGGGCTTTGCCGTCGAGGGTGAATCCTCCCGGGGCCGGCAGGTGGTGCTCAAGCTCATGCCGCGGCCGCCCGAGCTCTCGGTGGAGCGCTTCGACTGGCTCGTACGAGAAGCACTGGCGATGGCGCACTTCGATCACGAAAATGTGGTCGCCAGCACGGACTTTGGCCCGCTCGAAGGCGGCGGGGCGTTCATCAGCCGTAACCGCGCGCCCGGTGTCCCGCTGCGCTCCCTGCTGCGTCAGGCGGGGCTGCCGTTGCGCCGTGCGCTCGATCTCGGCCGACAGATCGCGGCGGCGCTGGCAGCCGGTCACGCGCAGGACATCTCGCACGGCCGGCTCAAGCCCGAGAATGTCCTGGTGCAAGCCGGAGCGCGAGAGGGCGACCTGGTCAAGGTCGTGGATTTCGGCATGGCGCAGCTGCCGGTCGATGTGCGCTCGGTCGTGGGCGGGGAGAACGAAGCTCGCCGCCTGGCCTTGCGCACGCGCGTCTATCTGCCGCGTGCGCATCTACCCGGTATCGAGGCCTTGCCGCCCAGCCCTGCCATCGACGTCTATTCGCTCGGTGTCGTGTTGTTCGAGATGATCGCGGGGCAGCCGCCGTTCTTCTTTGACAATGCCGGTTGGCCCAGCCTGCAGAGCGGGCCCATCGGATTTGCACAGTGCAATCCTCAGCTGCAGGTACCTCCCGCCGTGGACGAGCTGGTCTCGGTCTTGCTGCGGCCGGATTCGCAAGTGAGCGCGCAGGAAGCGCTCGGCGTGCTCGAACAGCTGCTCGGCAGAGCCAGCGTCGCGCCCGTGGCCGCCCGGATAGAGGCCGCGCGCGTGGACGCCGAGCCCGTCACCTCGCAGCTGCTGAGCTCCAGCCATATCGATCGGGCCTCCAGCGTCGAGCCGCCGCCTGCGACCGAGCGCGGTGTTCCAGCGGAGCTGCGACAGCACAGCTTTCCGCCCTTGCCGCCGGGCTTTCCGATCTCGCAATCACCACCGGGAACGCTGCGCGAGCCGGCTCCCTATCCGTCACCGGCTCCACCCCCTCCGGCGCCGGCGGGCAGTTATCCGCCCTTGACCCTCGATCAAAACCTGCTGGGCTCGTTCCAGCCTCCCGCCGCGCTCGACGCTTCGTCATTCGGCGCAACGCTGGACGATGAAGAGGCGGAAGCCGAGTTTCGTCCGAGCCTTTTGGCGCGGTTGCGCCGCATGTTCGGTCGCTCCAAGCCCGGTGGCGACCTCTGAACAGAGGCCGGGAGCGGAGCGTCAGCCCGCTAGCTGCTTGATCAGAATACAGGCGGCCTGACCGCGATCGTAGAAGCGCTCGCGCCGCCGTACGATGCGGAACCCGCGCTTCAGAAATAGATCGAGCGCTGCCAGGTTGCAGTCCGCCGTGCACAGCTCGAGCCGCTGGGCGCGCTGAGCCCGCGCGATGCTCTCGAAGGCCTGCATCAGCCGATGCCCGATGCCACGGCCGCGGTGGCGCGCGCTCACGCCGATCGCCTGGACCACGAACACGTCGCCCACGCGACCGCTGAGCGTGAGGAAACCGACCCGGTGCCCGCCCCGCAACGCGACCAGCGTATGGAAGCGCTGCACCATGTCCAGCGTGTGCGGAACCGCGCGGGGCGTGAACTCGTCGAACGCCTCGTGCGCGAGCAGGGCGATGAACTCGTCATCCTCCGGCTCGTAGGGGAGGAGGACGATGTTTTCGGCGACCAGCACACCCACAGTGTAGCAGCGATCCGTGGTTGGGCCCGTTCGGGGCGGCCTGTTCCGGGTGTGCTCGATGGCCGGACGGGGTGCCGCCGGGCGGCGGCGCGAAGATAGGCCCGGACGCGGAAACTCCCGTATATCTGGCTGGAGGAGCACCCATGACCGTACCTGCCCTGACCATGCTGAGCGAGGAAGAGCGTCTGCTTCGGGACTCGGTCTTCGGCTTCGCGCGCGAGCGCGTGGCGCCGCACGTGGCCCGGATGGATCAGGAGAGCCGGCTGGAGCCCAGCCTGCTGCGCGAGATGTTCCAGATGGGGCTGATGGGCATCGAGATCCCGGAGGCCCATGCCGGAGCGTCCGGCACGTTCATGAACGCGATCCTGGCCGTGGAGGCGCTCGGGCGCGTGGACGCGAGCCTGGCGGTGGTGGTCGACGTACAGAACACGCTGGTCAACAACGCCCTGCTGCGCTGGGGCACCGCCGCGCAGAAGCAGTGTTATCTGCCCAAGCTGGCGAGCGAATGGGTGGGCTCCTATGCGCTCAGTGAGCAGGGCTCCGGTTCGGACGCCTTCGCGCTGGCGGCGCGGGCTCAGCGCAAGGACGGTGGCTGGTCGCTCGAAGGGCGCAAGCTGTGGATCACCAATGCCGCCGAGTCCTCCCTGTTCATCGTGCTCGCCAACGCCGACCCGAGCCAGGGTTACCGCGGCATCACCGCGTTCCTGGTGGAGCGGGACTTTCCCGGCTTCAGCGTGGGCAAGAAGGAAGACAAGCTCGGGATTCGTGCCTCGAGCACCTGTGAGCTGATCCTGGAGGATTGCCGCGTGCCCGCCGAGAACGTGCTGGGTGAGGTGGGCAAGGGCTACAAGATCGCGATCGAGACGCTGAATGAGGGGCGCATCGGCATCGGCGCGCAGATGCTCGGCATCGCACAGGGGGCGTTCGACTACGCGATGGGCTACATCCGTGAGCGCAAGCAGTTCGATCGTCCGATCGCGGACTTTCAAGGCGTACAGTTTCAGTACGCGCGCATGGCGACCGAGATCGAGGGCGCGCGGCTGATGGTATACAACGCGGCGCGCTTGAAAGACGCGGGCCGCCCCTTCGTGAAAGAAGCGGCCATGGCCAAGCTGTGTGCCTCCGAGGTCGCCGAGCGCAGCGCCTCCCTGGCAGTGGAGTTGCTCGGTGGCGTCGGCTTCACGAAGGACTACCCCGTGGAGAAGTTCTACCGCGACGCCAAGATCGGCAAGATCTACGAGGGCACCAGCAACATGCAGCTGCAGACCATCGCCAAGCTGCTGTCGGCGGAATACGGAGCGGGCTCCAAGGGCTGAGGCCTTGGCGGGCGGGCGTCTCGCCGGCGGCGTGCTGGCCGCAGCCGGCCGCTGCCGCCGCCGCGCACCCAGATTTGCCGAACAGAATGCTGCCGCGCGTCCGGCACGGGGCTCGCAAGCTGGCGGCTCGTGTCTCGCGCCGCGCGCATCGATCCGCTGCTGGTCAGCATCGCGGCTCTCGCCTGCGGAGCGTTTGCGTGGGTCGCTCCGCTGGCGACGTTCGCTACGGCGCTGTGTTGCCTGGCGCTCTGGAGCGTGCAGCTGCGGCGGCGCGAGCAGCTCTGCGCCGTGCTCGCGCTCTGCGTCGGCTGGGCGCGCGCCAGCTGGCAGATCAGCAGCTTCGAGGCAGCTCGCGCGCAGCTGGGCGCGCTGGTTCCGCAGCCCACCGCCTGTGCGCTGAGCGGGCGCGTGCTGCACTCGCCCGCGCAGCGCGGGGGAGTGCTGCAGTTCGATGCCGAGATCCGCGAGCTCGACTGTGACGGGCGCCGGGACACGGCGCCGCGCCGCGTGCGGCTCTCGGGAGGCCCCGCCTTCCTGGCCCGCGGCGACGAATTCTCCATGATCGCCAAGCTGCTGCCGG
>JAICTU010000621.1 GCA_025936205.1 Polyangiaceae bacterium | reverse complement strand
GTGGCGGTGATCGCGACCGAGCGCGTCGAGGCCGACCACTTCATCGCGCTGCCGACTGACCCGGCGCAGATCGCCCGCCAGCTGTTCCGCTGGCTGCGCGAGCTGGACGAACGCGGCGCCGACTGCGTGCTGATCGAAGGCGTGCCCCGCTCCGGCCTGGGACGCGCGATCATGGATCGGCTGGAGCGCGCCGCCAGCCGTGTGCGGCTCGCAGAACGAACCCCGGCGCAGATCGAGGCCTCGTGATCTCGCCGGGCGCGCTCGACTATCTGGTGGTGGGCGGTGGCAGCGGCGGCATCGCTTCGGCGCGCCGTGCGGCGGCGCTGGGCGCGCGCGTGCTCCTGATCGAGTCCGGGCGCCTCGGCGGTACCTGCGTCAACGTCGGCTGCGTGCCGAAGAAGGTGATGTTCAACGCGGCGGGCGTCGCGGAAACGCTGCACGCCGCCGCCGGCTATGGGTTCGACGTGAGCCTGCGCGGCTTCGACTGGAACAGCCTGCGCGAGCGACGCGACGCCTATGTCGCGCGCCTGAACGAGATCTACGCCCAGAACCTGGGCACGGCTCAGGTGCAGCTGATGCGCGGCCACGCGCGCTTCGAGGCCGATCGCAGCGTGCGGGTCGGTGAGCAGCGGCTGCGCGCGCCGCACATCCTGGTCGCCGTGGGCGGCACCCCGCGCCTGCCGCGCGTGCCCGGCGCCGAGCTCGGCCTCGTTTCGGACGACCTCTTCACTCTTCGCGAGCAGCCCCGGCGCCTGCTGATCGTCGGGGCGGGCTACGTCGCGGTGGAGTTTGCGGGCATCTTCCGTGCCCTCGGCACGCAGGTGACGCTCGCCTACCGCGAGGCCGCGGTGCTGCGCCATTTCGACGCTGTGCTCGGCGAGGCGCTCGGGGTGGAGATGGTGCAACAGGGCATCCAGCTCGAGCCCTACAGCAGCCCCACCTTGCTGGAGCGCAGCGCGGACGGCAGCCTGCGGCTGCATCGCCAGCTGGGCGAGCCGCTGGCGGGCTACGACGCCGTGCTCTGGGCGATCGGGCGAGCCCCGCTCACGGGCGGGCTCGGGCTCGAGCAGCTCGGCATCAGCCTGTCCGAGACCGGCCACATCCCGGTCGACGGCTATCAGAACAGCGCCTCCGCCGGCATTTACGCGGTCGGCGACGTGACGGGACACTCCGAGCTCACGCCGGTCGCGATCGCGGCGGGCCGGCGCCTGGCGGAGCGCTTGTTCGGCGGCCAGCCCGACGCCAGGGTCGAATACGAGAATATCCCGACGGTGGTGTTCAGCCATCCACCGATCGGCACGGTCGGGATCAGCGAAGCGCAGGCGCGCGAGCAATACGGCGAGGCCGCGGTGAAGACCTACCAGGCGCGCTTCACCAACATGTACTACGCGCTCAGCGAGCAAAAGCCAAAGACCACGATCAAGCTCGTGACCGTCGGCCCCGAGCAGCGTGTGGTCGGCCTGCACGTGATCGGATTGGGCGCGGACGAGCTGCTCCAGGGCTTTGCTGTGGCCATTCGCATGGGGGCCACCAAACGTGACTTCGACCGCACCATGGCCATCCACCCGACGGCCGCGGAAGAAGTCGTCACACTGAAGTAAGGAAACGCATGAACGACCTCGCACGCACGACGTTCGAGCGCCACATCGCTCAGAACCGCTACCCCGGCCGGGGCTTGGTCATCGGCCGCAACACGTCCGGCGACTGGACGCTGATCTACTGGATCATGGGGCGCAGCGAGAACAGCCGGAACCGTCAGTTCGTGGCCCAGGGCGGCGTGCTCCGCACGCAGGCCTTCGATGCCTCACGGGTGGTCGACCCGAGCCTGATCATCTACGAGGCGATGCTGGAGCTGCCCGGCGTGCAACTGCTAACCAACGGCGACCAGACGCGCACCATTCACGACGCGCTGCTGCGCGGCGGAACCTTCGAGGCGGCGCTGGAAACCCGCGCGCACGAGCCCGACGGGCCGCACTACACCCCGCGCATCAGCGGCATTCTCGATCTGCGCGGCAGCGTGCCGCGCGTCACCTTGAGCATCCTGCGCGCCAATCCGCTCGATGCTCAGCAGAGCGACCGCAGCTTCTTCCAGCTCGCAGCGCCTGCGCCAGGCTTGGGGCGCGGCATCACCACCTACGCGGGCGACGGCAACCCGCTGCCCAGCTTCAGCGGCGAGCCGCTGCTCTTGCCCTGCGAGGGACACGGCGGAGAGATCCTGGAGCGCTACTGGGGCGCGCTGGACCGAGACAACCGCATCTCGCTCGCGGTGAAGACCGTGAACGCCGACGGCAGCTGCCGTGAGCTGCTGGTGAAGAACCGCCACGGCTGAGTCGGGGGGATGGATCAGCGCATGCTCCGCTTGCCCAGCCTCTCCAGGCCCGATCCTGGTGCGCCGCGTATCGCCTTGCAGGGCATCACGCCTGAAGATCTGGCGACGACAGTTCCCGAGATCCCGCTGGCGGACGCGCGCCGCATCATCTCCACCGTCCAGCACGGCGGCGACTTCCGGCTACCCCGCTCGGGCGTGAGCCGCGCGGCGCGGCAGGCAGTGTGCGAACGCGGCCACGTCCCCACCCTGACCGTCGTCGATCGCCAGCTCAGCGAGTACGACGCCTTCTCGAAACTCGTCCTGCGCACCGCCGACGGACGACTGATCGAGTCCGTGCGCATCCCGCTCGAGCGTCCCGGTCGCTTCAGCGTGTGCCTCAGCTCACAGGTGGGCTGCGCCCTGGCGTGCTCCTTCTGCGCCACCGGGCGGCTCGGCCTCGGGCGCAACCTGGAGACCTGGGAGATCGTCGAACAGGTGCGCCTGATGCGCGCCACCCTGGACCCGGCGCGCGGCCAGCGCGTCCACGGCGTCGTCTTCCAGGGCATGGGCGAACCCCTGTCCAACCTGGAGCGCGTCTTTGCGGCGGTGCGCGTGCTCACCTCCAGCGCGCTCGGCATCGACGCGCGCAAGATCACCATCAGCACGGCGGGCTTACCCTCGGGCATTCGCCGCATGGCGCGCGAGCTACCGCGCGTGCGCCTGGCCTGGTCGATCGGCAGCGCGCTGCCCGGCGCCCGTGAACAACTGATGCCGATCGACCGCGCCCACCCGCTCGAAGAATGCTACGCCGCCTGCGTCGAGCACTCGCGGCTCACGCGGCTCGCACCCCTCTGGGCCGTGACCCTGCTCGCGGGCGTCAACGACGGCGAACCCCACGCGCGCGCCCTCGCCGCGCTCGCCCAGCGCTTCACGGCGGACGCTGGCCGCCCTCCGCGCATCAGCATCATCCCCTACAACGACATCGCCGAGGGCGAGTCCAACCCCTTCCAGCGCAGCAGCGACGAACAGCAAGCGCTCTTCCGCCAGTGGATGCACGACACCGGCGTCTACACCAAAAGGCGCTACAGCGGCGGCGGCGAAGTCGCAGCGGCCTGCGGACAGCTGGCGGCGAAGCACACCCCAGGCGAAGCTGGCGACTCGCAAGCGAGCACTGAGCAGCGCCACGTTTCCAAGCCCAGTTCTCGCTCACCCTCTGAAGAGTCGATCGGGACCGCCGCCCTCGCTTGTTCGCCATCTGAGGTTGCCATCGGAACGAGGCCCTCCCCCAGCGCATTCTGAGGTTTCCATCGGAACAAGCCCCGTCCGCGCTGGCCCCTCTGAGGTTGCCATCGGAACGAGCCTCCTCCGCGGTCCCCAGCCGAGGTTTCCATCGGAACAAGCCCCCTCCCCCAGCGCATTCTGAGGTTTCCATCGGAACAAGCCTCCTCCGCGGTCCCCAGCTGAGGTTTCCATCGGAACAAGCCCCCTCCCGCCAGCGCATTCTGAGGTTTCCATCGGAACAAGCCCCGTCCGCGCTGCCCCTCTGAGGTTTCCATCGGAACAAGCCCCCTCCCGCCAGCGCATTCTGAGGTTTCCATCGGAACAAGGTCCCTCCCCCAGCGCATTCTGAGGTTTCCATGGAAACCTCAGATGGCGCCCGTGGAGGGGCTCGAGTTCCGGAAGATATTCCCAGCACGCAAGGAAAGGCCCGAGGGCTCGATACTGAGGGCCGGGCCTCCGGTGTGCGTCGATGCGCGGCAGTTCGGGGCGCGGGGTTCGCTGCGCGCAGCGCGGCGAATCACGCCAGGACTTCGACGGCGCGGGCGATGCTGGCGAGGTTGACTCCGCGCAGGGCTTCGAGCTCCGGCGCGAAGAGCGCGACGCGCAGTTCTTCGAAGCGCCAGCGCAGGGCGTGCACGGCGGCGCGATCGCGCGCCGCCGTGCGCTTGTCGAGGAAGGCCTTCCAGGCGGCGGCGAAGGGCGCGAACTTGTCGGCGTCGCGGCGTGGGTCCTGGATCGCTCGCGCCAGGCGTTGTTGGGCGGCGCGCAGGTAGCGGGGAAACTGTTCCAGCTGCTCGACGCTGGTGCTCTCGAGCCAGTCGGAGGGAAACAGCTCGTCGAGTTGTGCACGGATGTCGCGCGCGGCGTGGGTGCCGCTCGGCTCGGAGGCGGCGGCGCGCAGAGCGCGCGCGGCCGAGCCGAGCTCGCGCGCGAGGGTGCCCACGGCGCGCGCGATGCGTGCGCAGCGGGGGTCGGT
>JAICTU010000547.1 GCA_025936205.1 Polyangiaceae bacterium | reverse complement strand
TCGTCAGCACACCCTCGTCGGCGTTGGGAAAGTGCTGGAACAGAAGCTCGCTCACGCACAGGCCGAGCACCGCGTCGCCGAGAAACTCCAGGCGTTGGTTGTGCCGGGCGAGCCCCTGCTCGTTGGCGTAGCTCGGGTGACTCAGCGCCTCCTCGAGGTGAGGCGATTCCGCGGAAAGACCGAATAGCTCGAAGAGCTTCGAGGACATGTCCCAAAGCGAGGCAGGCCGAGCCCGCACCCGCGGGCAGTCTACGCCTGCAACGTGGCTCGGCTCCAGGGCAGTGGACCAATGACGGTGTCGCATGATGCTCTTGGTGGAACATTTTAGGTCGGCCCAACGGACAATTGCACTCGATCTGTCCCGATGCCCCGAACGTTCGTGCCCGGACGATCCGCTATGTAGCCAGGAAGCCGTGTCCCGACTGCTGGCCTGCCCTTTCTGCCGCGAGCTGTTCGAGGCGAGCGAAGCGGAGCGTTGCCCGGACTGCGACATCCCCCTGAGCGCGCTGGATCGACTGCCACCCTCCCTCGATGTCGTGGAGGAGCAAGCTGCCGAGTGGGAGCGCAATCCCCCGGAAGACCAGGCGCGCCCCTGGCTCGACCTGAGCCACGGCCGGGGTTGGTTGCTCGGCATCGCCGTGTGCAGCCTGCTCTGTTTCTCGCTGGCTCCCTGGGTCGACATGACGTCACCGACCACGGCCACGCGCAGCGGCTACTCCCTGGCTCGCGGTGCGATCGGCTGGCTCTGGGGTGGCGCAGTGGCCTGGTTGGTCAGCGTGGCACTCGTGCTGAGCCGGCGCACGCTGCGCCAGATGCGCGGTATCCGCCCGATCCTGATGCTGTTTGCCGCCATGACGGCGAGCGAGATCGTGATGCTGGTGTGGCTGAGCCCCAGGAATAGCGGCCAGGTGCGCTACGTCTACGAGTGGGGATGGGGACTGTATGCGTCGCTCGGGCTCAGCCTCGCCGGCGTCGTGGCGGCGCTGCGCTTCGGCGGTCCGCCCGTGTCCGGAGCTCCGCCCCCGGAAGGTCCGCAGCCAGCCGAAGGGGCGCCGCTCGACGCGACGCTGAGCGAACAACCCCGCGTGCTGCACTGACAGCAGGGCTCAGAAGGCGGCACCGACCTGCACCGCCACCGTCCATTGCCGCGGACTCGACCGACATTCTCCGCCCGAGCTATCGCAGCGCAGCGCCTTGGCGACCCCCGCGTCCGACTGCGCATCGTCCGCATGCACCAGGTCGGTGATCAGCTCGGCGCCGAGCCTCAGCAGCTCCCGACGGTAGCTCAGGCCGAACAGCACTCGGTGCCGCAGCACCTCGGCCTCACCGAACGCGACGCTGTTGGCAAAGTCTGCCGAGCTGCCGTCGCGGCACACGGGAGCACCGTCGAGCGCTCCGCCGGGCGCAGCGGAGGGATTGGGTGAGACCGATGCGGACGAGCCCGGAGTGCCCGGTACATTGGAGCCGACGTAGCCGCACTCGCCCAGGGCGTCTCGCCCCGGAGTCAGATCGATCAGGCTCGATTCCGCAGCGATGCGCGCGAACTGATAGCCGAGCCACGGAGTGACAATGAAGCTCGGGCCCACCAGTGGCTCCGAGACGCGCGCGTCGAGCGCGAGCACGCCCAGATCGAGATCGGACAGGCCCGTCGCGCGGCGCACGCCGATGCCGACCGAGGTATCCGGCAGATAGCGCCAGGCCCCGTGCCGGAGGCCTTCGAGCAGCGCGACCCGCAGGTCCGCGCCCCATTCGATCAAGCTCGTATTGGGCATGATGCCGAGGCTGCCCGCGGCCTCCACCCCGAAGCCGAAGCCCTTGCGCACCTCGAGCGAGTAGAGCTGCAGCCAACCATCGGGCGCGGAGTTCTGCTCAAACCCGGAGCCGTCGCTGGAGGGTGCGCGATCGCTCGCGCCGCGCGTGCCGCGCCGCCAGTAGTCCGCGCCGGCATCGATCGCCGTGAAGGCGCCGAGCAGCGAGATCTGGAAGCCGGAAAGGCCCGTTGTCCGTGCGTCGTGCGGGGCGCTCGGCGCGAGGGCGAAGCCCAGCTGGTTCACGAGCTTGTAGTACAGCGCGCGATCGGGAGCACACGCCGGAGCGTCGAGCGCGGCGCAAGCGGGGTCCAGCACCAGCCGCGAGAGCGATGGGTCCATCGAGCGAGCGGCGCTGGGCGCGGTGACGGCCAGCGCCAGGGTGCCGGCGACGAGCGCGGCAGCCCGGCGCCCCCGCTGTGCCGGGACGAGAGGGAGCGGCTGGTGGCGAGCGCTCCCCTGCAGAACCATCGGGCTGGGCAGCCTAGCCAGCCGCTTCGGCTGAGGCAAGCCGGGCAACAGCGCCGTTGACGAGGTCGAATGAGCAGGATAGCGCCTGGGCATGGGTCAGGCCTCTGGCTACGCCGTGTCTCTGGTGCTCCCCGTTTTCAACGAGGAGGCCGTGCTGCCCGAGTTGTTGCGACGGCTGAGCTTGCTTCTCGAAGAGCACGACCCAGCGGGCCGATGGGAAGTCATCTTCGTCAATGATGGCTCGATCGACAACACGCGCCAGCAGATCGAGCTCGGTTGCCAGACGGAGCCACGCTTTCGGCTGATCAACCTCTCGCGCAACTTCGGCCACCAAATCGCCATCACCGCGGGCGTCGACCGCGCAGAAGGTGAGGCGGTGGTCGTCATGGACGCCGATCTGCAGGATCCACCCGAGCTGATCACGGAGATGCTGCAGCGCTACGCGGAGGGCTATGATGTAGTCTATGCCGTGCGCCGCCGCCGCCACGGCGAGGGCTGGTTCAAACGTGCCACGGCCGCCCTCTTCTACCGGCTGCTGAAGCGCGTCGTGGGCGTGGAAATCCCCGCGGACACCGGGGATTTCCGACTCATGAGCCGGCGAGCGGTGCTCGCGCTGCGCGGCCTGCGGGAAGCGAATCGCTTCGTGCGCGGCTTGGTCGCCTGGGTCGGATTTCGCCAGACGGCCGTGCACTACGAGCGCAGCGCGCGCTTCGCCGGTGACACGCACTATCCGCTCCACAAGATGCTGCGCTTCGCGAGCGACGGCATCGTGTCCTTCTCCACGCTGCCCCTGCGCGTCGCTACCCTGCTCGGTTTGCTCTCCGGCTTTGCAGCGCTGGTGGTGGCGCTGTGGGTGCTGGGCGTGGTGATCACGGGCGTGCAAGCCGTGCCCGGCTGGGCCACGCTGATGTTTGCGGTGAGCCTGGCCTCCAGCGCTCAGCTGCTGATGATCGGGATTCTCGGCGAGTACCTGGGGCGCGTGTACGATGAAGTCAAGCGACGGCCGCTGTACCTGGTGGACGCGACGCAGAACTTCGGGCAGCAGACGGAAGCGAGAGCTCCCGCGGAGTCAGACGACGCGCGTCCCCGCAGTTAGCGTCTGCGCGCCGATGGGCAGCCAGCGCAGCCAGGGCTCCAGCGGCCGGAACACACGCAGCACCCGCGGGAAGAACAACACGTAATCTTGACGTACGGAGCCGAGCCGCGCGCCGCGCAGCAGGCGCCGCAGCTCGCGCGGCGGAAGCAGAATGGCGTCATCGTCGAACGGGCAGTCCTGCACGGCTTTGACGGTCAAGGGGTTGTAGGGGTTGTGCTCGAAGACCACGACGCGGCCGCCGAGGCGCAGCTTGCTCGCCACCGTTTCCAGCACCCGTGCGCGTTCCGCGGGCGGCACGTGGTGCAACACCCCCGACAGCACCGCCAGATCGAAAGCGCCATCGGGGATCTCGCGCTCTGCCGTGTAGTAGCTGGCTCGAGCCGCCACCTGACGCGCCTCCTCGAGCGAACGCGCCGAAGGATCGTAGCCCGAGACGGCGTCACACCGCTCCACCAGCAGCCGCGTCAAACTGCCCGTGCCGCAGCCGTAATCGAGCACCCGCTGCTCGCGGGACAATCCCAGGCGCAGCAGGCACTGCAGCTTGTGGCGCGCAAAGTATTCCGGACCCTCGCCGCTCGCCTGGACGCTGGCGGCGTGCGCCTCGCCATAGCTCTGGGCATAGCGGTCGAATTTGTCGACCTCCGAAGCGCGCTCGAGAGTCATCTGCTGCAGCCTACCACCCAGCCTGGAAAAGCGGGAGGCGAAGCGTTGACGCGGCCCGGTTCCCCTGCCAAGAACCCGGGCGATGAAGCTGGTCGAGCGCGTTCTGGGGCATCCCTGGGTCTTCGAATACGTGCGTCCACTCGCCGTGGGCGGAATCGACATGTCCAGCGCGTACCGGCTCTTGGCCTGCGACGACAACGCGGTCGTGCTCGACATCGGCTGCGGCACGGGTGACGCGCTCCGGCACATCCAGCACTTCGCCGACTACCTCGGTGTCGACACCGATCCCGTCGCGCTGGAGCATGCGCGCACGCGCCACGCCCGTCGCCCCAACGCGCGCTTCGAGTGCCGCACCAGCGGCGCCGACGACTTTCGCGCAAGGCCTGTCAGCCACGTGAGCATGGTGGGGCTGCTGCATCACCTCTCGGACCCGGAGGCGATCGAGCTGCTGCGCCAGCTCGCGCAGTGCACGACGCTGGTGCGGGCCGTGACGCTGGACATCGTGTACCTCGACGGTCGCTGGTACAATAACCTGATGGCCAGCATGGATCGCGGGCGTCACTGCCGAACCCGCGGCGCCTACGCCAGCCTGGCCACGGCCGCGGGCTTGCACGTGCTCAGCGAGCGGGTGGTGCCTTCGCATCCGACGCGCGGGCTGGTGGACTACTTCATCCTGGAGCTGGCGCGGTGAACGGGGCCGATCCCGCTGCCGCCCGGCTGCGCTCCGGGCGCGGCCAACGGCCATTTCAGGTATTGCTGGTCGAGCCCGAGATTCCGCCCAACACTGGCAACATCGCGCGCTTGTGCGCCGCCACGCGCTCGCGCTTGCATTTGATCGAACCGCTCGGCTTTCGCATCGATGAACATGCGGTGCGCCGCGCGGGGCTCGACTACTGGCACCTCGTCGACCTGCACACCCACGCGAGCTACGCGGCGGCGCACGCCCAGATCAGCCGGAACGAGCCAGACACCCGCTTCTGGCTGTTCACGGGCAAGGCCACGCGCAGCTACCTCGAGGTCGGCTTTCGCCCGGGCGACGCGCTCGTGTTCGGCAAGGAGAGCTGCGGGCTCTCGGATGAGCTACTCTCGGCGCATCCCGAGGCCCTGGTCGGCATCCCCACGCTCGGCGCCGTGCGCTCGCTGAATCTGGCCAACGCCGTCGCGATCGCCCTGTACGAAGCGCTACGCCAGACCGGCGAGCTAGACCACGCCGCGCTCGGTTGATCAGGGCTCGGAACCACACGGCACCCCCCGACACCAGCATGTGCCCACCGCGCCTCTGCACTGAACCGCGAGGGGTCTTGCAATCTCGGCCAACCCTTTTTTGAACCCGCCAACAGCTGGATCGACATAGGGGCCTCGGATTGCTCCGGAGACACCTGCCACACCACCGGACAGGCGGGTACGCATCCGGCGGTTCGGATAGTTGAGGTCTTCGTCGAGCTTACGAGCAGCGCCGCCCCGAGAAGACCGCGTCCTCTACCGCATCGTCCAGCAGCACCTGGAGAGCTTCCTCGAGCACGCGCAACGGAGCTCGGGCCAGCGTCTGCCGAAGTACGGTGCAACGCCCGGCGCATGTCGAACACCGCAGCGCACTTGGTGGAGCACATCATCGCTCCCGACGTGACGCTGCGGCAATGGGTCCTGACCGTTCCCTTCGAGCTCCGGCTCCTGC
>JAICTU010000249.1 GCA_025936205.1 Polyangiaceae bacterium | reverse complement strand
GCGCTGAAGCATTCTGAGGCCTTCGGCGGAGGGGTTCTCGCTCGCAAATCGAAGTTTCCATGGAAACCTCGATTTTGTACGGCGCGGGGGGACCTGGCGAGCTGCTCCGACGGAGCGGATGCCGGCGTGGCACGCCGCCGCACGGACCCTCCCCGCTGCTGGTCTCGCTCTTTTCGCGATGAATACAATCAAATTTACGGCGGGGGCGATACACGGACGGATCGCTGTTACTTCCGTGGGGAACGTCCCGTTTGCGCTCCCCAATGGAGCTCTGGTGACCCTACGCCTGCCGGATCGTACGAATGTACGTGCAATGTTCCCCGGAGTCGCAACTACGCCTTTCTGTCCAGGAGCGTCGAGGTCGCAGATGCCGGTGACTGTGAGAGCGCGCTCGATACAGCCTGTCCGTTCGACGCGCTCGAGCCCGCGGCCTGTGACCAGGACGCGGTCGGCGTGTGCGGGCCCGTACGCGGTGAGCTCGGGCGCTGGAGCTGCCAATGCGCAGGCAGCGACGGGCTGCACGACGTTCGCAGCGAGTCGTGCGACGCCGCGCTCAGTCTGGCTTGTGCGGTGCAATAGCTCAGAAGCGCTTGTACGGCAGGAACTTGCCGTCCATCGTGACGACGATGCGGTCGCCTTTGGGGTGCTCTACCTTCTTCACGTCGAGGGTGAAGTCGATGGCGCTCATGATGCCGTCGCCGCACTTCTCCTGGTGTCTCTCACGTCTGCGCCGAGGTCGAGGAGGGCGCAGAGTTGGTCGGCGGTCTCGGTGGTCATGGAGTTTTCGCCGTGACAGCAGGACGCGACCCAGAGCTCGGACATGCCGACTTTTGTGGCGATGCTCTCCCAGGTCAGACCTTTGCTTTTCTTCGCCTTCAGGATGGTCTGGGTCATCTCGATCTTGTCCATGTTCAGCTCTCGCTGGAATGGCGGCCGTCGTGACCTCGCGGGTGCTTCAGCGAGGTTTCGGCCGGCGAGGCAGGTGCCGTGTGGCCGCCGATTGCGCGTGACGCCGATGCCGGCTCGGGCGAAGCTCTCCGTCGTTTGGAGCCGCCGGACAGCGCCGAAGAGTTGCTCGATCGAGCGCGTGCGTTCGCAGGGCTCACTCTGGGTGACGTCGCGCGGGGCGCGGGAGTAGCGGTGCCCGCCGACCTGCGGCGTGCCAAGGGCTGGGTGGGCGCGCTGTTCGAGCGTCGTCTGGGGGCGACGGCCAAGTCGCGGGCCGTTCCCGATTTCGAGCAGCTGGGCATCGAGCTGAAGACGTTGCCGGTGCGGCTCGACGGGCAGCCGCTGGAGACGACGTTCGTGTGCACCATTCCGCTGCTCGACATGCCGCGTCTCGAATGGGAACAGTCCGGGGTATTCCAGAAGCTGCGGCGGGTGCTCTGGATGCCGGTCGAGGGCACGCGCAGCACGCCGGTGGCGCAGCGGCGCGTCGGCACGCCGCTGCTCTGGAGCCCGAGCCCCGAGGAAGACGCCGATCTGCGCTTCGACTGGGAGGAGCTCGGCGGCATGATCGGTCGGGGCCGCGTCGAAGATTTGACGGGTCACTTCGGACGCTATTTGCAGGTGCGCCCGAAGGCCAGGGACTCGTACGCGAGGCGCAGCGCCGTGGGCGCGGACGGGGCCGCCATCACGGCGAATCCGCGCGGATTCTATCTGCGCACGACCTTTACGGCGCGCATCCTGAAGCGTTTCTTCGCGCTGCCGGCGAAGCTGCCCTGAACGCCGTTTCGCTGGCCGCGGGACCCGGCTGGAATGAATCGCTGTCGCGCGTGGTTCAGAACTGGGAAGAGCGGACATGGAAGGGGCGTGGTAAGGGCTGGCTCGTGACGGTTTCTGCCTTGATCGAAATGCGCGATGTGGAGCGCAACTATTCGATGGGTGGAGAGGTCATCGCCGCCCTGGCAGGGGTCAGCTTCGAGATCCAGGCTGGAGAATTCGTCGCCATCATCGGTTCGTCGGGTTCGGGCAAGAGCACTCTGATGAACATTCTGGGTTGTCTGGATACGCCGTCGCACGGCAGCTATCAGCTGCGGGGGCACGACGTGCGCGCTCTGTCCGATGACGAGTTGTCCGATCTGCGCAACCGTGAGATCGGCTTCATCTTCCAGAATTTTCAGCTGCTGCCGCGGGCCAGCGCGCTCGAGAACGTGGCCCTGCCGCTGGTGTATCGCGGTGTGCGCCCGCGCGAGCGGCGTGCGCTCGCCCAGCGCGCGCTGGAGCGCGTGGGGCTGGCGCATCGCGCCGGGCACAAGCCGAACGAGCTGTCGGGCGGTCAGCGGCAGCGGGTGTCGATCGCGCGCGCTCTGGTGGCCGAGCCGGCGCTGCTGCTCGCGGATGAGCCCACCGGCAATCTCGACAGTGCGACGGGGCGGGACATTTTGGCTCTGTTTGACGAGCTGCACGGCGCCGGTAACACGATCGTGATCGTGACCCACGAGCCGGCGATCGCGGCCCGCTGCCCGCGCGCGATCCGTCTCTCCGACGGGCGCATCGTCGACGATCGTCGGGGCGAGGCCGTGCAATGACGTTTGGCGCGAAACGCGCGATGACGTTTGGCGCGAAACGCGCGATGACGTTTGGCGCGAAACGCGCGATGACGTTTGGCGCGTTCGGCTTGCTGGTGGCTTGTTTGCGGCCCGAGGCGGCCGATCCGCGCGACGAAGCGCTGCCGGTTGCGGCGCCTCGCGTGACGCGCGGCGAGCTGTCGCAGACGCTGCTGCTCACCGGTGAGCTGGATACCGAGGCCGCTGAAAGTCTGGTCGTGCCGAGGGTGCCGCAATGGAACATCGCGCTGCGCTGGCTCGCCACCGACGGCACGCTGGTCAAGGCGGGCGACCCCGTCGCCGAGCTGGACAACACCAACTTCGCGACGGACCTGGCCGACAAGAAGCTGGCAACGGCGCGTTCCTTGGCCGATCTCGCGCACCAGGTCTCACAGGACGCCATGCTCACCGCGGAGAAGGCCTTCGCGCTCGACAGCGCCAAGACGGCGCTCGAGAAGGCGCGCCTGTCCGCCGCGGTGGACAAGGACGCGCTGCCGCTGCGCGACTATCAGGAGCGCCAGGTGGAGCTGGAGCGCGCCCGCGCCGCCTTCGAACGGGCGCAGGACGAGCTCGGGGCGCAGCAGAAGAGCGCCGCGCTGGAGGCGCAGATCCGGCGCATCGCCGTGGAAAAGAGCCAGCGCGAGATCGACGCGGCCGAGCAGGCGATCCGCCAGCTGGTGCTGCGCGCGCCGCGCGACGGCCTGGTGGTGGTCGGCAATCATCCCTGGTTCGGGCGCAAGATCGAGAGCGGGGACAACGTCTGGATCGGGGTGCCGCTGGTGCGCTTGCCCGTGCTCTCCACCATGCACGTGAACGCGCGCCTGAGCGACGTGGACGACGGGCGTGTCGCCGTGGGCATGCACGCCGTGGCCTTCCTCGACGCGTACCCGGAGTTGCCCTTCCCGGGCACCATCACCGAGATCAGTCCGGTCGCTCGCGAGCCTTCCCGCGACTCGTGGCGGCGTTCCTTCCAGGTCACCATGGAGCTCGATCATGTCGACGTCGAGCGCATGCGGCCCGGTATGTCGGTGCGCGTCGAGGTCACGAACCAGCGCGCGCAGGCCAGCCTGATCGCGCCCCGCACCAGCTTTGATCGCCAGAGCGTGCCCGCGAGGCTGCAATTGGAGCAGGGCAGCGTGGAGGTCGATCTGCTGGAGTGCGGGTTGCAGAATTGCGCGTTCCAGCCCCGGCCGGGCAGCGCGCGCGTGGAGGAGGGCACGCTCTTGCGCGCCGTGGGCGGGAGGGGCACGTGAAGCACGTCCGGCGCGCTCTGTGTGGCGCCCTGCTGGCGCTCGGTTGCGCAGGGCAGGATGCGCCCGCCGATTGGGTCGCGATTGCGCGCGGCGACCTGGCGCTCGGCGTCGAGGTCACGGGCGAGCTCGAGGCCGTCAACTCGGACTCACTCGGTCCGCCGCTGGTGTCGGGGATCGGCGAGTTCAAGGTCGCGCGCATGGCACCCGAGGGGTTGACCATCGAGAAGGGGCAGCCGGCGCTCGGGTTCGACACTTCCGAGCTGACGCGCAAGCTGGAGGAGAAGCAAAACGAGCGCGCGGCCGTCGCCGCCGAGATCGGCAAGAAGCTTTCGGACGCGGCGCTGGCGCGCAAGGACGAGGAGCTGAGCATTGCCGAGAGCGCCGGCAAGCTGCGCAAGGCGGAGCTGAAGGCCGAGCGTTCCGAGGACCTGACAGGCCTGCTGGAGCTGCAGCTCGCCAAGCTGGACTTCGAGCTGGCCAAGAAGGAGCTCGCGTATCAACAGGCCAGGGCCAAGGCCCAGCAGCAGCAGGACCGCGACGACCTCGCGGCCTTGCACTTCCGCGAGCAAGAGGCGGAGCGGCGGGTCTCGGAGATCCAGAGCGCGCTGCCGCAGCTGAACGTGCCTGCGCCGCGCATGGGCACGGTGATCTACGTCACCAACTGGAACAACCAGAAGAAGAAGGTCGGGGACTCGGTCTGGCGCGGCGAGAAGATCTTGAAGACGGCGGCGCTCGATCGCATGCGCGGTCGCGGACAGATCGACGAGGCTGACGTCAGCAAGCTCGCTCTCCAGCAGCACGTCACGCTGCGGCTCGAGGCCTACCCCGACATCGAGTACACGGGGACGATTCGAGACATTGGCCGGCTCGTGGAGCGCCAGGCGCCGGACAATCCGCGCCGCATCGTGCGCACGGTCGTGGACATCGATCAGTCGGAGCCGGCGCGGATGCGCCCCGGCATGCGGTTCCGCGGCAGCGCAGAGACCGAGCACATCAAGAATGCGCTGCTGATCCCCGTGAGCGCCATCTTTCTCAGCGAGCACGGGCCAGTCGCCTATCGTCGCAGTGGACTCGGCTCCGAGCCGGTGCGCCTCACGCTGGGCAAGAGCAACGCGGAGTATGCCGAGGTGGTGGCGGGCCTGAGCGAGGGTGATCAGGTGACGCGCGCCCATCCCGAAGGGCAGGAGGCAGCGGGGTCATGAGCGGGCGTGGCGCGTTGCTCCTGGGAGTGTTGGTGGCGGCGGGCGCGCTGGCGCTGCGCTGGCGGGCACCGGCTGCGGCCGATCACGCCGGTCTGCCGACGCTGGTGGTGCACCCGCAAAGCTTCGTGCAAGAGGTGGGCGCCGACGGGCACCTGCGGGCCGTGAAGGCGTCGCCGCTCACGGTGCCGGTGGCCAGCGGCGGGCCGCTGAAGATCGCCTGGACGGAGCCGGACGGGGCGCGGGTCGAGAAGGGGCAGGTCGTGGTCCGCTTCGAGCCCACCGATTTCGAAAAGAAATTGAAGGACGGACAGGCGGATCGCGCGACGGCCGACGCCAAGCTCGAGAAGGAGCAGACGCTGGTGGCCTCGGCGCTGCGCGGCCGTGCGCGCACCGAACAGCTGTCGCAGGTGGAGCTGGAGAAGGCGCGCGAGTTCCAGAACAAGGATCCCGAGATCTTCTCGCGCAATCAGATCATCGAGTCGGAGATCGACGAGCAGCTCTCCACGGCGCGCAGCCAGCACGCGGGGGCGGCGCGCGGCATCGAGAGCTCGCTCTCCAAGAACAAGCTGGAGCTGATCCACGTCGAGCGCAAGAAGGCCGATCTGCTTGTGGACCAGGCCCAGCGCGGCCTCGCGAGCCTGGAGCTGCGCGCGCCCCACGACGGCATCCTGGTGTTCGAGCCCAACTGGCAAGGGATCTTGCCATCGGTGGGAGACTCCTGCTGGCCCGGGCAAAAGCTCGCGAGCCTGCCGCTGCTGGATGAGATGGAGGCGGAGGTGTTCGTGCTCGAGGCCGACGCCGGAGGCCTCGAGAAAGGCAAGACGGCGCGCGTGTTCCTCGAGTCTCACCCGGAGGCGCTGTACACGGGCACGATCAAGAACGTGGATACGCTCGCGAAGCGCCCGGTGCGCGACGTGCCGGTGCAGTACTTCGGGGTCACGCTGCAGCTCGATCGCACCGATCGCGACACGATGAAGCCGGGCTCGCGCGTGCACGCCACGCTGCAGCTGCAGAGCCGCGAGGCGCTGGTCCTGCCCCGTCAGGCGGTGATCGAGGACCATGGCCAGCCGACGGTGTATCGCTGGCAGGGCGGGCAGTTCGAGCCCGTGAAAGTCAAGCTCGGACCCGCCAGCCTGGGTCGGGTCGTGATCGAAGAGGGTCTGAGCGACGGCGACGAGATCGCGCTGGTCGATCCGTCGCGCCCGGGGGAGCGTGCCGCGGGGGCAGGCCGCGCCGCGAGCCCGGGCTCCAAGGAACCGACGCCCTGAGCGGCGCAACGACATGTCGGACGAAGCGAAAGCGATCGGAAGGCGGCCCGGGCCGAGGATGCGCGCGAGCGAAGCGTTTCGCTCGGCGCTCGACAATCTGTCCGCGCACAAGCTGCGCTCCAGCCTGACCATGCTCGGCATGATGTTCGGCGTCGGCGCGGTGATCTCGATGCTGTCGATCGGCGCCGGGGCAGAGCGGCGCGCGCTGTCGATCATCGACAAGCTCGGTTTGCGCAACGTCGTGGTGCGGGCCAAGGACTTCAAGGAGGAAGAGCAGCGCGAGATCCGCAAGAAGTCGGTCGGCGTGTCGCTGCGCGACGTGGAAGCGATCCGCGAGGCCGTGCCCGGTACGGAGCTGGTGCTCCCGCGGCTCGAGATCGAGCCCTACAAGATCCTCTCCGGGCAGGGCAAGGCCAACGCCAAGGTGTATGGTGTCTCGTACCAGCAGACGCAGTTGGTGAAGCTCAGCTTCAGCGAAGGGCGCTTCATCGACGGCATGGACGAGGCGTCGCACGCGCAGGTGTGTGTGCTCGGGGCAGGGGTGCGCCGGGATCTGTTCGGGGTGACGCCGGCGCTGGGCCAGCGCGTGAAGATCAACGACGTGTGGTGCGAGGTGATCGGTGTGCTCGCCGCGGAGTCGGTCGGCGCCTCCTCGATCCAGGGCGTCTCGGTGGGCAGCACCGCGCAGGAGATCTACCTGCCGGTGACCACGGCGCTGCGCAAGTTCGAGCAAGATCCGCTGCGCTCGCCGCTGCAGGAGATCCTGGTGCAGCTGGCGCCCAGCGCCTCGGCGCGCGACACGGCCGGCTCGATCAGCGCGCTGCTCGATCGCCTGCACGGCGGAGCCTCCGACTATGAGCTGGTGGTGCCGGAGGCGCTGCTCGAGCAGAGCCGCGAGACGCAGCGCCTGTTCAACGTCGTCATGGGCTGCATCGCGGGCATCTCGCTGCTGGTCGGCGGCATCGGCATCATGAACATCATGCTGGCCTCGGTGCTGGAGCTGACGCGCGAGATCGGCGTGCGCCGCGCGGTGGGGGCACGCCGGAAGGACATTCGCTTTCAGTTTCTGGTCACCTCCTTTTCGCTCTCGCTGCTCGGCGGGCTGGCGGGCGTCGTGATCGGGGTCGCCATCGCTCAGCTGGTGGCGGTGTTTGCCAAGTGGCCCACCGTGGTGACCCCGGCTTCGATCCTGCTCGCCACGGGCGTGTCCATGGCCGTCGGCCTGGTCTCGGGCCTGGTGCCGGCCATCCGCGCCTCCAACCTCGACCCCATCGAAGCCCTCCGATACGAGTGATAATGTTGGCGCACGCTGGTCACTTTCATGCTGCTCTCCGGGCCCTCGCCCTGGGCCTGTCGCTGGCGGGGCTGGTGTCCGGCGCCGAGCCGCCTGCTGCCCCGCAGCCAGACGAACCCTACGAGGAGCCCGAGTTCATCCGCGAGCCACCGCGCTTGCCGGAGGGCGTCGACCCGGGCGGCGCGCGGCGTCTGTCTCTGCAGGACGCGATCGCGCTGGCGGTGAAGGCCAACCTGGGCATCGTGCTGGTGAAGCAGCAGGTGCAAATCGCCGAGACCGGCGTCGCGCAGAGCCTGGGCGCCTTCGAACCGACGCTGAACGCCTCGTACTCCCATCAGAACGAGGACTTCCCCCCTGGGGGATTTCAGAACACCACCACGTTTGGCTCGCTGACGGAATCCACCAGCGATCGCTGGCTTGCCGGCTACGCGCAACGGCTGCGGCTCGGTACGCAGATCGCCCTGCAATGGACCAACGACCGCACCAAGAGCCGCTTCGACAGCGGACTCCTGCCCCCGCTGTATCGCTCGGAGCTGAGCTTGCAGCTCACGCAGCCCCTGCTGCGCGGCTTCGCCTTTCGCTGGGAGGTGCCCAACGCCGACGTGCTGCGCGCCGAGGTGGCCACCGATCGCGCCAGGCAAGATTACAAGGCCAGCTTGATCGCCACGGTGCGCGACACCGAGAACGCCTACTGGGACCTGGTGCAGGCCCTCGAAAGCTACCAGGTGCAGCAGGGCTCGCTGAAGCTCGCGCAGGAGCAACTCGGGCTCACGGGGCGGCAGATCGAGGCGGGCGTGCTGCCGCCATCCGATCTGATCAATGCCGAGGGCACCCTGGCGCAGCGCGAGCTGGGCCTGGTGCAGGCCGAGAGCTCCGTGGCGCAGTCTGCCGATCAGCTGCGGCATCTGCTCAACCTGCCGCGCGAAGCGTGGGGGGCGCCGCTGTTGCCGCTCGACCCTCCGGAGTTCGACCAGCTGCAGGTCAGCTACGAATCCGCGCTCGACCAGGCATTGCAGAACCGGCCGGAGCTGGCGCGGCTGCGCCTGGATTTGAAGCGGGCCGCGCTGGATTTGCGTGTGGCCTCGACCGACAAGTTGCCCCAGCTGGATGCTAGCGTCAGCTATGGCCTGGTGGGTCAGCGTCCGGGTTACTCGGACACACTGAACCAGCTGTTCTCCGCCGACGCGCGTGCCTGGAGTGCGATCCTGAACTTCAGCTGGACTCCCTTCAACCAGGCCGCGCGCGCCAAGGCGGAGTCGCTGCGGCTGAGCGAACAGTCGCTGCACACGCTGCAAGACCAGGCCTTGCTCGACCTGCGGCTCGAGCTGCGCACGGCGATCCGTGGCCTGGAGACCGCCGATCGCTCGGTGCGCGCGGCGGCCAGGTTCCGCGCTCTCGCCGAGCGCAGCCTGGACGCGGAGCAGCGCAAATTCCTGAACGGAACCTCCAACAATTTCTTCGTCGCGCAGCGTCAAGACGACCTGTCGCGGGCGCGGCTGGCCGAGCTCTCCGCGCTGATCCAGCACCGCAAGGCCGCGACTGCATTGCGCGCGGCGATGGGCGTGTTGCTCGAGCACCGGCACGTGCAGCTCGAAGTCAGCTCCAGGTGAGCGCGCGGTGAGACATGTCGGCGGTACGCGGACAAGCGCCGCGACGGTGCGCTGTAGCGCCGTCGAGCAGCAGGATTCCAGCAAAACAACCGGCTTTCAGCGCATGGTCCGAGCGCGCCTCTCATAGAATACTGAGGGGTGTTTCCCCGGGCATCGTCCGTACCCGCCGCTGCGCTCTGGCTCAGCGCCGGCGGCGCGTTGCTCGGATGTCCTCAGCTGCTGGAGGATAGCTTTCAGGACGAGCCGGGTTTGCCGGGCACCAGCCTGGATTCCGGTGGATCCAGGTACAATGATCCGGATGCGAGCGTCGAGCTCGGGGGCAGCGGTGGAGCTCCCGGAGCGGGTGGCGCAGCGAGCGACGCGGGCAGCGCCGGCAACAGCGCGGGCAGCGCTGCCGGCAGCGGACCCGCTGGCGCATCGAACGGCGGCACGACCGGGGGCTCCGGAACGCCGTCCGACGCGGGCACGCCGTTTCAACCAGCGACCGAGCTCGGCGCGCTGCTCCTGCATCGCTATCGCTTCAACGATGCCGGGACCACGATCACGGACGAGCTGGGCACGGCCAATGGCATTGCGGTCGGCGTCGCCGTCGGCGCCGGCAAGATCAGCCTGTCTGCGGACGATCAATACGTCAACTTGCCCAATGGGCTCATCTCCAGTCTGGAGAGCGTCACGTTCGAAGCCTGGGTCAACTGGCTCTCCGATCCCGACAGCCCGAGCGCGAACTGGCAGAACATCTTCGACTTCGGCTCGTCTGGCGTGGAGGACGTGCCGAGCGATGCGGCGCACAGTCGCTTGTACCTGACCGCTCGCAGCAGCGTGACCACCCATCTGCGGGCGGCCTATACCTTGACCGACGCGAACCACGAAATCTCCGCCAATGCCACGGAGCCGCTGCCGGTCTCCGCCGATCCCGAGAAAGGTACACAGGTGGTGCTGGTCGTGAACGGCGCACTCCACACGCTCGCCATTTACATCGACGGCACAGCGGCCGGCAGCGCCAGCTCCGCCACGATCAGCTTGGCAGGGATCAACGACATCAACAACTGGATCGGTCGCTCGCAGTATGACGCAGATCCGGAGTTCAACGGGGAAATTCTCGATTTTCGCATCTACGCCGCTGCTCTCGATCAGGAGCAGGTCCAGCTCAGCTTCAGCCTCGGCGCCGACGCAAACCTCTAGAGCCAGCCCGGACCCCTCGCAAACCGAGGGGTCCGAAGCAGCGATCCGCGCGGCTACGGCCTCACAGACACAGTCCGGCGCCGTTGCACGTGCCTCCGTGCGCGCACGGAGTGCCCGCGCTCACGTTGGAGTGCGAGCACGCGGACGCCGTGCAGACGTCGTTGGTGCATTCGAGATCGTCGTCACAATCGGCAGCGCTCGAGCAGGGCGGTTGGCACAGCCCCGTGCCGTCGCAGAAGCCCCCGTGAGCGCAGCCGACGCCGGAGGGGACCGGGTCGTGCGTGCAGTGGGAGTTGACGCACTGGTCGGCGGTGCACTCGAGGTCGTCGTCGCAGTCCACGGCAGAGACGCAGGGTACGCACAGCCCAGTGCCGTCGCACACGCCACCGTGCGCGCATTCGCTATGGGCCGCCACGGGGGTATGGCTGCAGGTTCCGTTGGCGTTACAGATGTCGTTGGTGCACTCCAGGTCGTCGTCGCAGTCCGCGGCGGACGCGCACTTGGGCAAGCACAGGCTGGTGCCGTCGCACACGCCTCCGTGCGCACAGGGCGTGCCGGCGGCCACGCCGCCGTGCGAGCATTGCCCGCCGCTGCACACGTCGGTCGTGCACTCCAGGTCGTCGCCGCACTCCTGCGCCGAGGCACACTGCACGCAGGCGCCTGCGCCGTCGCAGACATTGCCGCCCGAGCAGGCCGTGTGAGCCGCAATCGGCGTGTGGCTGCACAGGCCCTTCGAGCAGATGTCGTTCGTGCACTCGAGATTGTCGTTACAGCCCGCGTTGCTCGTGCACTTCTTCGGCGGCGGCGGAGGCGGCGCACAGAGCGGCGTGTTCCTGGTCGCGAGCGCGCGCCGCCCGGAGAGCCACCAGGCCAGGCGGTCCCAGCCGTCCCGGGTCGAGAAGCTGACCTTGAATACGTCGGGGTGGTTGCCCGCCGCGAAGTCGATCGGCTGGCCCTGATTCGCAGGCAACGGGACGAAGAAGTTGAGCGTGCCGATCGGCACGCGCACGCTCTTGGGGCTGTCGTTCTTGTAGCCGAAGTGCGCCCGGAAGTTGTTGTGTCCGAGGTCGTCCATGCACGTGAGCAGGGGCGTCAGCGGATTCGAGAGCAGATCTGCGGAGCTGGTGTCGAGGCTCGTCTCGTTCAGCTCATCGAGGCCCGTGGCTTCACCGCCACAGCCTCCCACCAGCAACCCTCCCAGCGAGAGGGCGCCGGCGAGCAGACACGAAACGCGCAAGTACTGGTTCGTCGAGGTCATCCCATGTTCCCTTCTTTGGTGGTCGCCGCGCGGAGCGCGGCGGATTTCGGCGATGCCGAAATCCCCCACAGTAGACGAGGTGTAGGGCGTCTTCCCAGGGCGCAGTGCGTGCGACGCGCACAGGCCCGGCCCACGACGAAACGACCGCTGCACCGAAAAGAAAAGGACGCTCCCGCATCGGAGCAGGGCGGCGGCGCAGTGCATCGGATCGGAGCAGCGCGCTGGCCGGCAGCTTTTTGAGTGAAAGTGACGTCCTGTGGTCACGTTTTCCCTGCCGAGTGTGACTGGGAGGACGACGATGAGGACTGCACCGTGACCGACGTGGGAGGGGCTTCTGCACCCGCCTCCGACAGGCTGGAAGCACCGCCGAGCCCGGCCGATGCCGACCAGGACATCGTGCTCGCCTTTCAGAGTGGCGAGGCGCGGCGCGCGCTGTCGCTCTGCGTGCAACGACACGGCGCGAGCATCGGTCGGCTGTGCATGGCGATGCTCGGATCGCAGGTCGATGCAGACGATGTCACCCAGGAGACATTGCTCACGGCGCATCAGTCGTTCGCCGACTTTCGGCACCAGGGCGCGCTGCGCGCCTGGCTCCTGGGCATTGCGCGCAACAAGTGCCTGCAGTTCCTGGAGCGACATCGGCGGCGCGGTGCCCGGCTGCGCCTGGTGCGCGACGCCGATGCCCCCACGCTGGTGCTTCCGCCCGATCCGGTGCTGTTGGAGCGCGCCCAGCGGGCGCGCGCACTGCTGGAGCGCGTACGGCCCAGCGATCGCGATGCCCTGCTGCTGCGCTACTGCGGCGAGCTCAGCTTTCGCGAGCTAGCCGCGGCCTGCGGCATCGAAGAGGCGGCCGCGCGCAAGCGCGTGTCGCGCGCGCTCCTGGCGTTGCGCAGCACGCTCGAGAAAGAGAATGAAGATGGCTGAAACGGAGCTGTGCACGCAGGTCGACGAGCAGATGAGCGACGTGCTGGAAGGCGTCGCTTCCGACGCGCTGTATGAGCATCTCGCGAGCTGCGAACGTTGCCGGGACGCTCGCCACGACGCGGAGCTGGTCGCTGCCCGCGTGGGCGACGCCGCGCTCGACTATCGCTTGCCGGAGGGGCTCGAGGCACGGGTGCTGGCGAGCTTGCCGGAAGAGCGGAAGGCCGAGCTCCCGGGCACACGGGAGCGAAATCCCTGGCAGGCGCCGCCGCTGAAGATCGCCGAGGTGCCGCTGGTGCAGCGTTCACAGGCGCGCCACCGGGGAGTGATCGGGTTCGCCGTGGCGGGCGCGCTCGCCGTGGGCGCCGCATGGCTGCTGCGCTCGCGCGCGCCGCTCGCGCCGATCGAGGGCGAAGCCTGGCAGGGGCATGTGGCTTCGCTGCAGCGCGCCTTCGGCAGCCCCAGCGGTCTCTCGTCCTGCGACCGAGCGGGAGCTTGCGTGCCTCTGGCGGAAGGGC
>JAICTU010000634.1 GCA_025936205.1 Polyangiaceae bacterium | reverse complement strand
CGGGTTCGCCGCGACTGCCCAGGGTAAACGCCCTGGGCAGTGCTGTTTTGTGAAGCCTCGTTCTGCCGCCTAGCGGAGGTGGACCGAGGCGAATAGTGTCCCCCCGCCGTAGCCGATGTCCCCGAGTCCAACAGGTCTCCCGTCGCAGGCCCGTTCGCGAGAGCGGGGGCTGCCCTCTCTCAACGAAGCGCGGCGTACGCGTCGGCGCTCGATTGTGCTCGGCCGGGTGCGCTTGCGCGAGGTAGCGACCCGCTTCTGGATCCTGACCTTCATCGGCATGGTGCTGTTCGGTATCGTCTACTATCGCTACGCGCAGAACGAGCTCACGGCCCAGCGCAAGCAATTGTCCGCTCGGCAACGCGCCGTGGTGGCAGCGGCGGGCTCAGACGGGTTCGCTCTGCGGGACAGGCTCGAGGCCTGGGTGCTTCAGCTGAGCGAAGGGGAAGTCACGACGTTCATTTCTCCCAGCGCGTCGCTGGAGGAGATCTCCCGTGGGCCAGGGGTGTACGTGCGAGCGTTGCGCGCCGACGCGAGGAGTATCGAGTCATTGCGGCGTGCCGCGTCCCACTCCGTGCACGACGGCTTCACCTCCTGCCTATTTGTGGGTCGGCCGCCGGAGGCGGACGCGGTGGCGTGCAAGACGAAGGCGCAGTGCGGCCCCGGACAGCTCTGCAACGACTGGGGCGCGTGTGCCGTACCTGGTCAGCCTTACAACCTGCGCCTGCTCTACGACGCTCTGAAGATCCAGGGCCCCGACTGGGACCGGCGCCTGGCGAGCGCGGGCGATGAGCTGCAGGTCCGCGCCATGGAGCTGGAGCTCGAAGATACGGCGAAGCATGAGGTCCCGGCCGCTGCCGAGCTGATCCGCCGCAGCAAGTACTTCAGCGCGGTGCTCGATGAGGAGCCAGCGAGCGCGCTCGCCGTTGGCGGGGCGGATGCGGGAGCGGCGGAGTCCCCCGAAGAGCGCGTACAGACGATGGATCACTTCGTGCGCATCGGGATCTGGGACATCTCCCGCGGGGAGCAGTTGCTGCGCCTGCGCTTGCCCGTCGCGGGGCGCCTGATGGCACTCGGCGCGCGCGAGGTGAAGGACCCCGACTCGATCCGCGCTCGCCAGCGACAGGCTAACAACTGCTCGGCCGCAGTGGAGGTTCGCGAGGCATTGGTATCGAAGCTCGATCCGAACGAGCTGGACGCTGCGGAGCCGCAAGCAGCTCCTTCGGCGCCATGAAGGGCAGGCAGCTCAGATGTATCGCGCGCTGATTCGCCCTTTGCTTTTCTGGGTGCCCGCCGAGTGGGCTCACACCCTCACGTTCACGGCGCTGCGCTGGATGCACGCCGTGCCTGGCGCGCCGCAGCTGCTGCGCGCCATCTGGGGCTGCTCCGCACCGGAGCTCGAGGTACAGGCGCTCGGTCTGCGCTTCGCCTCGCCGGTGGTGCTGGCCGCCGGCTTTGACAAGCATGCCACGGGCTACGCCGCGCTGCTCGATCTGGGTTTCGGCGGCGTCGAGGTAGGCACGATCACGAATGAAGCCCAATCGGGCAATCCGCGCCCGCGCTTGTTCCGCCTCCCGCGCGACCGAGCGCTGCTGAACCGCATGGGCTTCAACAACTGCGGCGCTGAGCAGGCGGAGCGTCACTTGCGCGGGCCTCGGCGCGGTGTAGTCGGGGTAAACATCGGCAAGACCAAACGAGTTCCCGAGAGCGAAGCCATTGCGGATTATGCCGCCAGCGCCCGCCGGCTGGCGCCTCTCGCGGATTATCTCGTAGTCAACGTCAGCTCGCCCAACACGCCTGGGCTCCGCGACCTGCAGGCAGCGGAAAAGCTGCGGCCGCTCTTGCAAGCGGTGCAAGCAGAGCTGCGCGGCCGCGGCGACGGGAAGCGCCCGGCGCTGCTGGTCAAGATCGCCCCCGATCTCGCCGATGAGGACATTCTCGGTGTCGCCGACCTGGCCCTGGAGCTAGAGCTCGACGGCATCGTCGCGACGAACACCACCATTTCGCGCGCCGGGCTCCAGACCCCGGCTCCCGCCATCGAAGCCCTGGGTGCGGGCGGGATCTCGGGTGCTCCGTTGCGCCGGCGAGCGCTCGACGTGCTGCGGCTTCTACGCTCGCGCGCCGGCTCACGGCTGACACTGGTCGCCGCGGGCGGCATCGACTCCGCCGAAGAGGCATGGGAGCGGCTGTGTGCCGGCGCGAGCCTCGTCCAGATCTACACGGCCTTCATTTACGAAGGGCCGGCATTGCCAGGGCGGATCGCTCAGGGATTGCTCGAACGTGCTCGTGCCGAGGGGTTCGCGACGCTCGCCCAGGCCATCGAGCATCATCAGGCTGGGACGGCTACCGGTCTGCCGCAGGGGCGGTCCTCGGCCGCCGCACACCCGCCATCGCCCTCGATGAACTGAGGGCAGCGCCCAGGCTGCGACCGCCGCAGGGTACCGGCGGCGTTCAGCCGCTGACGGCGAAGGCGGGCGCGGGCTGGCTTTTGCTCGGAGCGCGGTCGAAGCGCCGCTCTTCGTATACGTGAATGTCGTGCTGAGGGAAGGGTAGGGCGAAGCCCTCCGTGTCGAAGCGCCGCTTCACCTCGCGCGTGATTTCCCAGTAGGCGTCCCAGTAATCGGCAGACCTGACCCAGGGGCGCACCACAAACTTGATCGAGCCCTCGCCCAGCTCGTGCAGGCGTACGAGGGGCGCCGGATCCTCCAGCACGCGCGGGTTGTCGGCGAGGACTCTGCTGAGCACGCTCTCCGCGTGGCTGACGTCGTCCCGGTAGCTGACGCTGAAGGTCATGTCCACGCGCCGGTGGTCCTGACTCGTGACATTGCGAATCACCCCCGCCCAGATCTTGCCGTTGGGCACGATCAGCAGCTGGTTGTCAGGGGTGAGCACCGATGTGGACACCAACGTCATGGCGCGCACCACGCCTGTCACACCACCGGCTTCGATCAGATCGCCCACATCGAAGGGCCGGTAGACCAGGATCATGAGTCCGGCAGCAAAGTTCGAGAGCGTGTCTTGCAGGGCAAAACCAGCGACAAAGCCTGCGATACCGAGGCCGGCCAGCAGCGGACCCACTTCGATCCCGAGCTGGGCAGCGGCGATCACCAATCCCACCACCCAGATGACACGCCCGGAGGTCTGGATCAGGAAGCCGCTGGCCAGGCTGGACGGATTCGCCTTGGCGCGGACCAGGGCGCGCCGCACCAGACTCCGGCCCATGCGCGCCAGGACGGTGAAGAGCAGCAGCACCAACACTACGCTGCCGACGCGGAACGCGAGCGCAGCGGCATGCTCGCTGAGCCAGCGGGTGGTGTCGGCCTTCCAGCCCCCGACCAGTCCTTTCATCACCTGGGCATCGAAGATGTCTTTCGACATCTGCCCCGTGGTGCTGATCAACTCCTGACGCAGCGCTACGGTCTCGATTCCGTATTGATCCATCAGCGTGATGTTCTTGCGCTGGGCCTCAGCGAGGAGCGAGCGAAACTCCAACAGGTCGTCGTACACCCCTTGTTCGTCTGCCTTGGGTTTGCCGTAGGCATCGAGCCGGAGGCGGTCGATTTCACCCGCCGTACGGCGCAGAGCGATGCTCATCCATTTCGAGGTATCCAGCAGCAGCTCCCGGAGCCGGGTCTGCTCGGCGCTGACGTCCTGCTTCAGCAGCTTGCGCGCCTTGATGTTGTCCGCGAACTCGCCCATCAGGACCGGCATTGCGGAGACGAAGCGGTTGCGTCGAGTCTGCAGCTCCGCCCGCTGTTCCGGCTTGGCTCGCGGCAGCTCCTCGAGCGCGGCCAGCGCGCCGCGCGAACTCTCTGCGAGCTCTTCGGGTAGCTTCTGCGCCTCGATCGGCAGCTGCTCGCGCACCAGGGCGAGCAATGCAGTGCGACCTTCGGCGCTGCCCGTGGGCGGCACCTCGGCCGTGAGAGCCTGAGCCGCGGCGTTGAGTAGCCCGCGATGCTGCGAGCCGCTGTGCAGCAACGAGTCGAGCTGTGCCACTTTATGTTCAGCCGGAGCCGCGCTCCACTTCTGCCGTTGCGAGTCGAGCTCCGCACGAGATGCGTTCAGCGCCTCGAGTTGTTGAAGGAACGCGCTGGCCTCTGCCGGTGCCACCCTCGCACTGCGTTCGCCCGTGGCGGCCGGTGCGGCGGTTCCCTCCGTTCGAGCGGCGGCGCGGCGAGGCGCAAAGGCCAGCAGTGCTGAGCCCAGCAGAATGGGCCAAAATAATTGGCGTGCACGCGTTCGGTGCGGAAGCGACATGGCTCTATCCCCCTTTCGAGACCGGCGCTGGCATCGCGCCGGCGCAACAGGGTTCGATGAATTGAGCCTACTGAGGTCCCGCAGCGTTCTCAAGCGGCTGGCAGGCGTTGCGCG
>JAICTU010000384.1 GCA_025936205.1 Polyangiaceae bacterium | reverse complement strand
GAATGCTTTGCTGTGGGTCCTCCAGATCGTGCTCGCGCTGCTCTACTTCTCCGGGGGCGCGTACAAGGCGTTCAGTTTCGACCAGGTCGCAGCCCAGCTGACGGCAGTTTCGCGCGGCGGCTGGCGCGCCGTCGGCATCTTCGAGATGCTGGGCGCCGTGTTGCTGATCGCCCCGGCGGCCCTGAAATGGAAGCCGCTGTGGACGCCCATCGTCGCAGGCGTGCTGGCGCTGGAGACCTTCGCGCTCGCGGCGCTGTACGCGCAGTACTCGCTGCAACTCGCCGCCACCAACCCCCTGCTCTGGGCGCTGGTGATGGGGCTGCTGGGGGCCTTCGTCGCCTATGGCCGCTACGCGCTCCGACCGCACAGCTGAGATCGAAAGACCATTACGCCGTGCGCGGATCGAGCCGTTTCCATGGGGCGGAGACTCGCCCACATGAAACACCTGAAAGCCACCGCTCCTCTGCCCCTGCTCCTGCTCGCCCTGATCAAGTGTAGCGGCGACGCGCAGGGTGGATCCGGCGAAATCAACTCCGGCATCTCCAGCAGCAAGGCCTTGAGCGCGCTCACCGCGCAAGAGGCTGCGAGCGGCTGCGAGCACATGAATGACGCGGTCGAGGCCCACTTCAACCGCTCCAGCGCAAAGACGGGGCTGTGCACGCTCCTCGGCCTGGCGCTGAGCCCGGACGAGTCCAGCTGCGTCAGCCAGAGAGACGCTTGCCTGAAGAGCGAGAGTGGCGACAGCGCGAGCTCATCGCCCGCGGATGAGTTCGAGTGCAGCGACGCCAGCGTCGAGGGCTGGCAGGGCTGCTCTGCCACCGTCGGCGATCTGGAGGCCTGCCTGAACGATATGCTGGGCGCCTTCGACACGCTGCTGAGCAGCTACAGCTGCAAAGACGCTGGAAAAGCCACGTACACGGAGGATTGCTCCCCGCCCCCACTCACTGACGACGGAAAGGTCGCGATCGATCCCGTGACCGGGAAACCCTACGTCGATCATCGCTTCGAATGCGAAGCGGCGAACCTCGCGAGCCCCACCCCGCCGAAGTCCTGCCAGGCACTCCAGAACAAGTGCCCGGAGCTCGACATGTTCGGGGGCGGGGTCGACGACTCACCGACGAATTGAGCAGTGGGCTCGAGGACGCGCGGGGACGTGGAGCGCCCGCTCTTCCTCAAAATCCGATCTGTCGGACCGCGCTGCGCAGCAGCTGTTCCGCTTCCGGGTCGAAGCGGAAGGAGCTCAGGAAGTCGTTGCTGCCGTAGCCGGGGACGCGCGCGCGGATGCGGGCGACGAACTCCAGGGCCTCTTTGCGACGCTGGGCCAGCGCCAGGCACGCCGCCGCGATCGCCAGGATGTGGGCGTGCGCGTTGGGGCGCGCCGCCGCGCGCAGCGACCAGGCCACGGCTTCTTCCAGCTCGCCGAGCCGGGCGTGGGCCAGCGCGCGGCTGGCGAGCATGCCGAATTGCAGGGGATCGAAGGGGCTCAGCTGGCGCGAGGTGTCGGTGGCTTCGATCGCAGCGCGCGGGTCGCCGACCTGCGCCTGTACGAAGCCGAGAGTGTAGTAGCCGAGCGCGAAGTTGGGGCTGAGCTCGATGCTGCGCCGGAGCTCGCTCAGCGACTCGTCGGCACGGCGATTCAGCCACAGCGCGCGCCCCATGGCCCAGTGCGCGGCGGGATCGCGATCGTCGCTGCGCAGGCTCTCGACGGCCGTGTCGAGCGCCAGCTGGATCTGGTGCCCGGGGTCGGGCACGAGATTCAGGAAGGCATTCTGAAAATGCGTGAAGGAGAGGCCGGCGTGGGCGCGCGAGAAGGTGGCATCGAGCTGTAGCGCGCTGCGGAAGTAGCGCTCCGCCTCGAGGTTGTCGGGGCCGTTGAAGCGGTACATGTGCCAGAGGCCGCGGTGATACGCCTCCCAGGCATCCAGCGAGCTCGGGGGCTCGAGCAGCGCGCGGCCCATCTCCGCCGTCTGGACCTCTTCGGCCAGCGCCGCCACGATCCGGTCCACGATCGAGTCGAGCGCGCGGAACGTGTCGTTTCCGCTCTCGTCGCTGCCGCTCTCGAACGTCTCCGTCCAGACGATGCGTGCCGTCTCGGTCTCGGCCAGCTCGACGGAGATCGCGACTCGCCCGCCCTGGCGCCGGATGGAACCGCTGGCGACGTACTCCACCTTCAAGATCTTGCCGGCTTCTCCGGCGCCGATGCCGCGCTCGCGCAGCGAGTACACCGTGCCGCGCGCGATCACGAACAGCACGCGCAGCTTGGCCAGGCGCGTGATGATGTCCTCGGTGAGGCCGTCCGCGACTCGCTGCGCTCGCTCCGGGTCGGCGTCGCTGAAGGGCATGACGGCGACCGACGCGCGGCGCCGCGCGGCAGGCTCGGGCGCACGCTCGGGAGCAGACACTGCGCTCGAGGGCGCGGGCTGCGCACGCAGCACATTCCAGGCCTCGCGCAGCCGGGACCAGTCGAGGCCTTCCGCCTCGTACGCGCGCAGCGTGGCGGCCAGGTGCGCTTCCGCTTCCGGCGCGCGGCCACACTTCAGGAGCGCTTCGAGCATGCGCTCGTGCGCCTTCTGGTCGAACGGGGCTTGGCGCAGCCAGGCGCCCAGATGGCGGAACATCTCGTCCGACCCGAACGGTGCGCGCGCCGCCAGCTCCCCGAGCAAGCGCAGGTGCAGCCCGCGATAGCGCAGCCGCTGCGCGCTGAGCCAGCCGGTGAACTCCGGGTTCCCGTCGATCTCCACGCCCTGCAGCAGCTCGCCTCCCGACAGCCCGCCCAGCTCCGTGAGCCGCTCGGGAGGGATCTGCTCGAGCGGCTCCTGCAGGCCACGTTCCACCAGCAATGCATCGACCTGGCAGTCGCTCAGATCGATGCGGATCGAGTCGCGATCCACCGAGAGCACCCGACGGTGCTGCTCGTCATCGAGCGCGGCCCGGAGTTTGCTCAAGCACCAGCGCAGCTCGCCGCGCGGGTCATTGGGTACGTCCCACAGCAGGCCACACAGCCGAGCACGCGCTACCGGGCGCCCCTCGAGCACCAAGAAAGCCAGCAGTGCCCGCACCTTGCGGGAGCGGGGCAGCGGCAGGGCGTGCCCTTGCCGTTGCACGGCCGTCGGCCCGAGCAGCGTGACCACCAGCTCGGGAGGCCGGGTGTTCCCCAGCCTGGGCTGATTTTCCACGTTGGTTTCCACGCTCGCTTCCAGTGCTTCGCCCCATGCTGTCCCTGGCGCTGCCGCATTGCCAGAGCAAACATCGCGGCGGCTCGTCCCGTTCCTCATCCACCGGAGAACCCTCATGCTGTACGACGACGTCACGCAAACCATCGGACGCACGCCAGTGGTCCGCATCCAGCGCCTGGCCCCCAGTCACGTCAAAATGTACGTGAAGCTGGAGGCCGCCAATCCCGGCGGCTCGGTGAAAGACCGGCTGGGGCTGGGCATCATTCAAGACGCCGAGCGCCGCGGCGCCTTGAAACCAGGCCAGACCGTGGTCGAGGCGACCTCGGGCAACACCGGCATCGCGCTCGCGCTGGTCTGTGCCGCGCGCGGCTATCCCTTCGTGGCCGTCATGCCCGAGTCCTTCTCGGTGGAGCGCCGGCAGATCATGCGCGCGTTCGGGGCCAAGGTGGTGCTCACTCCCGCGGCGGAGCGGGCCTCTGGCGCCGTGCGCCATGCCGAGCGCCTGGCGGAAGAGCGCGGCTGGTTCCTGGCGCGGCAGTTCGACAACGAGGCGAACCCCGCGTTTCACCGGCAAACCACCGGCGCCGAGATCCTCTCCGACTTCGCGAGCGAGCGGCTCGACTACTGGGTGACGGGCTGGGGCACCGGCGGTACGTTGACCGGCGCGGGCCAGGTGATCCGCTGTGCGCGCCCCGAGACCAAGATCATCGCCTGTGAGCCGGCCTCAGCCTCGTTGCTGGCAGGCCAGCAGTGGAAGCCGCACAAGATCCAGGGCTGGACCCCCGACTTCCTACCCAGCGTGCTCGACCGCGACATCTTCGACGAGGTGATCGCGATCGACGATGAGCGCGCCCTGAGCTGCGCGCGTGATCTGGCGCGGCGCGAGGGCATCTTCTGCGGCATCTCATCCGGAGGGACCTTCGCGGCGGCGCTGCAGGTCGCCGCCAAGGCCGACGAGGGCAGCGTGATCCTGGCGATGCTGCCCGATACCGGCGAGCGCTACCTCTCGACGGTGCTGTTCGAGGGCATGCCCACCGGCTCCGACTCGATCTGACGCGGAGTCTTTTCCACACTGCTTCCCACGCCGCCTCCCACGCTCCGGGCCCAAGGTACTTTCGCGAACCTGCTTCGTCCAAGGAGAAGAGAACGATGCCGAACGAGAACCAGTACGACGGTCGATGCTTTTGTGGCGCGGTCGAGCTGCGCGTCGCCGGAGAGCCGGCAGCGATGGGCTACTGTCACTGCAGCTCTTGCCGCGAGTGGTCGGCGGGTCCGGTGAACGCCTTCACGCTCTGGGCACCCAGCGCCGTCACCATCACGCGCGGCGCCGACCAGCTCGCCTCTTACAACAAGACGGAGCACAGCCAGCGCAAGTGGTGCAAGAAGTGCGGCGGCCACGTGCTCACCGTGCACCCCGGCTTCGGGCTCTGGGACGTGTACGCGGCCACCATCCCGAGCTTTCCGTTCCGCCCGCAGCTGCACGTGCACTACGGCGAGACCGTGCTGCCCCTGCGCGACGGGCTCCCCAAGCAGAAAGACCTGCCTGCGGAGATGGGAGGATCCGGCGTGGTCTTGCCGGAGTAAATGCTGGCGTCACGCGGGGCCGCTACGGCTGGCGGCTCCTCGCGACCCAGAACTGGGCCAGCACTTCCGTGCTGCCGACCCGCGCCTGCACGGTCTGCAAGCAGCTCTTCTTCGTCTCCTCCATGAGGCGTTCTGATTCCTTCATCAGCTCACGGCTCACGTCGAGGAGACGCAGCGCCTGCTGCCAGCTCTGCTCGCAGCTGACGAGCTCGCTGGGAGCCGCTGCTTCCGTGCGCGACCACCAGCCGCGGTCGCGCAAGTAGGCGTTGTTGCGATGCTCACGCGGATTGCCGCTCATCCTTCACCCCTTTCGCCGAAAACGCGCGTGGGCCGGGTCACTCCGAAGAGTGACCACGCCCGCCCGTACCAGCAGTGACTGTAGGCAGGTCGCTTCATGGAAGCCATCACAGAGTGGACTCGGAGCTGAACGTGCAGGGAGCTTGGGGACGGGCGAGGCGTTGTAGTGCCCGCTTGCCCCAATCCCGTTCTCCGGCCGGCGTGACACCTTCGTAACGTGCACGGGTGCACAGCGTGTGCTGCACAGCCGGCTCAGGCGGCGCGCGGTTCTGTACTGGAGCCGTCAGCGTCCACCGTCAGGCCCTGGCGCAGAGCTTCTCCGCGCAACTTGTCGAGGGCGCGCAGCTCGAGCTGGCGCACGCGTTCGCGGGAGACGCCGAGCGCAGCGCCGAGTTCGCTCAAGCTGAGCTCGTCTTCGGGCTCGGCGAGCAGGCGCCGCTCGACGATGTACGCCTCTCGAGCATCGAGGTCCGCACGGCCGCGCTCGACTGCGCGCTGCAGCCGTTGCAGCAGCTCGCAACGCTCGAGCTGCGCTCCATGATCCTCGCTGCCCGGCAACTGATCGAGCAGGCTCGAGTCCTGACCGGGAGCCACCTCATCGAGGGAGGTGCCGCGATGGTCCAGTTGCTGCAACAACTCTTCCATCCGCTGCTCGCTGACGCCGAAGTCGGCCGCAAGGCGCTCGAGCACCCTCTGAGCGCCGAGCGGGGCTCCATTTTCTTCGCAGATCGACAGCAGCGATCGCTGCCGGCGCAGGCGAAAAAAGACCCGAGAGTTGCGAGCGCCACCCAGACCGGAGAGCAAGCACCAGCCTTTCAGCACACCGGCGATGATCTGCGCTCGAATCCAGTAGGCCGCATACGTCGAGAAGCGTACGCCCTTGCCGGGGTCGAAACGATCGAGCGCGATCATGAGCCCCAGGTGGCCGTCGCTGATCAGATCCCCGACGGCGATTCCATAGTTCTTGAAGCGCAGCGCCAGGAAGACCACGTTCTTGGCGTGGGCTTCGATCACGCGCCCCGCGGCCCGTCGATCGCCGCGCTCTTGCCAGGCGCGAATGCAATTCAGCTCCGCCGCCGCGGACAGGGGAGCTGCCCGCTTCGCGCGATCCATCAGTCGTTGACTACCCTTGTCGATTCTCACCCGACCAGTATGACACGCGATTGAACAGATTCAAATCTGTTCAATCTATTTGCCGCTCGCGCCCGGTTCGATCGCAAACAGTTGGTTTTATTAATTTTATATGGCCAGCAGCAGCTCTTTGGTCCAGCTCAGCAGCTGGTCAAAGCCGTTCAACCGGTAGTCCCCGGCCGAGGTCTGGGAGCTGCCCGCGCCGCCGACCGCGACGCGCACCGCCTCGGGCAGCAGCGATCTCAGCTCGCGCAGCTGGCGTTGCAGGTCACCGCGATAGCCCGCGGCCACGCTGAGCACCACTCCCCGTGCGTGAGCTTGCCGCGCCGCCGCGGCGAGCTCCGCGACGGGCGTGTCGCCACCGAGAAAGCCGACGTGAGCGCCCGCCCGCGCGACAACCCAGGCCGCCATGTGCAGCCCGAGAACGTGACGCTCTCCCGCCGGCGTCGCGAGCACCACGCTGCCACGATCGCGGCTTTGCCCTTGCTCGGATAAGCGCTGCCATTGGGCGCTCAGGAATTCGCGCGCGCGTTCGCTCGCGAAATGCTCGTGATAAATCTGCAGCTGCCCGCTGCCCCAGCCCGCGCCGATCTCCGACAAGAAGGGCCCCATGCAGCGCTCCAGGAACTCGATCGCGGGCATCTCTGCGAGCTGTCGGTGGAAGGCCCGGGTCAGACCATCTCCGTCCAGCGCGCGTGTCAGCTCGACCCAGGCTTTCACGGTCTGCTCGTCGGGGCTGAGCGGCGCGAGCTGCTGTTCCGCCGCCGCGATCAGGCGCTGCAACTCTCCCGCAGCGCGCCCCACCACCGCTGAGGCGCGATGGCCGAGTTCCAGCGCACGCACGATCAGTTGTATCACCCCGACCGTGTCGGCCGAGTAGCGCCGATGGCTTCCCTCGCTGCGCACGCTCGGGAGCGGATAGCCGTAGCGACGTTCCCACGTGCGCAAGGTCTCGACGGGGACGCCCGTCGCACTCGACAGGGCCCCGATGCTGAGATCGGCAGGCTCGGGTTGCGCGGACACGGAGACACCCGTTTCATAGATCATTTCGGGCGGCCGTCTATGCCCCGTACCGACTTGGTGCCTGCGTTGCATCGCCCCGGTCGCGAGATTTGGCGGACTTCTGGCTTGACGCTGCGCCAGCGGACGCCAAGGAGGGGATCATGACGCCATCGTCCGTGTGCCGGGCGCCGCCGGTCGCCGCTGCCGCGCTGCTGTGGATGGGGCTGCTCCTCGCAGTGCCCGGCCTGGCAGCAGAGAGCAAACCAGCTGCAGCGGGCAGCCCCACCACGCTGACCGTGAAGGTGACGGGACTGCGCAATGACCAGGGACGGCTCGCGGTGGCGCTGTTCAGCTCGGCAGCCGCGTTCCCGCGGCAGGAGACCGCGCTGCGGGGTCAGATGGCGGCCATTGCAGGCGGTCACGCCGCGGTCACCTTCCACGATTTGCCGCCGGGCACGTACGCGGTCGCCGTTCTGCACGACGAGAACAGCAACCAGAAGATGGACTTCAACTTCCTCGGGATGCCGCTCGAGGGTTATGGCTTTTCGAACGATGCCGCGGCGTTTTTTGGGCCGCCCAGCTTTGCCAGCGCTGCATTTCGCTTGCTGCCCCGGCCCTCGACGGTCTCGATTCGCGCGCGCTACTTTCCCTGATAGCTCAGCGCGCGCGAGCGCTGCGCACGAACGTACTCTGTACGAATGCACGGAACGCGCTGGCCGCATCCAGGGCGCGGAAGCGGGTCGCCACCCGGCGGGCTGCGTCCCGTACGGCGCCATCCTCGAGCAGGCTGCTGATCTGCGAGCGGAGCGCGTCCGGGGTAGCGCGCCGCGCCTGGATGCATCCGCCCGCTCCGGCTCGGATGATGGCTTCCGTCGCGAGGTACTGATCCAGGTTGCTGGGCAGCCCGAGCACGGGCGTGCCTTCGCTCAGAGCCTGGTAGCCCGTCGTGCTCCCACCGTTGGAAATCACCAGGCGCGCCCGTCGGGCGACGTCCGCACCGCGAACGAACGAGCGCACGATGACGTTGGGCGGCAGCTCGGACACTTGCACCCGATCGGCGGTCGCAACGACCGCAGTGACGGGCAATCGCGCCACGACGCCGACGATCATCGGTAGGAGCTCGGCAGCTCCGGACGAGCCGAGCGTGATATAAATCAGAGGGCGATCATCCGTCTGCTCCGGCAGCGGCTCGAGCTCGAGAAGCTCCGGCTGCCACAGCACGGGACCGATGAACTCGTGGCTGGCAGGTGCCCCTCGCACGGGCGTGAGCTCGGGATCGTCCGGGTACAAGGTGTGATCCGCGTGCGTGAGCACCTCGAGCAGGCTGCCGACTGGGCGCAAGCCGAAGTGACGGCGAGCGGCGTTCAGCGGATCCGCGAAATGCTGGAAGACATGCGGCATTGCTCTGGGGAAATAGTGCTGCGTCAGCGACTCGCCCAGCACACGCACGATCGGGTGGTCCGGCACCGGAAATCGGCGCTCGGTGGCGTACGGGCTCCAGTAGGCGTTGATCAACACCGCGGAAGGAACACCGCAGAGCTCGGCGCTGGCCGGCACGGACCAGCGGAAATCTCCGATCACGATCGCGGGCCGGATGCGTTCGATCAGCTCGATCTCGGCCTTGATGTACGAGACGAGGGTCGCCTTTTCGTACAGCCGCCGGCCCGCGCGCAGCGCCTTCTCCGCGCGCGCCGCCGCCAGCGTCTCGAGCG
>JAICTU010000149.1 GCA_025936205.1 Polyangiaceae bacterium | reverse complement strand
GGGTGACCTGCTGGACTCGTGGACATCGGCTTTGCCGGCGGCAGCGTATTCGCCTCCGCCCACCTCCGCTAGGCGACACGAGCGGCTTTCACAAACCGCCCTTCACAAAAACGACACTGCCCAGGGTGATGCACCCTGGGCAGCTTCGCCGGCTCGGCAGCTTCGCCGGCTCGGTAGCTTTCCCGGCAGCGCCGGGACGGAAGCTCAGCTCTTCTTCTTACCGCCGCCGCGGTTCTTCACCATGAAGCTGACGTTGGGATAGCCCGCCAGCGCACAGGTCTGGAACACGCTCTTCACCACCACGGCCTCGACCTCACGGTCCACCTGCAGCACCGCGATACCCGGGGGGTCCTTGCCGGGGTTGATCTGCTTGAACACCTCGCGGCGCCCCTTCAACAGATTGAACAACTCGTCCAGCTTCTGCATGCGGTTCGCCTCTTTGACGGGGCGAGTCGTACCGGCGGGGATGCCGTCCACGAGGATCAGCTGTCCGGCGACGGCGATCATCGGAGCCAGGGTCATGTCTTCCACGTTGTCCGCGGAAGGCAAGCGCACACTCTTGTCGACCGGCAACTCACCCGAGGCGGAGAAGCTGGCCAGCAGGAAGAGCACGATACAGAGCAAGAAGTCGATGAACGGGATCAGCGGGATCTCGTGATTGACCCCCTTGTGACCGCCACCGGAGACCTTCTTGCCCACGAACTCCAGCGGCACATGCGCCAGCAGGCGGCGCCCGGGCACGGAGATCGGCTGATGAAAACGCGACAGAGCTTTTTGCGACATGACGCTCGAATCAATCCACTGCGAAGGTGACGTTGAAAGCCGGGATGGTCTTCTCTGCGCCGCCCAGCTTGATCTGGCGCTGCGGCGAGTAGATCGCATCGATCACGGCGATGATGTCTTCGAACTTGGTCGTGTTGTCCGTGTGCAGCACCGCCTGGTCCACCTTCAGGTCGCTGTCAGCGCGGTGGCTGCCCTGGCTGTTCCACTGCTCACTGATCTTCTGAGCGAGATCGGGGTAATTGAAGTCGTCGCCGGTCAGGCGCACGGACTTGCGGGGCACGTCGATGGTGTCCCGGACCGTATTGCCCTCTTTCCAAACCAGCTGGAACTTCTCTTCGCCGCGCATCTCCACGTGCAGCGTCAGGTCCTTCTTCTGCTCCTCCAGCTCCTTGTCCGGATCCGGAGGCCCCGGGACGCGCGCATCCGCATTGATGCGGGACATCTGCGTCCACACGGCGGTCATCAACAGGAAGGAGACCAGACACAAGAGGAAGTCGATGAACGGAATCAGCGGGATCTGATGATCCACAGATCTCCGGCCACCATGACCGCCAACGTCGATGCCTGCCATTTTGCTCTGCTCCTAACTTTCTCGCTCTGCCTTGCTCGATTGAATGTCCGCGGGGCGTGAAACTCGACGCGCCGCCGCCGTTGACCAGGTCTCTCAGTCCCAACCCGGCGGAGGTCCGAAAACAACCTCCGCCGGAACCAGGGGTGCAGGAACACGCTGACGACAACCAGCGTGGGGGTGCGGGTGGCCCCGCAAGACCCTCCAGACCGAGACTCAGCCCACGACGTCTCGGGGTGCGGGGGGGTGTCCCCCGCAGAACCCGGCTCACATGCCCTGCAGATTGACCTTCTGGCGGTTCGCCACCACGAGGTTCAGCACGCGCACGGAAGCCTCGTTGATGTCGTCTTCCATGCCCTGGGTCTTGCCGTTGAGGAAGGCGAAGCCCATCAGCGCGACGATCGCCGAGATCAGTCCGAACGCCGTGCAGTTCATGGCTTCCGAGATACCCTCGGCGAGGATGCGCGCCTTCTGGCTCGCGTCCACGCTCTCACCACCGACCGCGCCGAACGCGCGGATCAGACCGACGATCGTGCCGAACAGACCACACAGCATCGCCAGGTTCGCGAACAGCGCGAGGAATCCGGTGCGACGGTTGATGGTCGGCATCTCGCGCAGCGCCGCCTCGTCCATGCCCGCCTGAACCTCCTCATCGGGGCGATTCACCTTCACCAGACCCGCCTGCACGATGCGCGCGAGCGGCGCATTGGCGGCCGAGCACATCTTGACGGCCTTGGCTACGTCACCCGCCAGGATGCACTTCTGCATGGTGGCGACGAACACGTCCTTGTTGATCGAGGCGCCGAACAAGAACACGGTTCTCTCGACGATCACCGCGATGGAGCAGACGAGCCAAAACAGGATGAGCCACATGGCCCAACCGCCCTGTTGATACTGATGCCAGAGTGTCGAAAACATCGAACCTTACCTTACCTTTTTCCTGCGACTTTTGCGTGGGACATACCGCTCGAGGGGCTTGCTGCTCGGGTACGGGCCGTGCCCGCGGTCGAGACCCACCTCGAGATTGACTTGAAAGCTCTGCGTTAGCTCACAACTCGGTGATCTACGGCTCGAGGATACACCTCAGGAGAACACGGCTCGGAGATAAGTGACTCTGTCTTGCGCTCGAGCTCGGTGGAAAAGCAATTTATCTCATCCGGCGCCGGCGCGCCTGACCAACTCGCGTCGCCGCCGGCGCTGACGGCATTTTTTTCGAGCCCCGAGCGGTCTGCACCGCATCGATGCGCGCTCGCGAAGCGGCGCGTCGACGCGTCGCGTGCGCCACGCTCGCGCGTGCCGCTGCGCGTCGTGCCCGTGCAGAGCCGAAGAACCCGGCACTGCCCAGCTACAGCGCACCAAACCGGCACGGCGCTTCGCCAGCCCTGCGAGCCACAGCCCGCAACGGATCGGCTCGATCGCACTCGTGCCTGGCCCGCTGCCGACAGCTCTGCGTTCTCCGTCGAATGCTCGCTCGGAACCAGTGGAAGCTCGCGGAGCCCACCCACGGTGCACCCCGCCCCGGCAGCTCGGCGCCGGCAACACCGGCAACTACTCCAGGGGGATACCACTCGGAATCACCGCGACGGTTCGTGGAGACGCCCGCTCCACCGACCCACTCGACCTCGGGATATTGCGCAATTGCTCCCGCGCACGTCAAGCAGATTGACGGGACGACCGCCCGCAGCTCGCCACGCACCCCACCGAATCTCGCCTGTCTCCCAGTGCGAGAGGTCCGAGCACAGCCCGAGGTTGGCTCGGGGAACGCTTCCACCGCAGAGGTCCTGGCGCAGTAGCGATGCTGGCCATAAGGCCGCCGGCCATGCTCCAGCTTGCAACTTACTGAGCAAGCCCTCGCGCTCCCACCCGCGCCGACATCTCGGCCGAGCGCGATGTTGGCTGCGCCCCGGGCGATCGAGCTGCCCTCCCCTGGCCACGCGCTCGCGGCTCGCCCCTCGAGTGCACGTGGCAGCGAGCTTCGTCAGCCGCTGATTGGCAGGGCGTCCGCGCAGAGCAGCAGCCCCTGCCCTACCCTTAAGGCGACGCTCGACGATGCCGTCTCAGGTGCAAGTCGTGCTGCAGAACCTAGCTGGAGTGTGTAACGGTGAGGCTCTGGGCAGGCGCGAGGCAGCTCGCGCCGCTCTGCGCAGCAGGCTACGGACGACGGCGGTGCTCGGGGCGCGGGGTCTCCCCGCAAAGCGGGCAGAATGGTATGGAACCACTCGCCTGGTGTCAGCGCCCGGCGGGCCAATTTACACTGCCCATTTGGCGATCGTCATAGTTTGTTGAATGATCAGACCACGCGCTCTCGCTGGACCGCTCTGCCATCAGCTCTGCCATCAGAAGCGCGACTGGAAGACAGCAGCTGGAGGATCCGTGGCCCAAGAACGAGTAGCGAGAGAAAAGGCCGAAGCAAGGCCAGAGGAAAGGGACGTCGAGCGATGAATCTTCTGCTTTTTGCGGCCGAGGGCGGGGGCAATGGTCAGCTGATCGAAGCCTTCAAGCACAATCCGACCTTCATGGTCCTGAACCTGTGCTGTTCGGCCATCGTGCTCACGATCGTGGTCGATCGCTTCGTCTTTCAGCTGACCCGCTATCGCGTCAACTCGAAGGAGTTTTTCGCGCAGATCAAGAAGCTGGTGACGGCCGGCAACATCGACCGCGCCATCAAGCTGTGCGAGGCCGAGGATTACCCGATGTTGCAGCTGGTCCGCGCCGGCCTGACGCAGTCCAACAAGGGCCCGGACGAGATCGACGCGGCGCTCAGCGAGAAGCTCGGCGAGCTGAAGCCTCAGGCCGAAAAGCGCGTCGGTGCGCTCTGGTCACTGGCCAACATCTCCACTCTGATCGGTCTGCTGGGAACGGTGAGCGGTCTGATCGCCACGTTCGGCGCCATCTCTGCTGCGGGCCTCTCGCAGGCGGACAAGCAGCGCATGCTCTCCAACGGCATCGCGGAGGCCATGTACAACACCGCGCTCGGGCTCGGCATCGCCGTGTTCTGCATGATCACCCACATCGTGCTGCACACGCGCGCCAAGAACATCCAGCACGACCTCGAGGCGACGATGGAGAAAACCTTCAACCTGCTGACGCTGCAGCAGCGCTGAGCGCCGCCCCGGTGCTCATTTTTCGCATCGCTAGTTACCAGCCAGGTTGATCGCGCATGGCGGACGAAGGAAAGCTGAGCGCTTCGCAGCGCAGCAAGATTCGACGACTGAGCCAGCCCAAGGAGCTGTCGCCCGACGAAGAGGGCGGCGAGCTCAACATCGTTCCCTTTCTCGACATCGTCGTAAACATTCTGATCTTCGTGCTCTCGACCGTGGCCGTCACGTTCACGGCGACGATCGAGACGACGCCGCCCGCCAGTCCGACGGGCGGCGTGCGCGCCGATCACAAGAAAGAGACGTTGAATCTCTCGGTGCTCATCACCAGCGAGGGTCATGCGATCAAGACGTCCGCGGGCAACGTAGCTCCGGGCTGCCGGGGCGCCGGTCCGGGCATCGCGATCCCCCGGCACGGGGACAGCTACGACTTCGACGCCTTGAATGCTTGCGCGGGCAGCCTCAAGAAGGCATCGCCGGAATTTGGCGAGGAGACGCAGGTCTTCATGAGCGCCAACCCCGGCATCGACTACCAGACCCTGGTGAGCACGATCGACGCGGTGCGGGCCACTCCCAAGGGTGAACCGCTATTTCCAGACGTGAACTTCCAGGTCGCGCGCTGAGGTCAGGACGAGCGAATGTCGAACGGAGTAGTGATACCGATAGCGCCGCAGTCGAGGGCTTCGACCGTCAGATACAAGGCCGAGTTGCGCAAAGCGATCCGCCGGAACTCGGGCGGACACGACGTCAACTTCCTCAACATCACGGCCATGCTCGACATCATGACCATCATCCTGGTGTTCTTGCTCAAGACACTGGGTGAGTCGAGCGCCACGGTCCCTCAGAGCAAGGACCTGATGCTGCCCAAGAGCATCATCCAGACGCAGCCCGCACAGGAAGGCGTACGCGTCACGATCTCCAAGACGCAGGTCCTGGTCGGGGATGACAAGGTCCTCGACCTGCCGAATAGCCAATCACTCGCGCAGAACGGCGTGGAAGCGCGTTTCAAGCGCGGCGCCAACTCGCTGTACATCGTGCCCCTCGGCAACGCGCTGCAGGCTGCTCGCAAGCTGGACCGCGCGCTGCGCGAAGCGAAGGGGCTCGACCCCAATAGCTCCGAGGCCATCATCATCGCGGACAACACGACGCCCTACCGGCTGTTCGTGGAGGTTCTGTTCACGCTCGGGCAGAACGAGTTTGGCAAGTATCACCTGATGGTGATGCAGGCGAAGTAGCGCCGCCGGAGCGCCCGGGCCTGCGCACTGGACCGATCGCGCAAGCGTTACCGGCCAACAGGCCAATTAGCATACCCGGCGTGTTTCACCCCACGTTTCCGGCGCGGTCGGCAGGTCGTTTGTACCTTGCCGGCCTCTACTGGGTCGTGTTACGAGCCGTGCTCACAACTGAACTTCGCGCTTCACGTCGCACCGTTCAAATACGAACGGCGACGCTTGCGGTCGAGTGGTTGGGTGTGGCTTTATCCGGTTATAAGTGTCCGGTAATGCTGTCCGGTGAGATGTGGGCCGGCGGCTATCGGGGCCGCAGTAGTGGCGCCCAGGCCGCTGCGTCCTAGGACGATGCTCTGAAGAGAGGCTTCTGTCGGCGGTGGCGCGTCGGCGGTGCTTCGTGTTGGACTCGAAGGATCCGCTCTTGGGGGCGGCGTCGAGTCGTCGAGGTTTGACAGGGGTTCGAGGAGGGGGTGACGGGCATCTCCCCTGGTCGCTTTTGCCACCCGAGATTGTATGAGCGGGAGTTCCCGCACCCCGAGAGCGTCAGGGGGCTTTCCGCGCGCGAGCACATCCGGCCCTCCACAGGGCGGCGCGAGCGCCCGGGCAGTTTTGGAAATGCATGGCGTGTTGCTGTCGTGAGTGAGCTGGTTCTCGTTTTCCTCCTGTGTGCGTGTGGCGTGATCGTCGTGGTCTCCCACGCGCGCGCGCTGATGGGGAGCGCGGCGAATCACCGCGAGCTCGATCGGCTGCTCGCCGCGGTGGACCGTGCTTGCGCCGACTTCTTGTGGCAGGAGACGCGGCTGCTCGGGTTATTGTCGCTCGCGGTCGGCGTGGCGCTCAGCGTTCCGATCGGCTTGTGGCATGCCCGCGCGGCGGACACCGGCGCCCGCATCGCGATCAGCATCACGGCTCTGTTGCTCGGGGCCGCAGGCGGTGCGGGCGTTGCTCGGGCGACGCACTGGGCAGCATCGCGGGCGACGGCTCGGGCTCTGGCGGAGCTGCGTGACGAGCCGGAGGCTGCGAGCGGCGCGGTCCTGCGCGGAGCGGCGCTGGCCGCACTGCTGGCAGACGCGGCGAGCATGCTGCTGCCGTGGGGATTCTTCGTCGCGCACAGCCAGTACTTGGTCTGGGTGGCTCGGCTCGAGCCCGGCGCTGCACTGCTCGAGGCCGCGCGCAGCGTGCCGCTTTGCGCGCTCGGCGCGACGTGCGCCGCAGTCATCTTTCAGATCGGTGGCAGCGGCTTTCAGACGGCCGCCAGCGTCGCGGGCAGCGGCGCGCGCGCTCGCGATCGCCGCGCGGCCCTCGATGACGAGCAAAACCCGGCTCTGATCGCCGAGCTCGTGGGCAACTACGTCGGCGGGGTGGTCTTCCGGAGCACAGACGTGTTCGCCGCGCTCGCGCTGGCCAATGCCGCGCTGATGGCGCTCGCCGGTGCGGTATTTCAGGCGAACCTGTTCCAGGCTGCCGGGGCCGGACCGGCGCTGGCCTTGCTGGCCCTGCCAATGCTGGTGCGCGCCAGCGGCTCGCTGGCGACTGCGATCGCTCTCGGGAGCTTGCGCTTCGAGGCGGGCCGCTCCCCTGCCCGCGCTCTTTCCGGCGCTGGAGCGAGCCAGGCATCGATCGCCGCCGCGGGCCTGCTCGGCGCTGCTGTCTGGTTGCTGGGCGAGCCGCTCTGGGCCGTGGGCTTCGGCGCGGGTGCCCTCGGCATTGCCAGCAGCCTGGCCTGTCAGGGCTTTCTGCTCGCGCCGCGCGCACCGGCTGCACCGCCCACGGCGGAAAGCAGTGAGCCGATCACGTCGCTGGCCCGTGCGCTGGGGATGGGCCTGCAGCGCGCCTGGGCCCCACTACTGCTCGTGGGCGCCGGCCTCGGCGGCGCCTACGCGCTCGGAGCCAAGCTGACGATCCAGCACGGCGGGGCCTATGCATTGCTGCTGGCGGTGGCGGGCATGCTCGGCTCGGCAGCGCTCCACCTGTGCTCGAGCGCCTTCGCCAGCATCGGTTCCAACCTGCGCCGCATCGGCGCGCTGCGCCGCGGGCATTACGATCTGGCAGCTCGCGGTCGCGCCGCCGAGCTCGAGCAAACCAGCCAAACCATTGGCAACTGGGGCGATACGCAGATCATTCTCGCGGGGATCGCCGCCGCTTTGCTGGGCGCGGTCACGCTCCCGCTCAGCGAAACCCGGCTGCTCGGAGCGTCCGGAAGCATCGATGCAACAGCCGGAGCGCTGGGCAACGCTCCACTGGTAGGCGTGGGCCATCCGATCGTGATAGTGGGAGGGCTCCTGGGGATCTTCAGTCTATTCTTCTATGTCGGCGGCGTGCTCGATAACAGCAGCCGGGCCGCCAGCGCTCTGGACGGAGAGCTGGCGAAAGAGCGCGCCCCGGCGCTGTCCACTCCGGAGTCGGAAGTGGCCCTTGCGCACGAACAGCTCTCAGCCCGATTGCCCAGCTATCGGGGCAGCGTGCAGCGAGCGGCAAGCGCGGCGAAGGATACGCTCCTGCCGCTCGCAGCCGCGGCGCTGCTCGCCCCCATGGTGCTGGGCGTACTGATGCGCCTCGTCTATGGTGCCGGCGGAGGCCGCTACGCGGCCCATGGGTTGATGGCCCTGGCGTCGATCGCGGTGCTCACGGGTGGCTCCGCCGCCCTCGCAGCACAGGGAGCGCTCACGGCGCTCGGGGTCGCGCGCCGCCGGCCCGACTCGGGCCCAGGCTCGGCGTCGGAGCCCACTCAGGCGCCACCCGAGGTCGCGCCCGCGGGGGCTGTCTTCAACGTCGCGAGCTTCGGCGTGGCCAGCTTCAGCGCAGAGGTTGCGCGCGAATTCGTGGGGCATTCGGTGGGCCCCGCTGCCCTACTCGGGCTGAAGGCCACCGTGGTCTCGGCGCTAGCAATTGCGCCTTTGCTGTTCCCGAGTGCGCTCTAGCGGCTCGGGGGCATGAAACCTTCAACTCGTCAGGTGTAGCGTGTCGTCCTCAATTGCTGGTGCCCTGTCCACCCTCTCCGACCGAGGTCTTCGGCGTTTGCTCGGGGCGCGCACCTTCCTGCGTGGTCTGGACTACGAGAAGCGCAAGGTGGTTGGTGACCTGCAGGTCAATCAATCCAACGCCACCGCGCGCATCAAAGGCTCCGACGCCGATCCGTATCAAACAACGATTCAGCTCGGCGGCGACGGTATCACTTCGGAGTGCAGCTGCCCGGCATTCCAGAAGACGAACCATCACTGCAAGCACGTCGCTGCGCTGCTGATCACCGTACGCAATCAGGCGCGCGCGCAGCAGCCACCCCGGCGAGATCCGGCACAACCGGGCTCGTCGCCTGCCCCGGGCAATGCCGCGCAGAGCAACGGCAGCAACGGCAACGCAGGCCCGCCGCATCTGGCATCGGGCACGCCCAGCGCAGCCAGCCTGAATCCCGGCCATCTCAACAATGGCCAGCAGCAGCCGCGCGAAAGCAAGCCGAGCCGGCGCCGCGAGCGCCGGAGACGCACCCAGCTGCAGTCTGCGCCCAGCGCAGGCATGATGGAAGCCCCGAGCGCAGACGGCGCTTCGCGCACGACCGGGCTCGGAGCTTGGCTGGCGCCGGAGTCAGCGACACGGCGTGTGGACCTGGAGTACCGGGTCCACGTCCGCGCGGGCGGCCTCACCATCACCCTGCTCGATCTCGGGGCGCGCGTACCGCTGTTGCCGAGCGCTGCACTGGCATGGCAAGCGCTCGCGCCGACCGCCGACCGCGACGCCCTGCGCATCCTGGCGCGATTCGAGAGCGGTAACATCCGGCACCCTGCCGTCGATGTGCGCGGAGAAGACGCCGCCGAGTTGCTGCCAAAGTTGGAGGGGCGCCGGGTGCTGCTCGAGCCTGCACTGATGCAGCTGCGTTTCTCATCGGAGGTGCTGCGCCCGCACTTCGACCTGGAGATGGTCGGTGCCGACACGATCGTCGCCAAGGTGACCTTCGAGCGCGAGGGCAACGGGCGCCGCTTCTCGCTGACCAACGGTGGCTGGTTCGAGGGCAACCCCGGCTATCACATCGACACCACCGAAGGCATCGCTCGCCCGATCGACGCGCGCGTCTCGCCCGCGGCGCTGCGCCGCTTGCTGCGCGCACCGACCATCGCCGAGCCCGCCAACGAGCTGATCAGCCTGATCACCAACTATCTGCCACGCCTTTCGCTGGAGCTGGGCGCTCCGTTGCCCGATCTATCCCAGGTCGCGAACGTCGTGGATCTGCATCCACAGTTTCGCATGCGCGCCGGTGGTTCGCTGGTCAAGGCCGAGGTGGCGCTGCGCACCGCCTACGGCGACATCGAGGTCGAGGTACGCGCCGATGGCATTTCGCCGCCCATCATCGTCAAGCCGCCCAGCGAGGGGCAGCTGGCGACCTGCGTCCGCACGGACATCGTGGCGCAACAGAAGGCAGTGGAGCTGCTGCTCGAGCTGGGACTGAAACCCGACGAAAGCGGCGAGTTCTTCGTGGCCGAGGGGGACGACGCGCTGCGCTTCTGGTCCGACGGCATCGGCAGCTTGCCCGAGAGCTGGGACCTCTACGTACCCGAGGAACTGGTCGGCGTTCAGGTCCGTGCCAAGCCCGTGCAGATGCAGGCGCGCGTCTCCAGCGGAGTCGACTGGCTGAACGTGCAGATCACCTGGGAGAGCGACGGTGTCAGCATCGACCGGCGCGAGATCGAGCAGTGCTTGCGCGAGGGGAAGAAGTTCGTGCGGCTCTCCGACGACTCCTACGCCCCGCTCGACGCCGAGCGCGTGGAAGCGCTGATGGCGCGGGAGATCGAGCTGATCGCGAGCACCGGCAAGAACGACAAGCTGCCGCTGTCACAGGCTGGCCGGGTGCAAGAGCTGCTGAATCAGCTGCCCGACGCCAAGGTCTCGGCGGCCGCCAAGCAGTTCTTCAAGAAGCTGTCTTCAATCGAGGAGATCAAGCAGGTCAAGAAGCCCCGCGCGCTGCGCGCCACGCTCCGCCCCTATCAGGAGCAGGGCCTCTCCTGGCTCAAGTTCATCCATGATCTGGGCACGGGCGGCATCCTCGCCGACGACATGGGTCTCGGTAAGACGGTCCAGACCATCGCACTGTTGCTGCTGGTCAAGCAGGAGCTGGGCAAGGACGAGGATCTGCGCGTGCTGATCGTCGCTCCCACCAGCGTGGTGAGTAACTGGGTGCGTGAGATCGAGCGCTTCGGCAAGTCGCTGACGACGGCGCTCTGGCACGGGGCTGGCCGCAAGGAACAACAGAAGGAACTGACCAGCGCCAACATCATCATCACCAGCTATGCCTTGCTCCGGCGCGACATCGATCTGCTGACGAAGCTGAAGCTGGACTACGTGATCCTGGACGAGGCGCAGGCGATCAAGAATCCTCAGAGCGCCACGGCTCAGGCGGCCAAGGAGCTGATGCCCAGCCGCCGGCTGGTGCTCACCGGCACGCCGATCGAGAACCGGCTGACGGAGATCTGGTCGATCTTCGACTTCGTTTCGCCGGGTATCCTGCCGCCGCTCGCCAAGTTCGAGGAGCGCTTCTCACGGCCCATCGATCAGGGCGACTCCAAAGCGGCGGCGCGGCTCAAAGCCATCATTCATCCCTTCATCCTGCGCCGCACCAAGATGGAAGTGGCCAAGGACCTGCCGCCCAAGATCGAGAGCGACAAGGTCATCGACCTCGGCTCCGAACAACGCGGCATCTACACGCAGGTGCTGCGCGAGGTGCGCGCTCAGGTCATGGGCGAGCTGGACCGCGTGGGCGTCGCCAAGAGCCAGCTGCACATCCTGGCGGGCCTCACCAAGCTGCGTCAGGCGGCGTGCGACCCGCGCCTGCTAGGCCTGCCGCGCGAGTTCGCTCACGAGGACAGCGCCAAGGTGATGGCCTTCCGCGAATTGATCGAGGAGGCTGAGGCGGGCGGGCACCGCGTGCTCGTGTTCAGCCAGTTCGTCAGCATGCTCAAGATCTTGAAGAGCGCGCTGGACGAGGATCGTGTGCGCTACGAGTACCTGGACGGCTCGACCACCGACCGCATGGAGCGCATCGATCGCTTCCAGAACGATCCCACCATCCCCGTCTTCCTGATCAGCCTGAAGGCGGGCGGATCGGGCTTGAACCTGACGGCGGCGGACACCGTGATCCACTTCGACCCCTGGTGGAACCCGGCGGTCGAAGATCAAGCCTCCGACCGCGCCCACCGCATCGGCCAGAAGAAGGTTGTTACCGTGTACCGGCTGGTGGCTGCAGGCACGATCGAGGAGAAGATCCTCGAGCTCAAGGAGAAGAAGAAAGAGCTGGTCTCGGCCGTGCTCACGGAAGACAGCGGCGGCGCCAAGAAGCTCTCGCGCGCCGATCTCGACGAGCTGTTCAAGGTCGACTGAGGGTTTCGAGCCTGTGACGCGGCTCGGCCTGCAGCTGGGCCCACACGAAACGGTGTGGGTGAGCCGCGGGCCCTGCCGGCTCGACGGGTGATGCTGCGCGCTGTGCTGTCCGGGCACGCGGAGGCAGCGCGGCCCCATTGGTATGCGCATTGCTGCCTGGCAGCGCGCCGCCGACTCAACCCAGGTGGCACGAGGTGAGTCATGAATCAGCGCAGCGCTTCCCCCGAGGTCGAACGCACGGAGGCGCCCGGCAGCGGCCCCGCGCCCCACCGGATCTTGATCCTGGGGGGCGGGTTCGGCGGCATTCATCTGACGCGGCAGCTCGAACGCCTATTTTCGGAGCGGCCGGAGGTCGAGCTCACGCTCGTCAGCCCGGACAACTTCTTCCTGCTCACCCCGCTGCTGTTCGAGGCCTGCTCCGGCACGCTCGAGCTGCGGCACTGCTCGGTGCCCATTCGGGCCTGCCTGCGGCGAGCGCGCTTCGTCGAAGGTTCCCTGGACGGTCCCATCGACTTCGAGCGGCGCATCGCCCACGTGCAGCGCGGAGACGGCGGACGCCGAGAATTCTCCTACGATCAGCTGGTGCTCGCCGTGGGCGCCTGGACCAATCAACGCCTGATCGCGGGCTCGGAGCACGCCTTCACCTTCAAGACGCTCGCGGATGCCATCCTGCTGCGCAACCATGTCATCGAGTGCTTCGAGGCCGCGGACTCCGAGCTGGACAGCGAGCGCCGGCGCGCGCTCCTGACCTTCGCGATCGTCGGCGGGGGTCTGGTGGGCACCGAGCTGCTCGGGGAGCTGAGCGCATTCGCCCACGAGATCCTCGAGTACTACCCCTGCGTGCGGCGCAACGAGCTGCGTTTCCTGCTGTTCGAGCACTCCGATCGCATCATGCCCGAGCTGGAGCCGGACCTCGTCCGCCATGCCGTGCGCGTGCTGTCGAGTCGCGAAGGAGTCGAGATCAGGACTGGGACTCCGGTCAAGGCCATCGAAAGCGAAGCGGTCCAGCTCGCCGGTGAACGCATCGAGGCGACGACCGTCGTGCTGGCGGCCGGCACGCTTCCGAGCCCGGTGATCATCCCGCTGGAGCTGGCCAAGGGCCGGCGCGGCCACGTGCGCACAGATGCCAATTTGCGCACGAGCCGGCCGGAAGTCTGGGCGCTCGGTGACTGTGCGGAGATCCCGGGCCCCGACGGCCGCTCCTACCCTTACCTGGCGCAGCACGCGCTGCGCGAGGCGCGGCTGCTGGCGAGAAACCTGCGCGCAGCCTACCTCGGTGAACCCTTGCAGCCCTTCCGCTACGAGACGCTGGGCGTGATGGCGTCGCTCGGCGGACACGAGGGGGTGGCGCGCATCCTGTCGCTGCGCGTGCGCGGGTTTCTCGCCTGGTGGCTGCGGCGCACCTACTACCTGCTGCAGACGCCGGGCCTGGAGCGCAAGCTACGCATCATTGTCGACTGGACGGTTGCGCTGTTCTTGCGCCGGGACGTGGTGAAGCTGGACACCGCCGGGGAGCGCGCACTGCTCCTGCGCAGCGGCCCGGCGGGTGCTGGTGCGCTGCCAGCCTCGAGCAGCTCCACCCCCGCCGTGCGGCTGCTCGCGCCCCACACGGAGCGGGCACCCGCCCCCGCATTGAGCTGAATCTGGTCAGCGCCGCAGCGAGATGTTCATCAGCAGCCCGAAGCCGACCATCGTCGTCAGGGTGCTGGAGCCGCCATACGAGAACAGCGGCAGAGTGATGCCCACGACCGGCAGGATGCCGATGGTCATGCCGACGTTGAAGAACGTGTGCCAGAAGAAGATCGCCCCGACGCCCACCGCGACGGCGGCGCCGAAACGATCCTTGGCCATGGAGGCGATGTTGATCGCCCACGCGCTCACGAACGCATACAGGCCGAGCAGCGTCAGGCAGCCGATGAAACCCCAGTCTTCGGCGAACACGCTGAAGGGAAAGTCCGAAAACTGGTCCGGCAGGAAGCCGAACTGATTCTGCGTGCCTTCGCGGAAGCCCTCGCCCCAGATGCCCCCGTTCCCGATCGCGGTGCGCGACTGCAGGGCGTGCCAGCCGATGCCGGTTCGATCCGCCTCGGGGTTGAGGAAGCTGAGGATGCGATCGCGCTGGTAGTCGTGCAACCCGAAGTGCCACATCGACCACACCACCGGCACCATGAACGTCACGAACACCACCAGGCTGCTGCGACGCAGCCGAGTCAGCGCGAGCATGGTGGCGCCGCACGCGACATAGATCATCGCGGTGCCAAAATCCGGCTGCAGCATCACCAGCGCGGCGGGCACGCCAAACAGAAATGCTGCCGGAGCGAGATCGATCAGCGTCTTGGCGTCGGTGCGCGGATCCTCGGCGAGCTTGCGCGCCACAGCGAGCACGACGAACACCTTCATGAACTCGCTGGGCTGAAACGCGAAGCGCCCCAGATCGATCCAGCGCGACGAGCCGCGCACGTTGGTGCGCATGGCCAGCACGAAGACCAGGCTGGCGATGCCGCAACCATAGAGCACGTAGGCGACGCGCTCGATGGTGCGGTAGTCGACCACGGCCGCCAGCGTCGCGAACAGGCCGCCGACTACGAGCCAGTACACCTGCTGCACGTACATGTCCGCCAGGCCCGCCCGGCGCGGGTCGTCCAGGTACGGGCTGGTGGCGCTGTACAGGTTCACGACGCCGATGATGGCGATGCCCACCACGCCCAGGAACAGGGGCCAGTCGAAGTGCTCCTTGGCGCGCGCGCTGCCGCGGGCGAACAGGTTCATAGGCTGGCGCCCTCCTTCTTGGATTCATCCGCTTCGTGCGAGGCGAGCCGGCGCTTCTCCAGCTTCTGCCAGGCGTCCACCACGCGCATCGCCACGGGCGCGGCATTCTTACCGCCACCGCCACCGTGCTCGATCAGGACCACGATCGCGATCTCGGGGGCCTTGGCCGGCGCATAGCCGGCAAACCAGGCGTGGTCACGGTTGAAGTACCACTCGCGCTTGGGGTCGACGCTCTTCGGATTGACGTGGCTGACCTGCGCCGTGCCCGTCTTGCCCGCGACGTCGACCCCGGCCATGGCTTCGGCGTGCGCCGTGCCCTTGGGGTCGTTGACCACGCCGCGTAGCGCTGATTTGATCAAGCCGATCTGGCCCGGATCCAGATCGATCACGCGGCGCACGCGCGGCGGGAACTCTTGCACGGTCATACCGGAGCTAGTCTCGATGCTGCGCACGACCTGCGGCTGATACAGCGTGCCTTCGTTGGCGAGCGCCGCATAGGCCAGCGCCAGCTGCATCACGGTGACGTTGGTAGCGCCCTGCCCGATCGCGGCCAGCAGCGTGAAGCCGCCGCGGAAGCCGTCCCCCTTGTAGCGGCGAGCGTACCATGCTCGCGTCGGCATGCGCCCGCGCGCTTCTGGATTGATCCCGACGCCGGTCTTCACGCCGAAGCCGAAATCCATGCCCACCTTCGCCAGCTGATCGATGTGGATCAGCTCACCCAGGGCGTAGAAGTAGCTGTTGCACGACTGGACGAGCGCATCGTGCAGGTTCACCTTGCGGTGCACCTCCGTGCAACGGAAGAAGCGCCGGCCGTACTCATAGCCGCCCTTGCAGTCGACGTCCGTGTTCGGATCGATGAGCCCCTCGGAGAGGCCCGCCAGCGCGCTGAAGGGCTTGTAGGTCGAGCCCGGCGGGTACACGGCGGAGGTGGTGCGATCGAGCAGCGGGGTGAGTGGATCGCGCGTCAGACGATCGAAGGCGTCCCGGATCGCCTGCTTGCCCTCACGCCCCGAGAGCACGTTGGGATCGAAGGCGGGCTTGCTCACCGCCGCCAGCACGCGGCCGCTGCGCACGTCGACGACCACCACCGCGCCCGCCGCGTGGTTGCGCAGCTCCTTCTGGATGGTCTTCTCCAGCTCCACGTCGATGGTCAGTACGATGTCGCGCCCGGGGATGGGCTCGAGCCGTCGCGGCTCCTCCAGGTAGCGCTCGTCGAGCCCGGGCCGCTGCGCATGGCGATTGGCGCCGCGCACCACCTTCTGCCAGCCACGCTGGCCACGCAGGTAGCTCTCCCAGCGCCGCTCCACGCCCACCGCGCCGAGGCGGTCGCCGGCGCGGTAGTTCTGGCCTTCGTGCTCGGCCAGAGTCTCGGCGTCGATCTCGCGCATGTAGCCCAGCAGATGGGACGCGACCTCGCCGTACGGATAGTAGCGGACCGGCGTCGGCACCACGTCCACACCCGGCAAGTCGGAGGCGTGGGTCTCGAGCGCCGCCACGACGTCGCGGTTCACGTCGACCTCGAGCAGCATCTGCTGCAGCTTGCGCTTGCCGTCTTCGGCGCGGACGTCGAGCACCTTGGCCGCGAGTTCCTTGGCGCGCGTGGCGCTCAGCCCCATCAGTTGCACGAGCTTGGGCCAGGTCTCGTCCATGTCGAGCAAGCCGGGGACCACGTAGATGTCGTACGAGGGCCGGTTCGCCGCGAGCACCAGCCCCTGCGCGTCACGGATCACGCCGCGCGTGGTGGCCAGCGTGACGCGGCCCACCACGTTGCGCCGCGCCTGCGCGCGGTGAAGTGGCGCCTGAATGATCTGCAGCTGCGCCAGGCGCGCGGTCAGGATCACGAACGCCGCCAGCAGGCCCAGGACCATGAAGTGGTAGCGCCGGCGAAAGTCGCCGACGTCCGAGCGCGGCATGAACAGCTTCATGTCAGCCGACGAGCCCCTCGAAGGACCGGGACGACGGAGTGGAGCCCTGGTGCAGCTTCTGCGCGAGCGGGAAGATGAAGAGCGAGCACAGCGCGGTCGAGGTGGCGTGCGGCAAGGCCACGCTCGCTATTTCCAACGGCCGCTGGGGGTCCGAGCCAAAGATCGCCAGCAACACCAGCACCAGCACGCTCTCGACCAGCGAGAAGCCAAACGAGAGCGCGGCCTTGGTCCACCAGGTTTGAGCGGACAGCCGCACGCCTGCCGTCCGCGCCAGCCACCAGATCGCCACACCCGTGAGCGCAAACAACCCGATCGGCGCTGATGCCAGCAGGTCCGTGGCATAGCCCAGCGCAAAGGCCAGCAGCGCGCCGCGCGCGATGGAGGCCTCATGCACCCCCAGGAAGATCAGCAGGGGCAGCACGAAGCTGGGCGTGGCGCCGTGCAACCCGAGGCTGCCCACCAGCGGGTACAGGTTGCCCTGCGCGAAGATCAGCAGCAGCCCCAGCACCAGGAACGCTGCGCTGCGCATGCTCAGCGCTCCCCCGTCACGCCGGGCTTGCAGTTGTCTTCGCCGCTGGTCACGATCAGCACCTCGCTCAATCGCGAAAAGTCCACGACCGGCTCGGCTTCGACCGTCTGGTAGACGCCGAAGTCCTTCTTCAGCACCTTGGTCACCTTCGCCACCGGCAAGCCCTTGGGGAACCGGCAACCGACGCCGCTGGTGACCAGGATGTCGCCGTTGTCGATGCTGTCGCTGCTCTGCACCAGCTCGACCCGCACCAGGTAGCGGTTGCTATCCCCACCGCCGCGGACGAAGCCACGCGCGCCGGTACGCTCCACCACCACATCGACGCCGAAGCCGCTGTCCACGGCCAGCTGCACCTGCACACTCTCCCCGGCCACCCGCCGCACCGTGCCGACGACCCCATCCAGCGACAGCACCGGCATGTTCGGACGAATGCCCCGCACCGGCGCATCGAGCGTGATCTGCGCCACGCGGAAGTAATCGGTGGTGTCCTTGGACACCACCAAGCCGCTGACGGTCTCGGCGCCCACCCGATCGCGCAAGCCGAGCAGGCGCCGCAGCCGCCGGTTTTCGGCTTCGATCACCGAGAGCTGGTTCACCTTGGCCTGCAGGCGAGCCGTCTGATACGCGAGCCGGTTGTTGTCACGCTTGACGTCCACCAGGTACACGTACTCGCTGAGCAGGCTGGAGACCCCGCGCGCCAGCGCAGAGAACGTGTACTCGATCGGCGCTGACACGGTGAGCAGCGCGCGATCGATGAAGTTGGTCTGCT
>JAICTU010000793.1 GCA_025936205.1 Polyangiaceae bacterium | reverse complement strand
GGCTCGGAGGGCGGGCCCATCTTGTGTTCGGGCAGCGCGCGGCAGGTGCTGGCCAATCCGAGCTCGCCCACGGGGCAGGTGCTGTCGCGCCCGCCCGTGTTGCGCAAGCCCACGTCCGGCAAGGCCGAGCACTATTTGACGCTGAAAGGCGCGCGCGAGCACAACCTGAAGAACGTGGACTTGCGCTTGCCACTCGGGCGCATGTCGGTGATCGCGGGCGGGAGCGGCTCTGGCAAGAGCACGCTGATCCGCAAGGTGCTATTGCCCGCGGTGCGCGAGGCGCTGGAGCTGGTGACCGAGCCCGCCGGCAAGCACGAGAAGCTGTCCGGCCATGATCGACTGATGCGCGCGGTGAGCGTGGATCAGAGCCCGATCGGGCGCACGCCGCGCTCGGTGCCGGCGACGTTCCTGGGCATCTGGGATCAGATCCGCAAGCTGTTCGCGGCCAGCGGCGACGCGATGGTGGCGGGCTTTGGCCCCACGCGCTTTTCGTTCAACTCCGCCGCCGGCGGCGGGCGCTGCGAGCAGTGCGACGGCATGGGAGCCATCACGCACGAGATGAGCTTCTTGCCGGACGTGGTGCAAGCGTGCCCGAGCTGCGGTGGCCAGCGCTTCGAGCCGCGCACGCTGGGCGTGCGTTATCGGGGTCACAGCATCGCCGACGTGCTCGGCCTGCCCGCGGCGCGCGCCGCGGAGCTGTTCGAGAATCATCCGAAGATCGCGCAGCCGCTGCAGACGCTGTGTGATCTCGGCACCGGCTACATCACGCTCGGTCAGGGTTCGCACACGCTGTCCGGCGGTGAGGCGCAGCGGCTCAAGCTCGCCGATGAGCTCACCGCGGGCGCGCGGCACGAGCCGACGCTGTACGTGCTCGATGAGCCGACGACGGGGCTGCACCTGAGCGACGTCGCGCGGTTGATGAACGTGCTCGATCGGCTGGTGGCGCGCGGGGACACGCTGGTCATCATCGAGCATCACCCGTGGGTGATCGCCGGGGCGGACTACGTGGTGGAGCTCGGCCCTACCGGCGGCGAGGGCGGCGGCCACAAGGTGGCGGAGGGCACGCCCGCGGAGCTGGCGAAAGGTCGTACGCCGACGGGGCGCGTGATCGCGGAGCTCGTGCGCAAACCGGCACGTTCAGGGCTCGGCGCCCGAGCCCCCAGCGCGACCCCAGGATGAGCCCACTGCTCAGCGCTGCACGTCACCGGCAGGCGGACGAAGCGCCGGCGCCACCGTCTCGATGTCGGCGACGGGTGACACGCCCGCTGGTACGTGGTGGCGCGACGAGCGTTGCATGCTGGAGGCCAGGAGCAGTGTCAGGCCGCAGAGCGAGAGTAATGCCACCAGCGTGAAGCGACGGCGCTCTTCCGGTAGCAAGCAGAGCCACAGATCCAGTCGCGAGCGAGCCCAGGCCTCGAGCCGCAACCAGCGCGACTCGAGCCGCGTGAGCACCGCGGCGGACACGGAACGGATCTGGCTCACACTGGGCAGCGGCGGTAGCGACCAGCCCCGTTTGGCCCAGGCGCTCGACACCCATTTGCTCGGCACCCAGCTACGCCGCACGCTGGACAGCGCCGCGCGCGCCTCCGCGGCGGCGAGGATCGGCGTGAGGGCGCCGTCCATGGCCGCCATGGACTTGAAGCGTTGCCCCGGCGTCTTGCCGGTGGCCTTGAAGAACCAGGCATCAAAGCCGGCAGGCACGTCGCCCAGCTGCGAGGGGGCGGTGGGGCGCTCCGTGCAGATCTGCACGGTCAGGTCGCCCACGGTCTTTCCGGAGAACGGGCAACGGCCCGTCAGGCACTCGCAAGCCACGATCGCCATGGCCCAGAGATCCGTCCGATAGTCCACGGTGCAACTGCCGCGCGCCTGCTCCGGGCTCATGTACTGCGGCGTGCCCAGCAGCGTGCCCATCTTGGTGCCGACGTGCGTAAATTGCAGCGACTCGGACTTGACCTTGGCGATGCCGAAATCGACCAGCTTGGTGATCTCGTACGGGCCCTCGCGCGAGAGGAAGATATTCGAGGGCTTGACGTCGCGGTGCACGACGCCCAGGGAGTGCGCCTTGGCGAGCGCGCGCGCCACCTCGCCAAACACTTTGCGCAACTCGCCCGCGCTGAGCGGACCGCGCTCTGCCAGCCGGACGTCGAGGCTCTCGCCCTCCAGCAGCTCCATCACGATGTAGGGCAGGCCGCTCTCGATGCCGGAGTCGAAAATTTGCACGACGTGCGAGCTGCGCACCGCCGCGGCGGAGCGAGCTTCTTGCAGGAAGCGGCCACGCATCTCGTGGTCGCGACCGAGGATCGGGTCGAGCACTTGGACCGCCACGGGAGCTCGCAGGCGCAGGTGCTCGGCACGCCAGATCGTGCCCATGGCTCCACGCACGAGCGGTTCGTCGAGCCGGTAGCGGTCGGCAATGACGGTC
>JAICTU010000781.1 GCA_025936205.1 Polyangiaceae bacterium | reverse complement strand
ATCCCAGCCGCCGTTCATGCCCACGCCAAACGCCAGGCAGGCGGGCGCGACGCCGAACGAGATCAGATCAGCGAGCGAGTCGAGATCGCCACCGAGGGTGCTGGAGCGGGCGCTTCTGCGCGCGATGCGTCCGTCGAAGAAGTCTGCCAGTGCCGCGACCACGATCAGCGCGGCGGCCGCGGCCGCATAGCCCACCCGCTGCGAGACCGCGTAGTCGAAGCTGGCGAAGATCGAGCACACGCCGCTCGCCGCGTTGAGCAGCGTGACGAAGTCCGCCGGCGTGAAGCTGCGCAGCAGGCTGAAATGTGGCGGTAGTGGCTGGGGCGCGGGGTGTCCCCGCAGCTCGGGCGACCAACGCTCGCGCCGGGGCTCGTCGCCGCTGAAGACGCCGGCGGCGTCCGCCGTGGTATCGGAAGCCTGCTCGCGCGAGTCCGAGGTCACCTGGCGGAGCTTAGCTCGATCCCGTGACACCGGAGTGTCGATCGCTCCGTCCTGCCGCAAGCCGCCTCGGGGCGGCCCAGCCGCCGCCCCTGCATCAGGGGCGGTCGTCCGAGGCGGCTCAGCCGCCGCGCTTCAATTCCGTGAGCACCAGCTTGCTCACGGCCTTCAGCGTTTCGAAAACGCCCTGCCCGGTCCGGGCGCTGGCTTCAAAATCCAGCACCCCGATCGGATTCAGGATCTGCCGCAGCTCTTCCAGCGGCAGCGCGTTCGGAAGGTCGCGCTTGTTGTACTGGATGACGTACGGGATCTTTTCCAGCGAGTAGCCGTGCTCGGCGAGGTTCGTGCGCAGATTGTCGAGGCTCTCCTGGTTGGCCTCGAGGCGCTCCAGCTGTGAGTCGGCCACGAAGATCACGCCGTCCACACCCTTCAGGATCAGCTTGCGGCTCGCGTCGTAAAAGACCTGGCCGGGCACCGTGTAGAGGTGGAAGCGTGTCTTGAAACCGCGAATCTCGCCGAGCGACAACGGCAGGAAGTCGAAGAACAAGGTGCGCTCCGTCTCGGTCGCGAGACTGATCATCTTGCCCTTCGCCTCGGGGTTGGTGCGCTTATAAATGTACTGAAGATTCGTGGTTTTGCCGCACAGCCCGGGACCGTAATAGACGATCTTGCAGTTGATCTCCCGGGCCATGTAGTTGATGAAGCTCACAGCGCCGTTCCCTCAATCGTTGAACAGGTTGTCGATGTCGTCGTCGGTGATCTCGGCAAACGGCGAATCATGTCCGGGCTGCAGAGCCTTCTTCTGGACGGCGTCGAAGACGCGATTCAGCTCGTCCGTGGCCCGGCGCACTCGCAAGCGCACCAGGCCCAGGCTCGACTCCGAGTCGAAGATCACGACCAGGATCACGCGATTGCCCACCAGCTGGATGTGGATGTTCGCGTTCTCCCCCTCGTGAAACTGGGTCGCGAACTCCTGTTCACGCAGGAGCTTGGCGATGCCCCCGGTGGCCGCGATGTTGCCTGCGGTCAGCGATGCGAGTGAGGTGGTATCGATGTTCCCCACTTCGCCGCTCGCGGCGATCAACTGGCCATTCTTATCGACGATGAAGACGACTTTGGCGTTCGCTTCCCGAACCAGGCGGTCGACGACCGCTTGGATCTGGTTGAACTCCTCTTCGTACATCACCATTCCGGGGTTAACCATGGGAAGCCTCCGTGCTTTCCGGCCAAGCGCTGGCAGACGACGTTTGCGTCTGCGGCAAGGCAGGCGTGCAGCCGGCCACAAGCGAAGGGAGGCTGTCAAGTCTCCCAGCCCGTGCGAGCAGGGGCTCTCGCCCCGCGAGGTGCTGATTCACTCGGCGATCCTCAGGGTGCGGGGTGTCCCCGCGGAAATTGCGACGGAGGCGCATTTGGTGGCGGTCATGCATTGTGAAACGCGCGGGGTGAGCGCGTTCGATCGGGATGCATAAGCTCCGCGCGCGTGATGTTTTCATGCTTCCCGTTTCTTCGAGTTCGCGCAAGAAGAGAACCTGTGGGCCTGATTCCAAGGCGTGAGAGCAGCCGGAGGCTGGTTCCCCTATTGACGGCCGTGCTGGGTCTGTGCGTAAGCACCGCGTGGGGAGCTCCGCCGGGTCTGCCGGAGCAGCCCTCACCGCAAGGGGCTTCTCCCAGCCCAACTTCTCCAGCTTCATCCCTCTCACTCCGCCCTTCATCTCACGAGCCAGCTCCTGCCGGATCCGCGCCGCTGACAGACTCTTCGGCAGCCTCGCCGCTTCCCCTGCCGGAGCCCCCCACTGACTACCGAGGTGGTGCGTTTTTCCACCCGGATCTGGAGCGAGCTCTGGCGGAATGGTCCCGGTCCTCGGGAGGCCCCGCATACACTGCCCTGCGCGAACTCTGGCAGACTTGGGATCGGGCGGAGCCGGCTCAAGTTGAGGAGGCGCTGCACGAAGCCAGCGTCGATCGCCGATCTCCGGCCCCGCTGCGCGCTTACGCGGAGCTGCTCGTCGCTTATGCAAGACTGCGCCGAGGGGATGGCAAGGAGGCTCAGACCCGGATCCGCGCCCTGGGCTATGTCGATCAGTGGCTGGTGCTCGGGCCCTTCGACAACACCGGCAAGTCGGGCTT
>JAICTU010000086.1 GCA_025936205.1 Polyangiaceae bacterium | reverse complement strand
GGAGAGGAACCGCGCGCTGCAGAGTCGTTGCCCGCTGCAACGTCTGTCCCCAGCTTGCCTGCCCCGGGCGCGCTCTTGCGCTCGGCGTCGGTCTCGATCGCAAGCAGCCGATAGGAGCGCGCGGCATCCTGGAGCCGGGTGAGCTCTCGGTCCACGCTCTGGCGTGCCGCGCGACGGGCGCGATCGAGCAGCGAGCGCATCGCCAGCCAGCTGCCGAACCCCGTCAGCCCGACGAGCGCCGCGAGCAGCGCCGGAGCCAGAGCCCCGAAGGGCCTTGATGCGGGCAAGGCCAGCAATATCGAAGTCAGAAAGCACCAGCTGGCCAGGCTCGCCAGCGGGCGGGCAAACAGACACAGCAGCGCCATGGCCGGATACAGAACGCCGCTGAGCGGCCCCGTGAGCCCGTGCGGCGCGGCCGCGACCCCCTGCAGGAGCGCGAGCAACCCGAGGCTCGCCAGCTCGAAGTCGAGACGCGCCAGCGACACGCCGGGTTCCGGGCGGCGGCGCTGGCGCAGCGCGGCCCAGAGCAAGACGGCGACGCCGAACGGGAGCGCGGCCAGCACTGCGCCCGGCAACTTGCCGCGCTGGCCCAGTACCCACAGGCTGGCCAGCGTGGCGTTACACACGCTCCCGCTGGCAGCGCGCAGCACGCGCTGGACGAACGCAGACCAGCGCGTCAGCAGGCTCGGGCTGCGGTGTGTCCCCGCGGCAGGAGCCACGCCCCGCCCAACCCGCGCCGTCGGGGAAGCCACCACCAGCCACGGCTAGCAAGTCGGCCCCGGTTCGGCCAAAGTTTTGGCCGCGATTTGGGTCATCGGGGCCGGTCCGGCCATACTACGCTCCGCATGCGCGCACCGGGCTTGCGTCTCCAGTTATTGCTGCTGCTCGGAGGGCTGCTCGGGCTCTCGTTTCTGCTCCTACACCTCGCCCTGGCCACCTTCACCAAGGTCACGCTGCGCAGGCTGGACGAGAGCCAGGCATACGCGCTCGCGAGCGTGCTCGCGGCCTACGTACGCGAAGCCGAACAGTACATGCCGTTGCCGGAGCTGATGGCCACGCTGCAGCGCGATCCGGCGGGTGCGGGACTGGTGGCAGCCCGCGCGAGCGGCCGCGAGCTGGCCGAGCCGCTCGAATTTGGTGACGCCGCGGTGCTCTCGGCCTTGGGTGCGGGGGCCAGAGACCCCAGCGCCCAGCCCGCGCTGTTTCACGTGGGCGACCAGGCGCTGCTGCGCGTGGACGTCGAACGCGGCCCTGGCAGCCTGACGCTGGCCATCCATGCCGAGCCCTCCAGCGCCCGCGGCGCCACCTTGATCCGCAGCTTCCGGCTGTACGCATCGCTGATCGCGGGTAGCCTGCTCACGCTGGCCTATTTCGCGCTGACGAGGCTGATCGTGCGCCCGCTCGACGACCTCGCTGAGGCCGCCCAGGGGGTGACGCTGGGCTCGCGCCAGCTGCACGTGCCGCACACGCGCGTGCGCGAGTTGCACGAGCTGGGCGCCAGTCTGCAGCGCATGACCGACACGCTGCTCGCCAAGGAGGATTCGTTGCAGCGTGAGATTCAGCACGCGGAGCGCGCAACGCAGGAGCTGGGCAAAGCGCAGCGCGAGCTGGTGCGCTCGGAGCGCCTGGCTTCGGTGGGCAGGCTGGCAGCGGGGCTGGCGCACGAGATCGGCAATCCTATCGCCGCGCTGATCGGCTTGCAGGATCTGTTGCTCGACGGTGGGCTGAGCCAGGAAGAACAGCGCGACTTCATCAAACGCATGCGCGCGGAGACGGAGCGCGTGAATCGCACGCTGCGCGATTTGTTGCAGTTCGCGCGCCCGGCGCGCGAGAACTCGTCGGCACCCAGTCCCCCCGGTGACGTCGAGGCTGCGATCCACGACACCACCGCGCTGCTGATGCATCAAGCCGCGCTGCGCGACATCGAGCTCGGCATCGATGTGCACCCGGCGTTGCCGCGCGTGACGCTCGGCAGCTCGCAATTGACTCAAGTCGTGCTCAACCTGCTGCTCAACGCCGCGGACGCGCTGCAGGGACGCGCGGGCGCGCGCATCACGGTGCAGGCGCGTGCCAGCGACGCGGGCGTGCAGATCGCCGTCGAGGACAACGGCGCAGGCGTCCCCAGCGAGATCGCCGAGCACATCTTCGAACCCTTTTTCACCACCACGGAGGTGGGCAAGGGCACCGGGCTCGGGCTCTCGGTGTGCCAGAGTCTGGTGGCGGCGGCGGGGGGCTCGCTGAGCCTGGACGCCACACACAGGCAGGGGGCTCGATTCGTGGTGCAGTTGCCCGTGGCGGAGCCCGCGCTGGCGTGACTACACTGCTGCACACGCCGTGTCAGCAGAACCGGAGCCAGCTGCATCCGCGGGGCAAGGCCCGGCGAAGCCCGCCGAGCCACAGCCCTCCGCAACCCCGAGGAGGCGCCCCCGGCTGAATGCCGCCGGCGAAGAGCGGCCCGCGTTTCTGCTCGAGTTTCCGGAAGACCCGCAGCTGGAGCTGTTGATCGCGGCGTTCGAAGCCGGCAACTTTGCCCAGGTGCGCGCCGAGGCACCGAGGCTGGCGGCGAGCACTCAGAGCGCGGCGGTGCGCCGTGCGGCGCTCGAGCTGCGCAGCCGCACGGCTCCGGATCCGCTGCTGGTCGGAATGCTCGGGCTCTGCATCCTGCTGTTTGTGTTCCTCGTGGCCTGGATCTATACGAGGTGAGGTGCGTGCCGCGGGAGCGCTCTTGGCTGCGATCAGCTTGACACCGGCCTGTGCCGAGCCGCCGGCGCCGCAGGCCCCCGCCCCCGTGGCGGCCGCTCGAGAAAACGCCGTCAGCGAGGCCGAGCGCTTCCTGCCGCTGCACGCGGACACGGTCTTCAGCTACAGCACCTGGGTTCCCGAGAACTCGGAGCCCGAGTTGTTGATCTTGCAAGTCGAGCGCCCGAGCCCGAACCACGCCAACCTGCGCTCCGGCGGCAGCGTGAAACGGCTGGAGCTGGTGGCGGATGGCATCCGGCTCGTCACCGGCGGCTACTTGCTCAAGCTGCCGCTGAACGACGGCGCCGACTGGGCGGGTCCTGCGGGGCGAGTGCGTGTCACCGCCGTGGACCGTGTGGTCACGGTGGCAGCTGGGCGCTTCACGGGCTGCCTCGACACCACGGAGAGCGACAGCCGCGGCGGCACCCCGAGGGCGATCCTCACCACGTATTGTCCGGACGTCGGTATCGTCCAGTTCAGCGTCGATGACGGAGAGCGACAGCAGCGCTTCGAGCTGAAGTCGTTTGGGCCGCGTGTGGACGTGAACAAGATCGAGTGATGCGCCCCGCCGCGAACGGCTCGCCGAAGCCGTCTCGCGCTGGTCTCTCCTCCAGGTGCCACGGCACGCTGCTTGCACCCTAGGGGGGAGGAGAAGCTGCGCATGGCCTGCGCTCTCGGATGGCCCGTTAGCTCCGGCGGCCGCGTAGCGGTCTCTTCACACCGTGTAACACTCTCGTAGCGCTGACGATCGACGCGCCCGCTCTCAGCGCTCCGGCAGTTGCACGGTGCCGTGGTGGCGCGGGTACCAGCCGGCAATCGTCACCCCCAGTGTGAAGTAATCGCGCGCCACGTCCGCGCCCACCGCCAGTCGCCACTGGTAGTCATCCGGCCAGAGTCCGAAGACGTTCCAGCGCCCGATGCGCAGATCGAAGCCGCCCGTGTAGTGCGGGCGAGCGCTGCTCGTCTCGAAACGCGTCGGCTCCGAATAGGTGCCGGCGCGCAGCCGCATGAAGTTGGGCACCAGCCCCATCTCTGCCCCGAGCCGTAAGGAGACGACGGGATGCTCACCCGATCGATTGACCTCCTGCGACAGGAACGACTCCAGTCCCACGGCGTTTTCGGCCGCGCCCGTGATCAGCGCGGACGCCGATACCATCACGTGTCCGAAGGGAGCCTCTGCCAGGTAGCGCTGGATACGCCAGTAGGCGGCCTCGCGCGCGGCATCGATCTCCGCCTGATCCCGCTCGAGCAACGCATCGTAGCGGGCATTGATGGCCTGGATCTCTTCTTCGGTCTGCGCGTTCGCGAGCTCGCGATCCCGAGCGTCCTGCTGATCGAGAATGCGCAGCTGAATGCGCAGCTCTTCGCGCTGTGCCACCGAGCGATCGGATACCCAGGGCTGGTTCTGCGGGTTCACCCCCAACTCGGCAGCCACGCCGACGTTGAGATCCCAGGGCAAGATCGCCTGCGTGGGCAGGTAGAATTGCCCGGAGTCGGTATCGAAGATGGCGTCGCCGTCGCTGCTGAGGACGGCGGAATCGGAGAAGCTCGGCACCGTGGTGATGCCCGTGCGGAAGGCGGCGCCGACGCTGAAGATCTCCCCGCGCGGCTTCCACAGCGCGCCCAGCTCCAGGCCCGTACCGAAGGAGCGCATCGGCCGCTCCTTCGTTTGCCCCGGCGCGCGCGTACCCGCGTCCATGAGCAGGATGCGCGTGCCCATGCCCAGCACCAGAGCTCCGCGATCAAACGCGTAGGCCAGCTGCATGTGGGCCACGTTGAATGCCAGCGACAGGTGCGCGCTCTCCCCCGCTGCGGAGATCTCGCCGAGCTGATAGTTCTGCAACTCCAGGCTCACCCCAAACCCGAAGGGGCCGAACTGAACCATCGCCGAGGGCGTGGCCACCACGAAACTCGACACGGAAGACGTGGAATCCGGCGACCTGGAGCCGCTATTGTAGAAGTCCATGTCCTCGAAGGAACCCGGGAACGTCAGCCCAAACCCGAGCCAGTAATCGAAGTCCGTGACCGAGAAGAACGGGCGCACCGCAGGCGCCGCGGGATTCTGAAGCATCCCATCGACGTCCCACGCGACCGCAACGTACGCGCCGCCCAGGGCGGTCACGCGCGAGCCCGCATAGATCGGGCCCTGAAACAGATCGATGCCGTAATGGCTGGTGGCGATCGGTTGACCATTAGCTCCGAGCGGGCCGCTCGCCAGAGCCACTCCCACGAGTCCCAGCACCAGACCGACAGCGGCCGCGCTGCTCAGCGCGCAGCGCCGCCAGCAGGCCCGACTCGAACAGGGCGCGACTCCCCTTCCAACATGCATGGCAGTACGCCTGCCTGGTGAGCAAGGCGCGTGCCGTGCCGCGAATCGCCAAGGGTCTCCGTGCGGCGCTCGGAGACGTGTGGCCGGCGTGACGTCCGGTTACTGCGTGCCGCCGTCGGGTGCTGCGTCACCGGCATCCGCCGTGGCAGCGTCGCCGTCGTCAGCGGGAGGGCCCGCATCGGCGGACGCCTCGTGAGAGGCGAGCGGATGAGAACCGAGCGGCAGCCAGGCTGGAGTCTCATGGAACGCGATCGGATGAGAGCCGAGCGGCAACCAGGCTGGTTCCTGGCGCCCCGGGTCGCTGGAGGTGAGTTCGAGCGCGGGGAGCGGGTTGTCGCGCGGGCGATTCACATCGTCGCGCTCTTGCATCCCGTCCGCGCACGCCTGCAGGCAGCAGGCGCCCAGTACCAGACTGAAAAAAAGAGAGTAACTACCGTGCTGCGCCATCGGCGCTCGGAACGACCGCGCGGTTACTCCCTGAAGCGAAAGTTGCAGGGCCCTGGCTGCGGTCGGTGCGCGGCGCCACTCCTCCCACCTGTGTCGTCGCACATCCACGCCGCCTGCCCCCGGCTCGCGGCCACAAAAGCCGCGGGCCCGGCGACTCTCGCGAGTCCCGGGCCCGGGTTTGTGGAGCTATGGGAGAAGACGACTCAGAAGTCGCCGCCGCCCATGCCGCCGCCGTGGCCACCGCCCGCCGGCGCCTTCTCCTCTTTCGGCTTCTCGGCGACAAGAGCCTCAGTGGTGAGCAGCAGACCGGAGACGCTGGCGGCGTTCTGCAGCGCCGAGCGCACCACCTTGACGGGATCGATCACGCCCATGGCGATCAGATCACCGAACTTGCTGGTACGAGCGTTGTAACCGAACGCGCCCTTACCATCGCGCACCTGCTGCACGATGATCGAGCCCTCTTCGCCGGCGTTGGCGCAGATCTGACGCAGCGGTTCCTCGAGCGCGCGGCGGATGATCTGAACGCCGAAGCGCTCTTCCTCGCTCACCTCGAGCTTCTCCAGCGCCTTCTGCGCGCGCAGCAGCGCGACGCCGCCGCCCGGGACGATGCCTTCCTCGACCGCGGCGCGCGTGGCGTGCAGCGCGTCTTCGACGCGAGCCTTGCGCTCCTTCATCTCGGTCTCGGTGGCAGCGCCCACCTTGATCACGGCCACGCCGCCGACCAGCTTCGCGAGGCGCTCCTGGAGCTTCTCGCGATCATAGTCGCTCGTCGTGTTCTCGATCTGGGTGCGGATCTCGCTCTGGCGGGCCTTGATCTGGTCCTTCTTGCCAGCACCATCGACGATCGTGGTGTTGTCCTTGTCGACCTTCACCGTCTTGGCGCGGCCGAGGTCGCTGATCGTGACGTTCTCGAGCTTGAGCCCGAGGTCTTCGCTGATCACCTGACCACCGGTCAGCACCGCGATGTCCTTCAACATCTCCTTGCGGCGATCGCCGAAGCCCGGCGCCTTCACCGCAACGCACTGCAGGGTACCGCGCAGCTTGTTCACGACCAGCGTCGCGAGCGCCTCACCCTCGATGTCCTCCGCGATGATCAGCAGCGGCTTCTGCTGGCGCGCGATGGCTTCGAGCACCGGCACCAGGTCCTTCATGTTGCTGATCTTCTTCTCGCTCAGCAGCAGGTAGCAGTCCTCGACGGCCGCTTCCATGCGCTCCGCGTCGGTGACGAAGTACGGCGACAGGTAGCCGCGGTCGAACTGCATGCCTTCGACGACGTCCAGCGTGGTCTCGGCGCTCTTGGCCTCTTCCACGGTGATCACGCCCTCTTTGCCGACCTTCTCCATGGCCTCGCTGAGCAGCTGGCCCACGGTCTCATCGCCGTTGGCGCTGACCGTACCGACCTGCGCGATCTCTTGCGGGTCCTTGGTGCTCTTGGCGATCTTGCGCATCGCCTCGACGCAGGCCTCGACCGCCTTGTCGATGCCGCGCTTGATGTCCATCGGGTTGTGACCCGCGGCCACCAGCTTCGACCCCTCACGGAAGATGGCTTGCGCCAGCACGGTCGCGGTGGTGGTGCCGTCGCCGGCCACGTCGCTCGTCTTGGAGGCGACCTCCTTGACCATCTGCGCGCCCATGTTCTCGAACTTGTTCTCGAGCTCGATCTCCTTCGCCACCGTCACACCGTCCGTGGTGATGCTGGGGGAACCAAAGCTCTTCTCGATGACCACGTTGCGGCCCTTCGGACCGAGCGTCACGCGCACAGCGTTCGCCAGCGCGTTGACCCCGTTCAGGATCAGGTTCCGCGCGTTCTCTTGGTAGGCAATTTCCTTGGCAGCCATTGTCAGTCTCTCCTCAAACCTTCTGCTTCTCGGTTACTTGCTCAGAACGCCGAGGATGTCATCCTCGCGAAGGATGAGGTGTTCGACGCCGTCGAGCTTGACCTCGGTGCCGGCATACTTGCCGAACAGCACGCGATCGCCCGCCTTCACCTCGAGCGCCCGCACCTTGCCGTCCTCCTGGACCTTGCCATTGCCGACCGCGATCACCTCGCCCTCGATGGGCTTTTCCTTCGCGGTGTCGGGGATGATGATCCCGCCCTTGGTCTTCTCTTCTTCCTGCACGCGCTTGACGATCACGCGATCCTGCAGAGGTCGAATCTTCATGGCTGATATGTCTCCGTGTTGTGCTGAGCCGGGCTTTTCGCAGCTGGCTTGCTCTCACAGCTGGCGGACAAAGCCAACTGGCGAATGCCGGCCCACCTCAAAACCTGAACGAGTTTACAGATCCAGACTCCCCGGGCAGGCTCGAAGCGAGCCGCTCTGCCGATGACAAAGCGCCAACGACAGAGCCCGGGGAAATCGCGGGTCCCAGCCCCGGCGAAGGGGCCGTTTACGAAAGGTTGCGCGGAACTTAGCCACCCCCCCTGGGGTGTCAAGGAGCGCCCAAACCTTTTTCTAGAGCAGAATTCCGCCTCAGGCTGTGCTCAGTCGGCCCTTGGCGACCTGTACCCGACCTAGGGCGCGCCCATCCAAACGATCGCCCGTCTTCTGGCCTTGACGCAGCTCGTCCGCCGGGGAACGACCCGCCTCGACCAGCCGCATCAGCGGCCGCAGATAGATCGTCTCGTCTTCGCCCTGCGCGTTGTGCCGCGCGCGCCGGCTGAGCCCCTCACGTGCGACCTCCAGCAAGCGCTCGGCGATGCTGCGCAGGGGCTGGCCCCCGATCTGACCGCCGAGCCCCAAGCGCGGCGCCTCGGAGCGACAGGTGAGCGCCACGCTCAGGCTGATGCCGCGCGCGATCTCCTCGGCATCCGCGAGCGCCTGGTCGTCGTACAAGATGCCCGTGAGCAGCGCCGGGACGGCCAGCGTGAGGTCTTCGGCTTGTGCATCACAGCTGCGCACTTCGATGGTGCTCTTGAGCCGCACCTCGGGGAACAGCGTCGAGAGATGTCGGAACCAGTCGGCATGCGTCGCTCGCTGGCCCTCGAAGCCGTTGCGCAAGAAGTCACGAAAGCTCTGGCCCGTGTTCAGGATCAAGCGCGGCCCGCGCTTGATGAAGAACATGCCCGCGTCGAGAGCCCACTCGACATAGTCGCGATAGCGAGGCCGCTTCGCGTTCCAGAGCGCCGGCATGATGCCCGAGCGCTGCGGATCCATGTTGAGCCAGACATCGAGTCGCTCGCTCTTCAGCTCCGACACGCGCCCCTCGCGAAACGGCGAGTTCGCAAACATGGCCCCGACCACCGGCGAGATACCGAGCGCAACGCGCAGCTTGCGCATGGCGTCCTCTTCTCCCGTGAAGTCGAAGTTCGCTTGCACGGTGGCGGTCCGCTGCATCATGTCGCGCCCGCGCTTCCCGCGGCTCGGCAAGTACTGCTGCATGATCGCGTAGCGCTCTTTGGGGACCCAGGGCAGCTCCTCGAAGCCCGCGGTTGGATGAAAGCCCATGCTCAGCCAGCACAGGCCGAGCTCGCGCGAGATCGCGCCCAGCTCCTGAAAGTGATCGACGAACTCGTCGCGGATCGCGTGCACGTCTTCGAGCGGCGCGCCCGAGAGCTCCAGCTGCCCGCCCGGCTCCAGCGTGATCGAAGCGGACCCGCGTTCCAGCGCGATCACGGGCGAGCCGTGCGCCTCACTGACCGGCGTCCAGCCGTAGTAGCGCTGAAAGCGTTCGAAGATGCTGAGGATCGAGTTTTGACCGGAGTACTGCACGGGACGCAGCGAGACCGAGTCCAGTCCGAACTTCTCTGCCTCGGCTCCGATGCGGAAGCGATCGCGTGGTTTTTCCGCTCGTCGGAAGACCTGTTCGAGGTCCTCCACGCTGCGCACGGGCGCATCATTGGCCGCTGGTGGAGTGGATTGCATAGAGCTCCGCACGGGAGCGCAGACTGCGAAGGTCCGCGTGTCTCCCAGTCTCGAGCGTGTAGAACACTCAGCGCGCGTAAGCCAGCGGAGGACCCGCAGACCGGGCGACGGGACAGCGCAAATTTCCCTTCACCTGCGCACCGCTTCGCGACGGACGTTGACCGAGAGCCACTCGCCATCGCGATCGAGCTCCACGATCACGTCGCTGCCGTCGCTGCCGCCGAGGTAACGGCGCGCCTCCGTCATCCCGTGCACATCCCAGCCGTCGACGGCGCGCAGCACGTCGCCCTCGCGCAGATCGGCACGCTCCGCTTCACTGCCAGCGGCAACATTCACAATCACGACTTCCACACCGGTGCTACTGGGGCGCTCTCCGAGCGTGATCGCGACGCTCGCGGGCGCGTCGGAGCCGGAATCGGTGTTCCCGGGATGCAGCACGATCTCCACCGGGCCCGCGCTCTCGCCCGCGCGCACCTCCACGTCCTGCGCGCTGCCCCGCCCCTCGGCGGCGGTGTAGGCGGAGATCGTCACGCGTCCCACGGGCACGTCGTCCAGGCGAAATTGTCCGCTGACATCGCTCTGCGTCAGCCCGAATGGCTCCGCACCCGCCGGCAGGAACGCGGGCACCAGCCCGACTCCGACGCGCGCGCCGCGCACGGGATCGCCCTGCTCGTCCAGCACGAGCCCCGCTACCGAGCCCGCCTCCACGAGATCGACCGGAGCCAGCTCGAAGGGGCGATCGACCCGACCCATCGCGGGCACTGCCAGCTCGGCGACGTGCGTGGCGAAACCCGGGTGGGATACGCGCAGCCGGGCGTTGCCTGCCGAAGCCTCGCCGATCTGAAATTCTCCGCTGGCGTCGCTGCGCGTCGTGCGTCGCTCGCCCCCCTGCATCCAGACGATCAGCGCGCCGGGCAGCCCTTGACGACCGCGCACGTGCGTCACGCGTCCGACGATGCGCACCGCAGGCTGCAGGCTCACCTCCACGCGCGCCGGCGCCGCGTCCAGCTGCGTCTCGAAGTTGCCGAAGCCGGCGGCTTGCACGCGCAGCCCGACGGGCAAGCCCGCGGCGTCGGGGATCCGGACCTTGCCCGTGGCGTCCGTCGTCAAGCTACGCCGGAGGGGTTCGGCGGGGTCGAGCGAGAGCAGCGACACCAGCGCGCCTCCCAGCGCGCGGCGGTCATCCCCCTGCACCGAAACCTCCAGAGCTGCCCGCTCGGGCGGCAGTGTCAGCTCCAGCTGCCGAGACTCCCCGGGCCGCAGCTGCAGCGACTGGCGCAGGACGAAGCGCTGGCGATCGCCCGGGCGTGCGACGAACAGATCGACCTCCGCGGGCAGGGAGCGAAACTCGAACGAGCCGTCATCGCGCGTGAGCACGCTGGTCTGCTGGAGACTGTGCCGCCCCTGAGCCTCCAGGCGCGCGCGCGCCAGCGGCCTGCCGCCGGCCTCGGTCACGTGCCCGCTGAGCGCCGCCCCGCGCGCGAGCTGCAGGGTCAGCGTGATCTCGCCGGCGGGCGATAGCTCCTGCTCGGCGCTGGTCGCCTCGACGAAGTCGGGGTGTCGCGCGAGCACGCGAATGTGCCCGGGTGGAACATCCTCCAGCAGGAAATTCCCCGAGGCATCGCTGGCCCAAGGCGATTTGCCCGCGCTGCCCAGCGCTCCGCCCGGCACGGGCAACGGCCCGGGCAGCACACCGAGCTCACCGAGCGGAATCAAGGGAGCCGATGGCGCGAACGAAGGCGCCGCCCCCGCGAGCGGATCGAGCCACGCGCGACGCGCGATCGGCTGCCCGCGCAGATCGCTGCCCAGCACCTCCAGGCTGGCTCCCGCGATCGGCTGCCCCGCGGGATCGACGACGTGGCCCCGCACCCGACCGCCGCGGGTCAAGCTGAGCTGAACCCGGAGCGCCTCGCTGGAGACGGGCACGGCGCTCTCGGGCATGTAGCCCTCGGCGCGAGCGTTCACGGTCACGCTGCCCCGCGGCAGCGGTCCGAGCGTGACGCGCCCGGCCGTGTCCGTGCTCCCGTGCAAGGGAAACGGCCCGAGCCCATCCTCTACCAGCACCACTTCTGCGCCTGCGATGGGCGCGTTGCCAGGGGCGCTGTCATTCACCTGCACCTCGATCGTGCGCCCGGGCACCAGCTCGAGCGTGACGGAACGGTGCTCGCTGCGCTCCACCGTGACCGAAGCGATCGCGACCGCCCCCGCGAGCTCGGCGCGCAGATCGTAGGTCCCGCGCGCGAGGCCGTCCCAGACCACATCGCCGTCGGGGCCGGCGCTCGACTCTCGCGGGGGCCACACATCGAGACCCGAGAGCCAGACTCGAGCGCCCCCCGCCGGCGGCTTCGCCGTTGCCGTTGTGTCAGTTCGAACAGCACTCGCCTCGGGGCCGACGACGCTGACCAGGAGACTCGCCGGCGAGCTCAGTTGCACCGTGACCTCGCGCGAGCTGGGCTCGACGTTGCTCGACGCATAGCCCGGAGCACTGACCTTCACCCCGGCGACGTGCTCGCCGGTGCTGCTGAAGCTGACTTCGCCGAGCGCCGAGCTGACGGCGACCTGCGGCAGGGCTTCGTCACCATGAGCCAGCACCAACGCCCCGGCGATGGGGCTGCCGTCGACCCCGACCACGCGCACGCGCAGCGGCACCGCCGGAGCCAGCGCTACCCGCAGCGGGCCAGGCCCCCGCGCGAGCGGCAACCGGGCAGACCAGCGCGCGCGCCCCGGAGCTTCGATCGAGACCCATTCGGCGCCCGCATGGAGCTCGAGCCGCGCGTGACCTCCGGCATCGGATTGCACCCGCTCCAGAGGCGCCGCGCTGCCGGGGCCACCGTGCCACGACTGCAGCAGAGCTCCGGCGATGGGCGATCCGGGCTCGCCCCTTTGGCTACACAGGTCACCTGTCGGGTCATCGCAGGGGCCTGCCGCCTCGACCTGCACCTCGAGCACGTCGGCGACCCGAGGCGGCGCTGGAATGGCCTGGCTGGCTTCCCCGGGCGCGGCCCGCCTCCACAGCCAGAGCCCACCCAGAACGACTGCTCCGGCCAGGATCGCCAGAAACCACGGCCAGCGCCGCCGGAGCCATTGGGGGTACACCGGCCCAAACATATCCGGTCTGCTAGGCTGAGACGAATGGGAGGCGCCCTGGGGCGAAAGACGCGCGCGGCCGGGCGGGTCGTGAGCGGGTTACTGGGCGGCATTCTGGGTTGCACCCTCGCCTGTAGCAAGGCGGAGCGTCCCGGCCTGGTCGACGACCTGCACAAACCCAAGCCCAAGCCCGAGGAGCCCTCGCTGGTCGACGACGACCCGACCGTGCACCCCGACCTGCTGAGCCCGTGCGGGGCGTCCACCGTGGAGCTCGAGTTTCTGAGACCCAACCTCTATTTCGCGATCGACGCTTCGGCGAGCATGCTCGACGACATCCCGATCGGCGAGGAGCCGCAGAGCACCGGGACGCTCCTGCTCCCGAGCGATCGCTACGACGTCCTCGGGCTGGCGATCCAGAAGCTGCTGGAGCGCGTGGGGCACCGCGTGAACTACGGCGCGACGCTGTTCCCCGCGCAGGACGTCACCTGCGACTCGGGGGAAGAGATCCTACCTCTGTCCGCGGGAGACTCGGTGAGCTTCGCCGTGAGCGGCAAGCCGGGGCCCGTGCTCACCGAGCTGATGTTCGAGATCAACCGCCGCACGCCGCGGGGCGGAACCCCCGTGGCGGCTGCGCTCGGCGCGCTGCTCCCCAAGCTGCGGGACCACGGCGATCAGACCTACGTGTTTCTGATGACGGACGGTGGCCCCAACTGCGATGTGCGAGCGCAGTGTGGCCCGGAGAGCTGCATCCCCAATCTGGACCATGCGTTGATCGCCGAGAATACCTACTGCGAGGCGCCGCTCAACTGCTGCGAGCGCGATCTGTTTGGTCCAGAGAATTGTCTGGACCAAGCCGGCAGCCTGTCCGCGGTGAGCGCCCTGGCGCAGGCAGGCGTTCGTACCTTCGTGATCGGCATCCCGGGCAGCGATGCGTTCGCGAGCCTGCTCGATCGGCTCGCTATCGCAGGCGGCATGGCTCGCGCGGGCAGCCCCAGCTACTTCCGAGTGAGCGACGCCGACGAGTTGATCGATACCGTGAGCAAGCTCGGCCTGGGCGTGGCCTTGAGCTGCAACCTCCGCCTGAAAGAGCCACCGCCCGACCCTACGCTGGTCAACGTCTTCTTCGACGGGCAGCTCGTACCTGCTGATCCGGTCAACGGCTGGGCCTTCGTGGACGGGCAGACCGTGCAACTACTCGGCAGCTCGTGTGACTTGTTGAAGACGGGCGAAGTCCTGCAAGCGGATATCGTTGCTGGTTGCCCCGTCGTGATTCGTTGAACGTCGACGCAGTGCGCCGGAACGCGACGAGACGCGATTCGACAAGTATCTCGTAAGCGTGGAAATGCCCGTGCCAAATCGGAGGCGCTCGCTGCGGCTGTGGCCTGTGATCGAAGCGCATGTGGGACATGCGCACCATTGAGCCAAGCGAGCGGCAGCTCGCGAAGCTCGAGGCGCTGTAGTTCCCAAAGCGCGCGTGTTAGGACGGGTGGCTCTGCGCCGGGGACGTTTCAGCAATGGAACCCGGGGCACGAGTTGGCGGGGGACACCCCGCGTCCGAGGCCCGGTCGCTACCTAGCGCGGGACAAGCCGCATCTCGACCGGTGCCCACCATCCGCAGCATCATGAGGACGTCATGAACACAGCCACCGATAGTATCGATGGATCTCGAATCCAGAGCGAACCGCCGCTCCCGGGCTCGAGTGCCGAGCTCGCTCCCGACACGACCTTGCGCCGAGTCATCACGGCGTCCTCGGTCGGAACCCTGTTCGAGTGGTACGACTTCTACCTGTACGGCAGCCTGGCCGTGTTCTTCGGGAAGAAGTTCTTTCCCGCCGGCAACGAGACTGCGCAGCTGCTCGCGAGCTTGGCGACCTTCGGCGCCGGCTTCGGCGTGCGCCCGCTCGGGGCCATCGTGTTCGGCTATCTCGGCGATCTGGTCGGCCGCAAGTACACGTTCCTGGTGACGATGGCCACCATGGGCCTGTCCACGGCGCTGGTCGGTCTGCTGCCGACGTACGAGAGCTGGGGCCTGGGCGCAACGGCGCTGCTGGTGAGCCTGCGCTTGGCGCAGGGCCTGGCGCTCGGCGGTGAGTACGGCGGCGCGGCCACCTACGTGGCCGAGCACGTGCCGGATGCGCGGCGCGGCTACTACACGAGCTTCATTCAGACCACGGCGACGGCGGGCTTCTTCATCAGCATGCTGGTCATCGGCTCGTGCCGCAAGCTGCTCGGCGAGCAGAGCTTCGGCGAGTACGGCTGGCGCATCCCCTTCCTGCTCTCCTTCGTGCTGCTGGCGGTGTCGCTCTACATCCGCGTGCGCATGCGCGAGTCGCCGCTGTTCTCGAAGCTCAAGGCCGAGGGCAAGACGAGCAAGAACCCGCTGGTCGAGTCGTTCACCAAGCAGCCGAACCTGCGCTACGTGCTGATCGCCCTGTTCGGCGCGACGGCGGGCCAGGGTGTGGTCTGGTACACCGGGCAGTTCTACGCGCTGACCTTCCTGCAGGCGGTCCTGAAGGTGCCGTGGCAGACGGCATACACGGTGATGGCGATCGCCCTGTTCCTTACGACCCCCCTGTTCCTGTTCTTCGGGCACCTCTCCGACCGCATCGGCCGCAAGAAGATCATGATGGCGGGCTGCGCCCTGGGCGCCGTCACCTACGTGCCCATCTACATGGCGATGCATTACTTCGCCAATCCGGCCGGTCTGGCCACTCCGGATCCCGCGAGCGTCAATGTGCCCGCCCTGGTGGTGCTCGTGGCCATTCAGATGGTCTACGTGTGCATGGTGTACGGCCCGATTGCGGCGTTTCTGGTGGAGCTGTTCCCCACCCAGATTCGGTACACCTCGATGTCCGTGCCCTATCACCTGGGAAATGGCTGGTTCGGTGGCTTCTTGCCGCTGATTGCGACCTGGGTGACGGCATCCGAGTGGGCCAAGGGCACGTTCGGCAGCGGCGCCATCTACGCAGGCCTCATTTATCCCATCGCCGTCTGCATCATCACACTGATCATCGGTGGCCTGTACATCAAGGAAACCAAGGATCACCACATCGACGCGCAGACGCACGCGCACTGAGGTGCTAAAAAGCGAGCATGCCCAGTGATGCTCGAACCCGCGCCGGCGCTCCAGCGGTCGTCTCTCCGACGACACAGCGGGTATCGGAGCGAGTCCCAGCGCCTCGGCGCCCTGCTCGCGAGCAGGTGGTGGTCGGGCCCAACGATCCGACCACCACCCCGATCGAAACGGGCGCGCCCATTGTAGAGCCGCCGGCTCGGGAAGCCGGCGGCGTTCGGGCGGTCGTCTCCTCGACGCGCTACATGTTGCGCGAGAGCGGTCTCTAGCGCGGTTTGCGCGTGCTCGGCGCCGTGAATCAGCAGGATGGGTTCGATTGTCCGAGCTGTGCCTGGCCGGACCCCAAGAAGCCATCGACCGCCGAGTTCTGCGAGAACGGCGCGCGCGCGGTGGCAGACGAAGCGACCACGCGCCGCGTAGGACCGGAATTTTTCCAGCAGCATTCCATCTCGGAGCTGCTGAAGCAGTCCGACGCCTGGCTCAACGCGCAGGGGCGGCTCACGCACCCCATGCTGCGCAATCTGGGAGACGATCACTACCACGAGATCTCCTGGGACGAGGCCTTCGCGCTGATCGCGAGCGAGTTGAACGGCCTGCAGAGCCCGGATCAGGCGGCGTTCTACACCTCGGGGCGGACCAGCAACGAGGCCGCGTTCCTGTATCAGCTGTTCGTGCGCCAGTTCGGCACCAACAATCTGCCGGACTGCTCGAACATGTGCCACGAGTCGAGCGGCCGCGGCATGGGTGAGGTGATCGGGATCGGCAAGGGCACGGTCCTCCTGGAAGACTTCGATCACGCCGACGCCATCTTCTTGTTCGGCCAGAATCCGGGCACGAACCACCCCCGCATGTTGACCACGTTGCGGGAGGCCAAGCTGCGCGGTGCCAAGATCATCGCCGTCAATCCGCTGCGTGAGGCCGGCTTGCTGCGCTTCTCGCACCCGCAGAAGCCCGGCGATCTGCTGGGCGGCGTCGCGCTGTCCGATCTCTACCTGCAGGTGCGCATCGGCGGGGACATCCCTCTGCTCAAGGCGCTGATGAAGCTGATCCTCGAGGCCGGCGCGGTGGATCGAGAGTTCATCGCGCGCCACACCAGCGGCTTCGAGGAGCTCCGCGCGAGTCTGGAAGCGCTCGAGCTCGCCGAGCTGATCCAGCTCAGCGGCGTCTCCGAAGAGCTGGTGCGCGCGGCCGCGCAGATCGCGATCGAGTCTCGGGCGACCATCTGCTGCTGGGCGATGGGGCTGACCCAGCACAAACACGGCGTCGCCAACGTGCAGGAGGTGGTCAACTTCCTGCTGCTGCGCGGCATGCTGGGCAAGCCCGGCGCGGGCGCCTGCCCCGTGCGCGGCCACTCCAACGTGCAGGGCGACCGCACCATGGGCATCTGGGAACACGTGCCCCCGTGGGCGGCCAAGCTGGCGGAGCGCTTCGACTTCGACATCCCACAGGCCACGGGTCTGCACGCCGTGGGGGCCATTCAGGCCATGCGCGAAGGCAAGGTGAAGGTGTTCTTCGCGCTGGGCGGCAACTTCCTCTCCGCCGCGCCCGACACCGAGGTGACCGCGGCAGCCCTGGAACGCACGCGCCTCACCACGCACGTCTCCACCAAGCTGAACCGCTCACACCTGATCACCGGCGAACGCGGGTTGATCCTGCCGTGCAGGGGCCGCACCGAGCAGGACCCGGCCGGCTTCGTCACGGTGGAAGACTCGATGAGCGTGGTGCACGCTTCGCGCGGCGTGCTGCCGCCCGCTTCCGACCTGCTGCTCTCCGAGGCGGAGATCGTCGCGCGGCTGGCGGAGGCGACGCTCGCCGGGCACACGCAGGTCCCCTATCGCGAGCTGGCCGCCGACTATGCCCGCGTGCGCGATCTGATCGCCGAGACCATTCCGGGCTTTGCTGACTACAACCAGCGCGTCGCCGTGCCCGGCGGCTTCACCTTGCCGAACAGCGCGCGCGACCTCGACTTCACCAAGCTCGGCGGGCGCGCAAAGCTCACCGTGCAACCGCTGCCGGAGCTCGCGCTCGAGGCCGACCAGCTGCTGCTCAGCACGATCCGCTCTCACGATCAGTTCAACACCACCGTGTACGATCTCAACGATCGCTATCGTGGCGTCTACGGCTACCGCCGCGTGCTCTTGATGAACGAGGCGGATCTAGCGGCGCGCGGGCTGCGCAGCGGCGACAAGGTGCACATCACCAGCCACTTCCGCAACGAGACGCGCCACGCGCGCGGTTTCACCGTGCTGGGGTACGACACTCCGCGCCAGACGGCGGCGGCCTACTTCCCCGAAGCCAACGTGCTGGTCCCGGCGGGCCACTTCGCGGACAAGAGCTTCACGCCCGCCTCCAAGTCAGTCGTGATCCGCGTCAGCGCGGACAGCGAGGGATAACCGCCCATGGCCCGAGGCGCCGGGCGGTTCCATGCGCCTACTTGAAGAGCGCCAGCGTCTTCTCGAGCGTCTGAAGTACTCCCCAGAGCAGCGGGAGCCCGACGCCGAGCCAGGCCAGCACCAGCGTCACGACCTGACCGCCGCCGGCGGGAGCTGTTGCGGCGGCTTGGGCGCGCGGAGGCAGGGTGGGAGCGGTGCTGCCGGGACGAACATTGGCCTCGGGGTGCGGGGTGTCCCCGCGGTGTCTCTGCGAGTTTGCCATCCGTAATTCCTTTCGCCTCGCTCAGACCGTGACGGGCCTGCCGCCGGGCTGCGGCTCACGCTCGATGTCCTTCTCGCCCACGGGCTTCACCGCCAGGTTCGCGAAGAACCCGACCACGAGCAGACCGGCCATGATGTACATGGTGATGTTGTAGGCCTGGTACTTGGGAATGCCGTGATTGATCTGGAACTCGCGCAGGTAGTTGACCAGCACAGGTCCCAAGATCCCCGCAACCGACCAGGCCGTGAGAATACGGCCGTGCACGGCGCTCACGTATTTGGTGCCGAATACATCCGCGAGGTACGCCGGAATGGTCGCAAAGCCGCCGCCGTACATGGTGAGGATCACGCAGAAGCAGCCCACGAACAACGGCACCGAGCCGAGCTGCCCCCCAACGAACGGCACCAACGCATACATCGCGGGGCCCAGCAGGAAGAAGCAGGCGTAGGTGCCCTTGCGCCCGATCTTGTCCGAAAGCGAGGCCCAGAAGAAGCGCCCGCCCATGTTGAACAGGCTGAGCAGCCCGACGAAGCCCGCAGCGGCGCCAGCCGTGATCGTGCCCTTGAACACCTCCTGGATCATCGGCGACGCTTGCTGCAGCACGCCGATGCCAGCCGTGACGTTGAAGCACAGCGCCACCCACAGGCACCAGAACTGGCGCGTGGTGATGGCTCGACCGGGCGTGACGTCGAACTTCATGGTCAGCGCGCCCGCCTTCACGGGCGCGGGCACCCAGCCCTCCGGCTTCCAGCCGGGCGCCGGCAAGCGATAGCCGAACGCGCCGGCGCACATGACGATCAGGTATACGACGCCGAGCACCAGCCAGGTCTGCGCGACCCCGGTCGAGCTGGGCGACGCAAACTGTTTCATCAGTAGCACTGAGAGCGGCGAAGCCACCAGCGCGCCACCGCCGAAGCCCATGATCGCCATACCCGTGGCCATGCCGCGCCGATCGGGGAACCAGGTGATCAAGGTCGAGACGGGAGTGATGTAGCCGATGCCGAGGCCACAGCCACCGAGCACGCCGTAGCCGAAGTAGAGCACCCACAGGTTGTGCATCTCGATGCCGAGCGCACCGACCAAGAAGCCAAGGCCCCAGCACACGGCAGCCACGAAGCCCGCCTTGCGCGGCCCTTCCGACTGCACCCATTTGCCAAACACCGCCGCGGAGGCGCCCAGGAAGAAGATGGCGATGGTGAAGATCCAGCTCAACTCCGTCAGCTTCCAGTCGTTTGCCAGCGACTCCTTGATCCCGAGTTGCTGCGTCAGCGGCAGGTTGAACACGCTGAATGCATACGCCTGACCGATACAGAGGTGCGTGGCCAGCGCGCACGGCGGGATCAACCAGCGGTTGAAATTTGGCGGCGCGATGATGCGGTCCTTGCTCAGCAGTGAGGCCATGCGACAGCTCCTCTGTTCTCTGTGTCCCAAATACCAGACGCGACCGTGGCCGGTCGCCTCAGAAGCGCGGTATTTCTCAGCGCCCGGTCGTTCCGCGGAAGTCTCGACCGGGGCTGGATCTACTGGCGCGCACGCGTTGCATCAATGCTCGGATCGGCGTCGGATCAGCGAACTGCGCGCACTGTACAGCCGGCGCTGGCGACCGGTGTTTCTTTCATGAAACACCACGGGTCGGCGTCATGGCCGCTCCAGAAATTGGCGGCTCAGAAATTTGCAGAGCCCGGCGTGCGCGGGAACGGGATCACGTCGCGTACGTTGCCGAGACCGGTGGCGTAGATCAACGTACGCTCCAGGCCGAGCCCGAAGCCGGCGTGCGGAACCGTTCCGTAGCGGCGGAGATCGCGATACCAGTAGTAGTTCTCCGCCTGCAGCCCGAGCTCCTGCATGCGCGCATCGAGCACCGACAGGCGCTCCTCGCGCTGAGCGCCGCCGATGATCTCACCGATGCCCGGCGCCAGCACGTCCATGGCGGCGACGGTCCGGCCATCGTCGTTCTGGCGCATGTAGAAGGCCTTGATCTCCTTCGGGTAGTTCATCACCACCACGGGGCGCTGGAAGATCGTCTCCGTCAGATAGCGCTCGTGCTCCGACTGCAGGTCCATGCCCCAGCGCACGGGGTACTCGAACTTGGCGTCACGTCCCTTCGTCTCCAGCAACCGGATCGCCTCGGTGTACTCGACGCGCTCGAAGGCGCTCTGCACGAAGGCCTCGAGCCGGTCGATCACCTGTGGATCGATGCGCTCCTTGAAGAAGGCCATGTCGCTGCCGCACTGATCGAGCAACGCGCGGAAGATGTACTTCAGAAAGGCCTCCGCCAGATCGACGTTGTCGCTCAGCTGCGCGAACGCGACCTCGGGCTCGATCATCCAGAACTCGGCCAGATGGCGGCTGGTGTTGGAGTTCTCGGCGCGGAAGGTGGGCCCGAACGTGTACACGCGCGAGAGCGCGCAGCAGTACGTCTCCAGCGCCAGCTGCCCCGACACCGTGAGGAACGTGGGCTGCCCGAAGAACTCGTGCGGCTTGGCCTGCCCAGGCGTCTGCTCTTTGCCGGCAGCCTGCTCTTTGCCGGCAGCCTGCTGCTTGCTCGCGGCAGCCTGCTCATTCGCCACGCGATCGAGCGTCGAGACGCGGAACATCTCCCCCGCCCCCTCGCAGTCGCTGCCGGTGATGATCGGCGTGTGGACCCAGAGAAAGCCATGCTCGTGGAAGAAGCGATGGATCGCCTGGCTCAGCACGTGGCGCACGCGGGCCACCGCCCCGAAGGTGTTGGTGCGCGGCCTGAGGTGCGCGATCTCTCGCAGGTACTCGTTCGAGTGGCGCTTCGGCGCGAGGGGATAGTGCTCGGGGTCCTCGACCCAGCCCACCACTTGTAGGCTGTCGACGGCGAGCTCCAGGCTCTGCCCTTTGCCCTGGCTCTCCTTGAGCGTGCCCGAGGCTCGCACCGAGCAGCCCGTCGTGAGCTTCAGCACCTCGCTCTGGTAATTGCCGAGAGTGCTCGGCACGACCAGCTGCAGAGCATCGAAGCAGGAGCCGTCGGACAGATGCACGAACGACAGCCCCGCTTTGGAATCGCGCCGCGTGCGGACCCAGCCCGCCACCTCCAGCGCATCTCCGGCCTTTGCCCGCCCCCCGAACACCTCGGATATCGACCGTATCGCCACGCAACACCAATTCGATCACGGCCCCGCGCCCACGGCAAGCGGCAGATGCGCGGACGCATTTCCTGCCCCGCCGCCCCCGAGCCTCGGCCCGGAGGTCGCTGGGGGCCTTCAGGAGCCGCGCCTGCTCGAGCGAGTTGAAGCGCGCGCGGGTCGCCGGCTAGCATGCCCCCATGGCCGCTACACAGCTCCGGGAACTCCGAGACCAGATCGACGCCATCGATCGCAACATCTTGGAGTTGCTGGCCCAGCGCCTGCGCCTGGTGATCCGTGTGGGCGACTACAAGCGCGCCAACAACCTCGCCATCTATGACGCCGAACGCGAGCGCGACCTGCTCGCGCGCGTCGCCAACGCCGCCCCGAGCCCGCTCGAGGCCGCAATGGCCCAGCGCATCTTCCAGTGCGTGATCCAGGAGTCGCGCGACCTGGAAAAGCGCCACGTGGAACGGAAGTGACGTCCCGCCTCGCGGTGGGCGCATTCTAGGGTCGCCGAGGCCCGCTCGGCGGCGAGCCCCTCCCACAACTCGCCACGACGAGGGCATGCCTCTCGCCGTGGCTACCGTTCCCCGAATCTCAATGGAGAGTGTGCCAGCTGCCGTCGTGCTCGACTTTGGGCACGTCGACCTCCGACACCGGCTTCTTGAACTCGGGTAGCATCTGCGCCTCTGGAGCCGCGGCGGGAGTCGGCGCGGGTTTGGGCGCCAGCACGATGTGCATGCGGCCGGCGAACGCGGGGTCGCGCACCTTCGGGCGATCCTCCGCGGCTTCCTCGATGGCCCAGCGCTCCAGGGTCAGCCGTTGCTTGCTGCGGCTGCGGAAGTAGCCGACCGTGAACAGGCCGAGCACGCCGATCCAGAGCATGCTGCCGCTGAACAGCACGGGCCAGAACGTGTAGCGCTTGGCCACCTCGCGCCGCCACTCATCTTCCAGGCTGTTCGCGCCCACGCCATACACCTGAAAGCCGTACGCATCGAGCATGGCGCGCTCGAAGGGCTGGCCGCCGCTCACGCGGTGCAACATCGCGACGAAGCGCTGGTTGTAGCGGGTGCGGAGCAGGTGCCGCACCACGTCCGCAGATTCGGCGTAGGCGATCGGCGTCTGCACGTCGTCGTTGGGGAAGCCCCACTCGAGCTGCGCGAGCGGCAGCAGCGTCTCCGACAGCGTCGCGGTCGACAGGGTCTGCCAGCGTGCCAGCATGCTCTCGCCGGAGAGGTGCACGGCAAGGCCTTCGTTCAGCCAGTGCGGCACGTGGTGCCCGTTCAAGGCGTCGTGCAGTGCGACGTGCGCGAGCTCATGCTGAAACACCTCGCCCAGATCGTGCATGGAGTTGGGGTGCACGGGCTCGATGGTGAGCAACACCAGTCCGATACCAGGATAGGCCACCCCGGCGGCGTATTTCGGGGGAAGATTGCCGGGCGGCGCCAGCGTAGCCATCTCACCCGGCGTTCGCCCCACGCGCAGGTAGACGTGCTCCAGCACGGGGTGCCCGAACAGCTCCTGCATGCGCATGCGGAATGCATCCGCCTCGTGGATCAGCGGTTGGACGCGGTGCCGCACCGACGGCGGAAAGGCCACCTCGAGCCAGCCACCGTCGTAGGTGTTGAAGCCTTCCGGGACAGGCGGCAGCTGCACGCCGCCGGTGATCTCGACAGCGTCTTTCGGCTGACCCGCGGCGGAACTGGCTGCGGCGGAACTGGCTGCGGCGGAACTGGCTGCGGCAGAACTGGCTGCGGCAGAACTGGCTGCGGCAGAACTGGCTGCGGCAGAACTGGCTGCGGCAGAACTGGCTGCGGCAGAACTGCCTGCGCTGT
>JAICTU010000560.1 GCA_025936205.1 Polyangiaceae bacterium | reverse complement strand
CTCCATTGTGTGAATGCGGCGCGTTTCGGGAAGAAGTCAGAAAGCTTGAATTTGCGCGCCGAGAACGATCACCGTGTCGGTGTCAGCATTCGCATCGCCGACAGACTGCGAGTTGTAACGGAGCGTCGCGGCAAGCCGCGCGTTGTGTCCGTTGATGATGTATTGCAGCCCGGCATCGATGCTCAGCAGCGACGAATCATCCGGCGCTGTCTCGCCATTGCGCGAGTCTCCGGCGTTCCACGTCAGATACTGCAGCTGCAGCACGGGCTGAAACTGGCCGATGCCGATCTTTTCGGGAAACAGGAAGCTGCCGAGCAAGAACAAGCTCTTCCCTTCGTCTCGGCCGTCGAAGTCGTAGAACGCGCCTTCGACGTCCACCGTGCCGATCCCCCCGAAGTTCTTCTCCCAGAGCGCGTCCAGGCTCCACATGGTGTTGGCCGCGTCATCATCAGCGCCCTGCGGCGCAGGCTCATGCTGCAACGCTGCTCCAAAAGCCAGGATGTCCTTGGTCCCGTAGTAGGTGCTGCTGTTGTAGTAGCCGGGCTCGGGATCGAAGAGGTTCACGGTCACGCGCCCCGCGAACCGTGGATCCGGCGTGCCCCCGTTGCCCATGTTGAAAAAGCCGAGCTGCCATTTCACGACGCCACCCGCGTACTGGCCCCAGTACGCGAGGCCATCGTCGCGGCCCGCAAACTCCGCGGGGTAGGCATTGACGCCGCCGGTGCCGGACCAGGTGTTGCGGTAATAGGGCCCGCTCAGGTTGGCGCGGTCGGAGGGCGGCAGGAAGTGCCCGACCCAGATGTTGGCGTAGTCGCTGAACTCGAACTTCAACAGCGCGTCCAGCACGCGGATGTTGTTCGTCGCCTCGGAGTCGAGGTTGCCTTCGAACTTGATATAACGGTTGACCTGGCCCGAGATGTACGGGCGCAGATCGTAATTCACGGCATAGACGGGAGCATCGTTGGGCTCCGGCTCATCCGGATCGAACACGAACTCCGTGCGCAGCCCGACGCCGATATCCAGCTTCGCGTCGAGCGAAGTCAGCGAGGTGGAGGGCAGCGGAGCCGTCTCTCTCTTGGTGCCGCTGACCGTGACCGGAGCGGTCTGGACGGTCGCCGAAGCGTTCACGGAGCCGCCGACCGCCGGCTGCGACGAGCTGTCCTGCGCTCCAGCTCCAGCCGCGCTGCTCAGCAACACCCCCGCAGCCCCGAGCGACGCGAGCGAGCGCAGCCTGCAACCTCGCTGGTCCGGGGCGCTGTTGCGCGTGTCTGGTGTGCTGGGTGTCATGGATATTTCAGCGGGAGCCTCTGCCTGCGCGAACGCTGGCTCACAGAGCGAGCTGGCTGTTGCGAGACTCCTCAGACGATGCCCTTGCATTTGTTTCCTCCACATTTCGCTGAGCGTGTTGTGTTTCGCGGCGCTGCCGTGCGCGCACGGATAGCAGCCACAACTCGATGAGTTGCGAGTCCACTGGCGCCAGCAAAGAATTCACGCTTCAGTGCGAGCGTCAGTCAACGCTGACAGTGGACGCAGCTGGACGCTGCGAGGCGTCATATCGAACAGACGCTCGGCGTCCAGGCGACGCGGCCCGGAAACAGGAGGAGGCGAGGGGTCGGGGTGCCCCCGAAAAATTGGCGGGTGAGTGCGCTAAAAGCCTGCTGACACGCCGAGCGATGGACTCAACGTGATGCCGAACGACGGCAGCAGGAACTGCGTGTTCACGGCGGCGATCGCCGCGACGTGCTTGCCGATGCCGTAGCGGAAGCCCACACCTGCGGTGGCGAAGCCGCGGCCCAGGCGCTGGTAGACATCCACGTCTTTCACCGCCAGCGCGCGGTTGTCGCTGCGCGCGCACAGGTCTTCCGCCTGCGTGATCTCGTTGGGCGCGCCGGGCACGAAGGCGGTGTTGAGACCGGTCTGGCGGCACTCGGCGACGGGCACCGAAACGTGCGGATCCACCTGGGCCACGCCGCCGCCCGCCATGAAAAACCCGCTGGGACCCTTCAGACCGCGGCCGTCGCTGCGGTAGACGCGGGTGAAGTACAGCTTGGCGCGCAGCTCGGCGTGAAAGGGCACGAACTTCGAGCTGTCCCCGCCCTCGCTCTTGGACGACTCGGGACCGCCGTTGAAGGCGAAGCCGAAGCGCCCCTCGAGGCTGAACAGGCCGCTGAGGGCGCGCTCATAGCTCAACATCACGCGTGTCGTGGCGGTCTTGAAGCCGCCGTCGATGTTGCCGGCGAAGTTCTGGTTGGGCACGCCGCGGTAGGGGTTGCCGTCCTCGAAGCAGCTGTAGGACACGTCGGCGTCGCGCCCGCAAACCTGGTTCCCGCTCATCATCGCGAAGTCCAGGCCGCCTTGCAGCCCGAACCAGTTCATGGGCGCGCGGTTCTCCTTCGGGCAGTCTCCGCCTTCGCAGTCTTCCCGACCGCTGACGCACATATTGTCCACGCAGCTGCCGGAGACGCACTCCGAGTCGCTCTCGCAACGCACGTCCGCCGCGCACTTGCCCGCGATGCAACTGAGGCCGCCCTGGCACTGAGCAGCATCGTTACAGGCATCGCCATAGCTGCCGAGCTTGGGACCCGCCGCCTCCACCTTCTTGGGGGGCCGGCAGGTGGCGGGCGCTGGTTGATTCGGCAGCGAAGGGGGAGCAGCCTGGGTGGTCTCGACGAGGTTGAGCTCCAGCGGATCTTGCTCGGTGCCGAGGCCGTCGACCTGCTTGCCCTGCGCGTCCAGAGCTTGCAGGCGATACTGCAGCACACCGATCTGCGCGGTGTCGGTGCACGGCACCTCACCGACCCAGTCCTGCCCCTGCTTGGTCTGGGGCTGCGGGTGCCTGGGGGTCGTGATGTGGGGCGGGAACGCGAGCACGACGCTGTTGGCCCCCGGCGCCGTACGGCAGGCGAGGGGGATGGGACGCTGGGTCTCAATCTCGGTCACTTGCAGCGAGCAGGTGATCGAGGTCACTTCTTCCGGCAGGGCGCCGCGGCTCTTGATGTCCTCCATCAGCGGCATGGGGGCGGCTGCCGTTGCCGGCGTGGGCCCCGCGGCTTGCTCGAAGACGCGCTTGACCAGATCCGTCGCGAACAAGTCGTCGAGCTTCACGTTGGGATCGGCCGCCTTGGCTGTCTTGAACGCCTCCGCGGCGGCGGCCGCATCATCCCTGCCGCTGCCGCGCACGATGCCCACGTACATCCAGGCACGCGCCGTGACCGTCGGCGAGCACTTGGAGCCGCAGGCCTTGATGACCTCCATCAGCTTCTTCTCGGCCTTGTCGATGTCCGCGCTCGCGTAGTGGTTATTGATGGCGTCGTCGATCTGCTTGTTGGCCTTGGCATCGTTCATGGCCGCCGCGCGGGCGTCCAGCGAGACGAAGGAGAGCACTAGCAGTAAGAAGAGGCGAAACAGGGAGGCGCTGGCAGCCGGGGGAAGTTTCATAGGTACGTTCAAACGCGGGGCGCTCCGAAGCGGGGGGTTTGCGCGGAAGAGCGGCTGGATCTACGTTGAGGTCTGACGCTATGGCGGATTGGTAAGTGAAATCCGGCCCGGCGATACTATCGGCGCAGGCGCCTCGTTTGTCCACGCACCGCTACTCCCGCGGGGACAACCCGCCCCTCGACGGTACAGCAGCTGGCTGGTGGGCCAGCGTTCGAGCGGCTCGTCGAGGCTGGAAATTCCGTGGGGTCAGAGCGCTTCTGCTCTCGCTGACCATGGCATGCTCGAGCTGCGAGCGCGCGCCGCGCACTCTTGCCGTCGCCATCGACTCGCAGCGTGCGGCTCACGCCGATTCCGGCGGCAAACCCGTTCCTGGCCCGTCAAAATATGGAGCCGACGGCGGAACTTCCGCCGGAAACGCGGCGGCAAACACACTGGAGAAGGAAGAAAAGAACGCCGGGCTGCCTGCGCTCGAGCTCATCTGGCGTTTTGAACAGGCACCCTTCGGGCCCACCGACGTCGTGATTTCGGTACCCGCTGCGCCGTCCGTCGAAACGCGCTTTCCAGTGCTGGTCGCTTTCCACGGCCGTGGCGAGAGCTTGAAGGGCAGCCGCCGGGGGGCTCGCGGCTGGCTCGACGACTACCTCCTGTCGCGCGCCAGCGAGCGCCTGGAGCACCCGCCGCTCGTGCCCGCCGATTTTGAGACGTACGTGAACGCTGCTCGCCTGGAGCAGATCAATGCCGCGCTGCGTGCGCAGCCGTACGGGGGCCTGATCGTCGTGTGTCCCTACTTGCCCGACGTGTTGCAGCGGGACGCCGCCTGGGCCGCGGGCACGGCGCTCGCGGATTTCGTCGCGGACACGCTGCTGCCGCGCGTGTACGCGAAGACGCCGGCGCTGGGCACGGCCGCGTCGACCGGAATCGACGGCGTGAGTCTGGGAGGACGCGCCTCGCTGCTGGTCGGATTTGCGCGACCGCTCGCCTTCGGCAGCGTCGGAGCCCTGCAGGCGGCGCTGGACGCGGGCGAAGTCCAGCGCTTCGCCGATCTCGGTGCGCGGGCACTGGCGCAGAACCCCCGCCTAGCCTTGCGCCTGCTGACCAGCGACGAAGACTATTTCCGCAGTCAGAATCAGGCGCTCTCCGCCGCGCTCAGCGAGCGAGGCGTGGCACATGGCTTTGCGCAGGTGGTCGGCACGCACAGCTACCAGTTCAATCGCGGCCCGGGTGCCCTCGAGATGCTGCTGTTCCACAGCCGCGTGCTGCGCGGCCAGCCCGCTCCCTAGCCAGGCTCCTGGCAATACGGCGTGTCAGCCCTTTTCGCGCTGCTCCTCCAGTGGCTCGAGCTGCAGCGCGTAGTAACCGCTCTGCGAAGGCATCACGCCCAGCTGGAACAGCCAGGGCACGAGCCCGCGGTCGTCGAGCGTGAGCTGCAGGTCGTTCCCTGCCTGCTGCAGGGCTGCGAGGAACTCGGCCGCGCTGGCGAAACGCCGGTTGCGATCGCGCTGCAGTGCCTTCTCGAGCAGGGGCAGCAGGGCAGGGCTGAGCCGTGAAGCCTCTTGATAGAGCACCGCGATGTCCGCCTCGTACATGCGAGTGAGCACCTCGAACTCTCCCTTGCCCGAGAACAGACGGCGCCCGAGCAGCATCTCGGTCATCACGACGCCCAGCGAGAACACATCGCTGCGTCCGTCGAGTTGCTCGTCTCCCATCACTTGCTCGGGAGACATGTAGCCGAACTTGCCTTTGACCTGTCCGGGATCGGTGTGATGCTCGATCTGCGTGCTGCGCGCGATGCCGAAGTCGGCGAGCTTCACGCGGCCCGTGCGGCTGATCAGGATATTGCCGGGTGAAACGTCGCGATGCACGATGCCGAGCGAGTTGCCCTGCTCGTCACACGCGGCATGCGCGTGCACGAGCCCCTTCAGCACCTCTGCGCAGATGGTGAGCGCCGCCGCCTCCGGGAAGCGCTCCCCGCGAGCAGCCACCGCGCGCAAGATCTTGGCGCAGGATACGCCGTCCACGTACTCCATCACCATGAACGGCAGCCCCAGGTGCTCGCCG
>JAICTU010000795.1 GCA_025936205.1 Polyangiaceae bacterium | reverse complement strand
GTGCACGCGAAGGGTCCACCCGAGCGGGATCGACGGGCGCGGCGATGCCGAAGTCGATCAAGCGCACCATGCCCTCGGGATCGATCATCACGTTGCGCGGCGTCACGTCGCGATGGACGATGCCCGCCTTGCGATGCGCGTAGTCGAGCGCTCGACAGATCTCCACGCCGATGTAGGCGCCCTCCGCGGGCGAGAGCGCGCCCAGCACGAGCAGCTGGCTCAGCGCCACGCCCGGGCAGAATTCCATGGCGATGTAGTAGGTGCCCTGTTCGACGCCGAGCTCGTAGACCGGCACGATGTTGGCGTGGCTGAGCTCGACCGCCGTCTTGGCCTCGGCCACAAAACGCCCGATGAAAGACTGATCGGACGCCAATTCGGGTCGTATCTGTTTGACGACCAGTCGCTTCTCGAAGCCGCCCGCGCCTCGCAGAGTCGCCAGCAGCACCCGCGCCATGCCTCCGGCAGCGATCTCCCGCTCCAGCACGTATTTACCGAAGATCTGCGGAAACATGCGCTTCTGGTATCGTACCGTGGCGGCCGCGGCCGCGCTGCTCGCGGGCTGTGATTCGGCACCGGAAAGGGTGGCGATAGTCGCGCACTATGTGCCCGCATGTGCACCAGCGCCGGACAGCGCGCCCGCGCAGCTGGAGCTGATCGCGCTCGGCGACTTCGATCGCTCCAACGACAGCGTATCGATCCTGTCCAGCGACGCCACGCTCGAGTCGCTGTCGCTGCCGCAGGACACCCGAGCCGTGGAGTTGAGCACGCTGGGCGGGCGCGGCTACTGGGGGACGGGCGAGCTGGATGCAGAGCGAGCGATCCGTGTCCTGCTCTGGCCGCGCGAGAGCGCTTGCCAGATCGGTCAGCTCACGGCCGCCACGGACAGTGCGGCCTGGCTGTTCGGGCGATCCAGCCACGCGGCGCGCGTGTTCTGTCTGGCGGGGCTGCCCGACCAGGCCGGCGAAGCTCCCGGGCTCGAGCTCGACCTGAGCACGGCGCGGCTCACGCCGCTCGCGAGTGACCAGAGGCTTGGCTCGGCCCGGCGCTTCGCATCCCTGAGCGAGCTGGGAGACCAGATGTTGATCGCAGGCGGGATCGACGCCGACTCCAGTCGCCACCGTTCCGATGCGGAGCTGTTCGATCCCGTGAAGCAGCAGTTCGGCGTGGAGCGTCGCGCGCTGGCCGTGCCGCGCGCTCGCCATGCCGCGCTCGAGCTGCCGTCGGGCGCGACGCTGCTGATCGGCGGTGAATCCGACGGTGGCCGCGCGCTCGCCAGCGTCGAGCTGGTGTCCACCGATCCCACGCGGGCGCCGCGCGCGCTCGAGCTGCTGGCCACGCCGCGCATCCAGCCCCGCGCACTGCTGCTCGCCGACGGACGCATTCTGGTCGGCGGCGGATACGCCTGGGCTGCCAGTGCCACGGATCCACAGGCTGCTCGCCAGCCGATCGGGAGCGTGGAGTTCTTGAGTTTCGATCTGACAGACAGCGCGGCCAGCATGGCGTCGATCCGGCTGGATCCGGCGGCCCTGGATCGGGCCTTCGTCGAGATCGCCGCGGGCAGCGCCCTGGCGGTCGGGGGCTGCGACCCGCTGCAGCGCTCGGACGAGTGCTTGCCCTGCGCCGGCGGCAACGGCGGTTGCATCTCGCGCGACGTCTGGTGGATCGATCCACAGGGCAGCGCGCACGCCCTCGAATCGTTGCCGGCCGAGCTCGCTGCCGCGCAGCCGCTGCTGGTGCCGGCCGCGAACGGCTCTCCATGGTTGATCGCCAACGGGCGGCTGGCGCGCTTCGACCCCTGGCAAGCGCGCTTCGTGGCGGCGGACGCAGTGCTTCCGACTTCCATCCCCGCGCAGCTTCCCTCACCCCTGGCGCTCGGTCCCGGGCTCTTCGTCTGGTTGCAGCAGAACGGCGACGCGCTCGAGCTGCTCGGACTGCACTCGAGCCAGCGCGGCCCGTGGACGCAGGACGTGGCCCCGCTGCTGGTCGGGAGTGGGCAAGGCCTGGTCCCTCACTTGCCGCCGAGCTCGTCGTTCGAGGGCACGGCCAGCCTGCGCTACGTCACCGCCACGGGCCTCCAGCTCTCGGGCTCGAACGCGGCGGCGAGCATCGCCGACACCGATTACGCCAATTTCACTCTGGAGCTGACGCTGGCAGGGGGCCCGGCTCCACTGCTGCGCCTGGCAGGCACCGCCGCGGCCGCCGGCGAGAGCGCCTCCTTCGGCGGGCTGGAGTGTGCCTGGCCGGACTTCGGCGCGCCGGAAGCGAGCGGGCCCGTGCGGTTGCGCGTCCAGCGCCGCGGCGATCTCGTCTCGCTGCTGCTGCCGGGCAGCGATCAGCCGAGCACGACCGTGCCGGCGCCCTGCCGGCGCCCG
>JAICTU010000302.1 GCA_025936205.1 Polyangiaceae bacterium | reverse complement strand
TCGCCGCGCTGATCGCCGCCTACGAGGCGAGCCGCGAACGCTTCGGCGGGCGCACCGCATTGAACCTGCCGGCGCTCAGCGTGCGCGTGGGCGAGATGCTGGACGCCCTGGAGGCGGTGGCGGGCCCCGCCGTGCGCGCCCTGGTGCGCATCGAGCCCGACCCCAACATCGAGCGCATCGTGCGCACCTGGCCCGCGCGCTTCGAGGCTCAGCGCGCTTCGGCGCTGGGCCTCTCGCCGGACCCCGACTTCCTCGGCATCGTGCGCCAGTACCTGCGCGACCACCCGGCGGCGGTCAAGGTCCAGGCGCGCTGACTCAACGGAACTGCGCAGAAGACAGCGGCGTCGCCGCATCTTTGCCGACGACGGTCGGCCAGGTGCGAACGCGCCAGCTCTTCACGAGCCCATGGATGACGTACGGGTCCTTCTGGGCGAACTCCTCGGCAATGGCCGGGCTCGAGCCCTGAAACAGAAACACCGCCCCGTCGATGGGATCGGCGAGCGCGCCTGCCAGGATCAGCTCGCCGCGCGCGGCGTACTCCTCTGCCAGGGCCAGGTGCACCGCGCGGAATGCCGTGCGCCGCTCGACGTAGTCCGGTTGGGCCTCGTAAAATAGCAAGTAGTGCATGGCGCCAGGTTTCGTGCGGTAGCGCGCGAGACGCAAGGAGGAATGGCGGGCATTTCCTGGAGTCGTGCTGCGCCGCGCGGGCCGAGCCCCAAACCAAGTACGTGGTGGGGCCCGGCTCTTGCGGCCGTGACTGCTAGCCGACGCGGATGTTGGCCAGGCCGTGCAACAGCCCGAATGCCTGCAGCAGCCAGATGATGAGCAACAGCACGACCACGATGTTCAAGATGCTCCGAACCTTCGGGTCCATGGGAACGAAGCTGTTGAGTGCCCAGAGCAACACGCCCACGAGCACGATCACTAAGATGATGGTGAGGATCGGCATGAGGGACAGGCTTCAGCAAGGGCGGTGCCAAGCCGCGAAAGCGCCCCGGCGAGCGTTTCCGTTGGCAGAATTGCCCCGAGCGAGGCACGCTGGCCGTCGAGCTTTGCAGCTTCTGCTGCCTGATGCCCCCGATGACTCACATCACCTTGATTCCTGGCGCTGCTGGACTCTCTGGCTTCTGGCACCCGATCCGTCGTGGCCTGCCTGTAAGCTGGGAGCAACACACGTTGGATCTCCCCGGCTTTGGACCGGTGCCCGCGAATCCCGCGATTCAGAGCTACGACCAGCTGATCGATCACATCGCGCGGGGCTTGCCGCGACCGGGAGTGGTGGCGGGTCAATCGATGGGGGGCTTTCTCGCGCTGCAGCTCGCGCTGCGCTACCCCGAGCTCGTGACTCATCTGGTGCTGATCGTGGCCGCGGCGGGCGTGGACATGGCGCGCCACGGCGCGAAGGACTGGCGCTCCGAGTACGGCGGCGACGGCACCAACCCGCCCTGGATCTTCGCGCCCGTGCCCGACCTGAGCGCGGACCTGCCGCGCATCCGCGTCCCGGTGTTGCTGGTCTGGGCGACGCGCGACCCGATCAGCCCGCTGAGCATCGCCCATCAACTTCAGGCGGCATTGCCCGATGCGCGGCTGATCACGTTCGACACCGATGATCACTGGGTCGCCCGGCGCTTTCCCGGGGAAACGGCGCAGGCGATCCGCGAGCTCGTCGAGCCGGGGTGATCCGCCGGCCGAGCGCTACCCGCGGCACGCGCCGTGCAACGACCCGGGCGTATGGCGCTCGAAACCTATCGACAAAAGCGCAACTTCCAGCACACCGGCGAGCCGCGAGGCCGGAAAACGCCTGCCCGGCGCGGCAATGGCCATTCGTTCGTCGTCCAGAAGCACGACGCTCGTAGCCTCCACTACGATTTTCGGCTGGAGCTGGGCGGCGTGATGCTGAGCTGGGCGGTACCCAAGGGTCCCAGCCTGGATCCAAAGGTGAAGCGCCTGGCGATGCAGACCGAGGATCACCCGATCGAATACTCCGACTTCGAGGGCATCATCCCGGAAGGCGAGTACGGCGGCGGCACTGTCCTGGTCTGGGATCGCGGCAGCTGGAAGCCCGAGGGTGACGCCGAGGAGATGTACCGGCGAGGCCGTCTGACTTTCGAACTCCAGGGGGAGAAGTTGCACGGCAGCTTTCATCTGGTGCGGACGCCCTCTACCGGGCGATCGAAGGGCAAGGCATCCGATCGCAAATGGCTGCTGTTCAAGAGCAACGACGCCGCAGCGCGTCCGGGCTCTGACGCCGAGCTGCTCGAGTCCCAGCCGCTCAGCGTGGCCAGCGGGCGCGACCTGGCCCAGATCGCGGCGGATCCGGACCACGTCTGGACGAGCAAACCAGCGCACAACGTGGCGAAGGCCCGGCGCAGCGCACGCGCCCGCGTTTCGGCCAGCTCCGCAGCGCCGTCGCTGGAGCAGCGGCCCGGAGCGCAGCGCGCCAAGCTCCCGGCCTTCGTCGAGCCGCAGCTGGCCACACTGAGCTCGGAGGCGCCCGAGGGACAGGACTGGCTGCACGAGATCAAGCTCGATGGTTACCGCATCCAGGCGCGCGTCGAGAACGGGCGTGCGCAGCTGCTCTCTCGCCGGGGCAACGACTGGAGCACGCGCCTGCCCTCGATCGCCAGCGCGCTCGGAGCCTTGCCCGCGGAGAGCGCTTTGCTCGATGGCGAGCTGGTGGTGCTCCGGGACGACGGCATCAGCGACTTTCAGCTGCTGCAAAAGTCGCTCGAAGCAGGCAAAGACGGCAGCTGCACGTTCTTCGCCTTCGATGCGCTGTTCCTGGACGGCTTTGACCTGCGTCAGCTGCCGCTCGTCGAGCGGAAGGCGCTCCTGCGGGAGCTGATCGAACGAGCGGGCAACCCCCGCCTGCGCTTCAGCGATCACATTCAGGGAGCAGGCCCGGCGTTCTTCGAGCAAGCCTGCCGGCGCGGGCTGGAAGGCATCGTGTGCAAGCGCGCCGACGCCCCGTACAGCTCGAGCCGCGGGCGCGGCTGGTTGAAAGTGAAGTGCCTGTCGGTACAGGAGTTCGTGGTGGGCGGCTTCACCGAACCGGCGGGCTCGCGCTCGCACCTGGGCGCGCTGCTGGTCGGTGTGCGCGAGGGGAACGCATTGCGCTACGCCGGCAAGGTGGGCACCGGCTTCACCCAGGCCTCGCTCGCGCAGCTGGCGAAGCGCCTCGCGCCGCTGGAGCGCTCCGAGCCGGCCTTCGAAAACCCGCCGCGGGGTGCCGAACGGCGCGGCGTGCACTGGGTCGAGCCCAGCCTGGTGGCGCAGATCTCATTCGTCGAGCGCACCCGGGACGGGCTGATCCGGCACGCCTCCTTTCACGGGTTGCGCGACGACAAGCCCAGCGAGGACGTGAAGCTCGAGCGGCCGGACCCGAAGGCGAAGGCGAAGGCCAAACCCAAGGGCAAGAGCAAGCCGGCTTTGGAACCCGCAAAGATCGAGCTGGACGTGTCGCGGATCGAGATCACGCATCCAGACCGCATCCTCTATCCGGACCAGGGCCTGACCAAGCGCGACTTGCTGCTGCACTACGCGCGGGTCGCCCGCTGGATGCTGCCCTACGTGAGCGAACGCCCGTTGATGCTGGTTCGCTGCCCCGACGGTGAGGGCGGGCAATGCTTCCACCAGAAGCATCCATCGCGCGGCATGCCCAAGGCCGTACAGCAGGTGATGGTGCAACAGAAGAAGGGCCCCGAAGCGAACCTGATGGTGCGCGACGTGGAAGGCTTGCTCGGGCTGGTACAGATGGGCGCGCTGGAGATCCACACCTGGGGCTGCCGCGCTGACTCGCTGGAGTTTCCGGACCAGCTGGTTTTCGACCTGGACCCCGACGAGGGGCTCGCCTGGCCGCGCGTGGTGGAGGCAGCGCATCTATTGCGCGAACGGCTGCAGGCCAAGGGCCTCACCGCGTTCTTGAAATGGACGGGCGGCAAGGGGCTGCACCTGGTGACTCCCATCGAGCCGACGACGCCGTGGGACCAAGCCAAGGCGTTCTCGAAGCGAATCGCCGACGAGCTCGTGAAGGCCGAGCCGGCGCGCTACATTGCCACGATGACCAAGCAGAAACGCAAGGGCAAGATCTTCATCGACTACTTTAGAAACGGCCCCGGCGCGACTTCGGTCTGCGTCTATTCCACGCGCGCGCGCCCCGGCGCACCGGTGGCGCTGCCGCTGGCCTGGGAGGAGCTCGAGCAGGGATTGAAGCCCGGAGCCTTCAAGGTGAAGAACCTCGAGCAGCACATGGCAAAGCTCGAGCAGGACCCGTGGGAGGAGTTCGCCGTCGCGCGGGCGCCGCTGCGGGGCTGAGTCGCCCCCGTCGCCCCGTGTGACCGCCGCGCATCAGCTGACTATCAATTGACCTGCTCCTGCGCCATGAAGCGATCGGCCTCCGCGATACTGGCCTGCATTTCCTCGACCAGATGCGCCACATCGCGTTCCAGTTCGGGCACCTTGGCATCGAGCCCGGCGAGCGCCGCAGCGTTGAGATTGTGCTTCAGGTAGAGCACCCGGTCCTGCAGCTTGTGCAGCACCGGGTTCAGGCTCTGCTCCGCTCGGTGCATCGCGCGCAGCAAGCGCTGGACGTCGCCTCGCGTCTCCCGTAGCCGCTCCGCGCTGCGTGCGCGCAGCGAAGCATCCTCGTAGCGGTCGAGCTCGCCCTTCCACTCGTCGAGCAAAGCATCGGCGACATCTTCCACGGCGTCGATGCGTTCGCTCACCTCGTGCGCCTGAGCTTCGCTGCGCTCATACGCGGAGCGCAGACTTTCATAGCGATCCTCGAGCTGACCACCATGCTGCCCCGTGACCGCCTGAAACTTCTCCAGCGCATCGCGAAAGTCCTTTTGGGCTTCGCGCTGGCTCTCCTTGGCATGCTTCACGCGCGAGCTCAGGATCTCGCGCTTCTCCACGCCCACCTGCTCCATCACGGTGTAATAAGTCTTCTGGCAGCCGGACGCGGCGAAGCACAGGCCGAGCGCGAGGCAGAAGGCACATCGAGCAAGCGTGCCCCGAGGCGCTTTGTCGCGAGCTGCCCCAACCATCCGCTGAATCTCTCTCACGCGTTCCCGTCACGGTCCTTGTTGGTTCGCTGGTCCTGCTCACCTTCGGGCGCAGGTCGCGGCCCCTTGTCGGCCCGTTGCGGCTGCTTGGGAGGCCCGCCTTTCCATGGTTTGGGTTCCTGCGGTTGCACCGTCACCTGGCGTGGCGGCGGTTGCTGATCTGGTTTCTGCTCGGGCATGTCGGAAGGCCTCCCAACGCAATTTGCTGAGCACCACCAAGCAACGCGCGTGCCTTACCGAAATCGCACGCGTCGCCTTGACGCGAGCTATTACTGATATATCGTTATCTATCGTGATGGTGGCTGCCGGCGATCGACCCGTGGCCCGTCAGGAGGTTTAAATGCCCATGGATCCAAGATTTTTTGACAATTTGCGACGCGCGGCTCGCTTCGGAGCACAGGGGGCAGACCGCGGCGGCAGAGGCGGCGCCGCCGGGTTCGGCTTCGGCGGCGCCGGCGGCTTCCCCTTCGGCTTCGGGGGCTTTCCCTTCGGGAGGCGCCGTGGGCCTCGCGCGCGCCGCGGCGACGTTCGTGCGGGCATCCTGGCGCTGCTCGCGGAGTCCCCGCGCAATGGCTACCAGATCATGCAGGAGTTGACCGAGCGCAGTCGTGGCATGTGGCGCCCGAGCCCCGGCTCCGTCTACCCGGCCCTGCAACAACTTCAAGACGAAGGTCTGGTTCGCTCGGAAGAAGCGGGCACGGGGCGCGTATTCCATCTCACCGACAGTGGAAGAAAATACGTAGCAGAGCATCAGGCCGAGACCGAAGCCCCCTGGAACTGGGCGACCAACGAGACCGATGAGGAGTTGTTCGACCTGATGGGACAGATCCGTCACATCGCTGCGGCGCTCTGGCAGATCTCCAGCTCGGGGCAAGCCGATCAGATCGCGCAAGCACGCAAGGTGCTCACGGACGCGAAGCGCGCGCTGTATCGCATCTTGTCCGAAGAGCCAGAGGAAGAGCCAGAGAGCGAGTGACGGCGATGCTCGCGTGCGCCTCGTGCGGGGCGTTCCCGCAGAAGCTGCGTGTTGCTCCATCTGGTGAAACAGCCGGCACGAAGTGAGGCATCGAGCGACAGCGCGCACGCCAGCGAAGGTGGCGCGCTGTTCGCGCATTTGATCGGCCGTGATCGCTGTGCAATAGCTTTGCGATGATGCGCTTCGCTTGCTCCATCACTCTGCTTGCTGCACTGATCGCGCTGCCCTCCATCGCGGAAGCGGCGCCCCGACACCGCTATTACTACCGCCCGTATGAGCCGAATCATCAGGGCTTGATGCTGCGGCTCGACGGTGGCCTGGGAGCTGTGGTCGCGGACGACGATGTGAACGACATCACGCTGAGCGGCGGCGGCCTGCTCTTCTCCGCGGATCTCGGCGGAGCCATCGCTCCGGATCTGGCGCTGCACGGGCGGCTCTCCGTCAATTCGATGTTCGAGCCATCGGTATCCCGCGGCCCCGAAAGCCTGGGCGACCTGGACGACATTTCCCTCACCTTCACCCTGCTCGGCCTGGGGCTGACGTACTACTTCCCGTCCAACCTCTACATGACGGGCGTGCTTGGTGTGTCCCGCGCCTCCTTCAAATTTCGCGGCGACGAATACGACGCCATGACGGGCATCGGCTTCGAGGGCGACCTCGGCTACGAATGGCCGATCGGCGGTAACTGGGGCCTCGGCGTTGCGGGCCGGCTGGAGCTGGAGACCGTGCGCGGTGACGATGCGCGGCTGTCGGTGGGTACGCTCGGGGTGTTGCTCAGCGTGACGTACTTCTAGGACGCTGGCGCGGCGCGGTCAGCGCGATGTTCAGATGTCGTCGACCGGGGCCGAGGAATGGAACCAGCTGAGCTCGCTGTCCTGCAGGAACTGCGCGCCCCAGGCGTTCATGTCCCAGCCCTTGAACTCTTTGATCAGCTTTCCGAAGGCGTCGATGCGCTCGCGGCTCGGCTCGAGCGCGAGCTCTTCGATGCGTGCCACCAGCCCCGGCGGCTGATCCGGTGCGGTGGCGAGCACGCGCAGGAACCACTTGAGGTACGGGTACAACATCTCATTGTGTGCGAGCACCAGGCGCCCTCCGAACAACGTGAGCTTGGCCACGGCCGTGCGCAGCAGCGGCAAGTTCTGCCGCTCGAGCGCCTCGCTGCAGTACCAGAGCCAGGCCTCGACCTGCCCCTGAAAGCGCTGGATGCGAGCGGCCTTGTCCGCCAGCGGATACCGAGGGATCTGCGCCAGCAGCGGGCCGAGCGTGGCACTGCGCGAGAACACGACCCGCGCATCCTGAAAGGCGTAGCGCGCGGGCTCGCTGCCGCGCGCGTCCACCTCGCGCAGGAACGCTTCCGAGATGTATTTGCCGTCCACGTAGCCCCCCTCGTACGTGCACAGCTCACGGCTGAAAAAGCAGGCGCGCGGCGTCCCCAGACGCTCGCGATGATCGTCGTCGGAGACCACGATCATGATGTCCACGTCCGACTGCTCCGAGTGAAAGCCGTGAGCGATCGAACCCCCGAGCAGCAGCGCCGTCACGGACGCGTCCGCGGAGAAGTGAGCGCTGACGCGCGCCAAGGTCTCGGCCTGGTGAGGAAACATTCCGACCTCTTTCAGACGGTGGCCAATCCGGCCGCTCGCAGTCTAGCCGCGGCCCTGTTCGGTACAAGCGCCCGCGCTCCCTTTCCCCGCGATTCTTCTCGCCTCTCTGCACCCGTCGGGGTGAGCTGCTCCGATCTGACGCTGCCCGCTCCCATGAAACACGAAACGCGCTTGCCAGCTTCTCGGCGCCCTGCACACTGTCCCCGCCATGGCAACCGAGACGCCGGAACCGACCCAGAACGAGCCCTCTGAAGCGCCTCGCGCGCAGTCCCCTTCCGTCGCTCACGCCTGGCAAGAACGGCTCGCGAGCGACGGCAGCCCGGCGACGCCGATGCTGCAGCTGGTGCTCGCTGCGGGCACGGTTCTGGTCATGGCCGCCGGGGCCATGCTGAGCAGCGCCACCCTGGTGCCGCCCCCGCCGTCGATGCGCGTGCAGGCGCTCACGGCCGCGCCTGCGCGGCCCCAACCGGTGCCCGCGCGCGTGGCGCCAGCTCTCGAAGCCCCGGCCCCGCCCCCGCCTGCTGCGCCCCAGGAACCCGCCGCCGTGCCCGCGCCGCCGAGCGCAGCAGCCCTCGCCGCGCCAGCGCCGGCCCAGCCGCCCTCGGCACGGCGCGTGGAGACGGCGTCGAAGTCACACGGCAAAAAGCCACATCGACCTCCGACCTCCACGCGCAAGCGTGCCAGCACGAAACCCGCGGAATCATCGGCGCCGGCTGCGGTGCGGCCGCGCCGCTCGGCGTCATAGCGACCAGTGCCAGCTCCACGTCACGCCCGTGGAAGGCGGCGGCGTGGCGATGCCCAGCTCGCGACGGCTCAAGAACCCGTCACGGTTGTAGTCGAGCCGATAGAATTGCCGCTGCAGATTGCCGTCGTACTCGGCGAAGGTGACGACACCATCCGCACGCGCACCGCGGGCGAAGGCATCGTTCAGACCTCGCAGCTCCCAGCGCGTGAGCACCCCGTCGCGATTCGTGTCCTCGCGACTGAACTGCGTCCAGCCGAACGACTGCGCCTCACGCAACGTGACACCGCCGTCGAAGTCATAATCCGCCTGGCGCAGCACCACCTGGGCATCCGCCAACACGACCGGAGTCGCCGGCGCATAGGGCGGCGGCGCATACGTGGGCGCTGGCGGCGGATACGAACCGGGATAACCGCCCGGGTAAGAACCCGGATACGAGCTCGGATACGCCGGACCGCGGCCGTCGTGCGCGGCAGCGGGCACGGCGGCAAGCGCAGTGATCAGACCGACACCGAGGGCCGCGATTGAATTGAACATCGAAATACTCCTTCTTTCCTTCAGAGGCCCCAGGAGGGCCTCGAGCGATTACACGCAGCACCCGCCAAGACCCGTCGCGACACGCCCCAAAACGGCCGCACGCTCCAGATGCTCGTGGCGCGAGCCATTTTTCAGCAGATTCCAGGGAAGATTTTTGTGGGGAAGACTTTGCCCTGCCCCTGCCATGGCGCTGCACAGCCCTCGTCCACCCCGAGCAAGCGAGCTGCCATGATACTGATGAGGCATGAAGACTTGGCTGCCGATGAGCGTTTGGCTGCTGGCAGCCTGCGCGAGCGGCCCGTCCACTCGCATCGACACCGACGTGCCGGATGCGGAGTGGATACAGAGCGAGGACCAGGAGTTCTGTGCGTTCGAGAAGCGCGCGGGACGTTGCGATCCGACGAGGTGTCCAGCGGCTTGCCCAGAAAGATGGGGGCGTTATCAGGGCAGCGCCGCTCGAGCACGAGGATCATCGAGCGAACGCGAAGGCGCGGAGGGCTGGCTCTCGGCTTGACGTATGCCGATATTGGCATATGATGTTGGACATGGCACGAGCAGCGACGACGTCGGACGTCTTCAACGCAATCGCCGAGCCGCAGCGCCGGCAGATCCTGGTGCTGCTGCGAGGCGGTGAGCAGCCGGTGACGGGGTTGGCGCAGGAGCTGGGGATGACCCAGCCGGGGGCGTCCAAGCACCTGCGGGTGCTGCGGGAGGTCGGGCTGGTGCGGGACCGCAAGGCGGGCAAGCAGCGCCTGTACGGCCTCGACGCCCGTGGCCTACGACCGGTTCACGAATGGACGGGCGGCTTCGAACGGTTCTGGAACGAGAGCTTCGACCGGCTGGAAGCGTACGTGCGCGATCTCGAGCGGACAGGGAAGGAGAAATCGCGATGAGCGCGCCGGGACTACACACGCCGTCGCTGACGGCCGACCGCGAGATCGTGATCTCTCGGCGCATCGACGCGCCAAGAGAGCTGGTCTTCGAGGCGTTCACCGAGGTCCGGCACTTGTCGCGCTGGTGGGGGCCAGAGGGGTTCACCACCACCACGCGCTCCTTCGAGTTCCGCGTCGGCGGAGAGTGGAGCTTCGTGATGCACGGACCGGATGGGACGGACTACCAGGAGTGGATCACCTGGACCGAGATCACTGCGCCGGAGCGGATCGCGCTGCTCCACGGTGAGTTCCGCGGCGACCCGAACGCCTTCGAGTCGGTCCTCACCTTTGCGCCCGACGGCGCGGCGACCCGGATCGAGATGCGCACCGTATTCCCTACCACGCAGCTGCACGACGACGCCGTCGAGAAGTACCACGCGATCGAGGGTGGCCAGCAGACTCTGAGCCACCTGGCTACCTACGTCACCGAGATGGTTCAGAAGGGATCGGAGGGCTAAATGGCTGGCAAGGTGTATTTCAGCGTGTCGATGTCGTTGGACGGGTTCATCGCGCCCGCGTCCGCCAAGGACTTGATGGGGCCTCAGTGGATGGAGCTGCAGCAATGGGTTTTCCCGCAGCGCTTCTTCCGCGAGCTGCTGAAGTTTGGCGAGGGCGGCGAGGAGGGGCGCGACAACGACATCTTGCGGGACACGTTCGAGCGCACCGGCGCGAGCATCATGGGCAAGCGCATGTTCGACGCCGGCGAGCACGCCTGGCCAGAGGAGGCGCCCTTCCACACGCCAGTCTTCGTCGTAACACACGAGAAGCGCGACCCCTGGGAGCGCCGGGGCGGAACCACCTTCCACTTCGTCAACGACGGCATCGAGACCGCGCTCGCGCGAGCCCGAGAGGCGGCCGGCGACCGAGACGTCCGCATCGCGGGCGGCGCCGCAACGATCGTGGAGTACGTGAATGGCGGCCTGATCGACGAGTTCTCGGTCGCTCTCTCCCCGGTGCTGTTCGGCTCCGGAATCCGCCTGTTCGAGGGCGTGGACGCGAGCCGCGTGGCGCTGACGCCCCTCCGTTCGGAGCGGACGCAGCGGGTGACCCACCTGAGCTACGCGGTGCGGAAGCGCTGAGGAAAGGCGAGCTCTGGTTCTGCGACGCCTGTGACGGCGCAGCGGATTGCCGTCCGCAGGAGGCAGCGGTCACGCTCCGCTGCCCTTCGCTCCCTCGTTTTCCGGCGTTTTTGCAGTGGGTCGACCCGGGTTCGAACCGGGGACCTACGGATTAAAAGAGCCGCATGGTGGCACACCGACCGACCAGACCAGCGGAATAGACGCTGCGGCCTCAGCACCAGTGGACACGAACGGGCAGCACGAGACATCACCAGTGGGCACGATTGCCCGGGGTGGCCACGGCTCAGCCGTGCTGCCCTGCTGCCCCGGCTGCGGGCTGGCACTCGCCGAGTTTGCGGGCCCCGGCGCGGCGCGTGGCTGGCTCTGCCTGCGCTGCAACGTGCAGGACGATGCCGAGCC
>JAICTU010000429.1 GCA_025936205.1 Polyangiaceae bacterium | reverse complement strand
CGAACGGCGCCGGCAAGTCGACCACCATCCGCATGCTGTGCGGCATCCTCACGCCCACGGGCGGCTCGGGCCGGGTGGTGGGCTTCGACATCGTGCGCCAGGCCGAGCAAATCAAGCAGAACATCGGCTACATGACTCAGCGCTTCAGCCTGTACGAGGATCTGAGCGTCGAGGAAAATCTGGAGTTTTACGCCGGCATCTACGGCGTGCCGAGCCAGCGCCGCGCCGCGCGCCTGGCGGAGGTGCTGGAGTCGTCGGGGCTCGCGCCGCGCCGCAAGCAGCTGGCGGGCACGCTCTCCGGCGGCTGGAAGCAGCGGGTGGCGCTGGCCAGCGCCACCGTGCATGAGCCTCCCTTGCTATTTCTCGACGAGCCCACCGCCGGCGTCGATCCGGTGAGCCGCCGCGAGTTCTGGGAGCAGATCCATCGCCTCTCGGCACGAGGCACGACAATCGTCGTCACCACCCACTACATGGACGAGGCGGAGCGCTGCCACGAGATCACCTTCATCTTCCGCGGCCAGCTGCTCGACACGGGCACGCCCCGCGAGATGGTGCTGCGCCGCGGCCTGCGCGCCGCCGAGGCCAGCGTCGAGGACGCGAGCGCGCTCGCGGCGCGGCTGCGTGCCGATCCGCGCGTCGACGAGGTCGCCCACTACGGCCATCTGCTGCGCGTGTGCACCCGGCAAAAGGCCGACCCCGTGCAGGTGGTGCGCGAGCTATCGCAGCTCCGCCCGGAGCAAGCGCTGGACGCGCACGAGGTGCGCCCGACCGTGGAAGACGCCTTCGTGTCCATGGTGCGCGAAGATCTAGCCCACGCCGAGCCGGCGAGGGGAGCGGCCTGACATGTTCGCGCGCGCGCTGGTGATCGCCAGGAAGGAGCTGATCCAGCTGCGCCGCGACCGCCTGACGCTGGCCATGATGGTCGCCCTGCCGCTGCTGCAGCTCTTGCTGTTCGGGTACGCCATCAACACCGACGTGCGGCACATTCCGCTGCTGATCTTCGATCAGGACCGCAGCGCGCAGTCGCGCGACCTCGGGCGCTCGCTGGAGGCGACCGGCTTCTACGACCTGGTCGGAAACGTCGACAGCTATCAGGAGATCGCGCGCGCGCTCGCGGCAGGGCAGGCCCGAGCCGCGCTGGTGGTGCCCAGCCGCTACGCCTCCGATCTCGTGAGCGGCCGCCCGAGCACGCTGCAGCTGGTGGTGGATGGATCGGACCCGCAGATTGTTGCCAGCGCCACCAATACCGCCGCGTCCCTGGTGGGGGCGCGCTCACTGGAGCTGTTGCTGGCCCGCAGTGGCACCACGGCGGCGCAGCCGATCACCCTCGAGCCCACCATCTGGTACAACCCGGAGCTGCGCACGGCGGTGTACGTCGTACCGGGCCTGGTCGGCGTCATCCTGACCATGACCATGGTGATGCTCACGGCCATGGCCATCGCCCGCGAGCGAGAGCGGGGCACACTGGAGCAGCTGATCGTCTCGCCCGTGAAGCGATTGGAGTTGATGGTGGGCAAGATCGTGCCCTACGTCAGCCTGGGCTACGTGCAGATGAGCGTGATCCTGCTGGCGGGGCGCCTGGTGTTCGGCGTGCCGATCCTGGGCTCGCTGCCCATGCTGTACGGGCTGGCGCTGGTCTTCATCTGCGCCAACCTCGCGCTCGGTTTGTTCTTCTCCACCGTCGCGCAGACGCAGCAGCAGGCGATGCAGATGTCGTTCTTTTTTCTGCTGCCCAACATCCTGCTCAGCGGCTTCATGTTCCCGTTCGAGGCCATGCCGCGCCCCGCGCAATGGATCGGTCAGGCGCTGCCGCTCACGCACTTCCTGCGCATCGTGCGCGGCATCGCCCTGAAGGACGTCGGCCTCGCCGACCTGTGGCCGGAGCTGATCTGGCTGGGCGGGCTGCTGGTGCTGCTGGTCAGCCTGGCCTCGCTCCGTTTCAGCAAGAAACTGGCCTGAACACGCATGCCTCGCCCGCGCTCCGACATTCGCCTGCGCATCCTCCACGCCGCTCGCGCGCGCTTCGCCGCCAAGGGGGTCGATGGCAGCTCCCTGCGCAGCATCGCTGCCGGCGCGCGCACCAGCATCGGCATGATTTACTACTACTTCCCGAGCAAGGACGAGCTGTTCCTGGCCGTGGTGGAGGAGGTCTACGGCCAGCTGCTGGGCGACCTGGAACAGGCGCTGGGCGCGGCGCAGGACTTCCCCGGGAAGCTGCTGGCACTGTACGGGCGCATCGCCCGGGCCACCCCGCTCGAGCTGGACGTGGTGCGGCTCGTGGCGCGCGAGGCGCTCAGCTCCAGCGCGCGCCTGGAGAGCCTGGCCCAGCGCTTCCGGCGCGGCCACGTGCCGCTGATCCTCCAGGCCGTGGCCGCCGGCGTGAAAAACGGCGAATTGCGCCGCGACCTGCACCCCGGAGTGCTCCTGGCCTCGACCATCGCCCTGGGCACCCTGCCTCAGTTTGCGCTGCGCGTGGTCGGCAAGAGCCTGCCGGCGCCCCCGCCCGATGCGGAACAATTGCTTCGCCAGCTGGCGGAGGCGGTGCTGCACGGCATTGCGGACCCGCGCTGATGGGGTTATGGGAGGCCCCATGGCGATCGACCACAAGACCAGCAGCGCCCTGCACGAGGCCAACAAGCACCCCTGGTGGCGCAGCAGCCTGTACGAGGAGCCGGTCTGGGTTTCTCTCGCCTGGATCCTGGGGCCTCTCACGGTGGCCCTGCTGGCGGCGTACATCGCCATCAAGTGATCGCGCCGGGATCGGCTGCGGGCGTGGTCCAGGTGCTGCGCTGTCCGCATGCCCGGGAATGCCCCGGCTGCCCGCTGATTGAACAGCCCTACGCCGAGGGCCTCGAGCTCAAGCAGGCGCGCGTGGCGGGCGCGCTCGGGCGCTACCCGGAGCTGTCGGAGCTCGAGCCCGCGCCGGTACGAGCGGCGGAGCGGGTCAGCGACTATCGGGTGCGCGCCAAGCTGGTGACCGACGGGGAGGGCCGGCTCGGGTTGTTCGCCGCCGGCAGCCACCAGGTGGTGGATACTCCGGAGTGCCGCATCCTGGCGCCGCCGCTGCACGCGGCAGCCAACGCGCTGCGTGCGCTGTTGCCGCTGGAGCTTCCGCTTGCCGGTGTCGATCTGCGGCTCACGGACACCGGCGTATTGCTGTGCTTGATCAGTGCTGGCGCGGCGGCACCGGCTGCGCTGGAGCGCAGCGCCGAACGGGTGTGGCAGAACGTGCCGGGACTGGTCAGCCTGGCAGCGAGCGTGCGCGAGACAGGCGCGGTGCAACTGCTCGGGCAACAGCTGCGCGTCCTGCGCGGCCCGGCGCAGACCCCCCACCATTTCGCGCCGGACCAGCCCTGGCACTACGCCTCCCACGGCGCTTTCACGCAGGTGCACCCGGCGCAAGCCGAGCGCTTGCACCAGCATCTCGACGCGGCGCTCACCGAGCGGCTGGGGAAGCTCGCGGGGCAGCGAGTGCTCGAGCTCTACGCCGGCTCAGGTGCGCTCGCGCTGCGCCTCGCGGCGCGCGGCGCGCAGGTCACGGCCGTGGAGAGCTTCGCTCCGGCGCTCGCGCAGCTGAACGAAGCGGCCAGCGCTCAGCAGCTCGCGCTCTCCACGCACCCCCAGACGGCGGAGGAGTACCTGGCGCAAGCGACGAACGGAGTCGACGCGCTGATCGTCAATCCACCCCGGCGCGGCCTCTCACCGTCGGTGCGCGAGGCCATCGCCCGGCTGCGGCCGCGGCTCGTGGCGTACATCTCGTGCGAACCTCTGACGCTGGCGCGCGACCTGCAACACTTTCGCTACCTGGGCTGGCGTGCCAGCGAGCTCACGCCCTTCGATCTGATTCCGCTCTCGGAGGCGGTGGAGTGCCTCACGCTGCTCGAGCCCGCCGCAATGCTGGCGCCGCGGGTCTTGTTCGAAGACGAACGCGCCGTTGCGCTCGACAAGTCCCCCTTCGAGCCCGCGACAGCGCAGGGCGCGAGCGAGAGCAGCCTGCTGGCGCGCGCCCGCCAGACGCTGGGCATCCCCGAGCTCACCCCCGTCCAGCATCTGGATCTCGGGACGAGCGGCGTGTGCTGGTTTGCGCGCCGCCGGGACCTGGTCGCGCCGCTCGCGCATGCGCTGGAACGAGGCGAGAAGACCTACGTGGCCCTGGTTCGCGGCGTGACTCGCGCCAAGGGCAAGATCGATCGCCCGCTGCGCGAGGCGGGCAAATCCAGCGCGGCGACCACGCGCTATCGCCGCCGCGAAGTGACCGGCGGCCACAGCCTGCTCGAGCTGCGCCCCGAACACGGCCGCAAACATCAGCTGCGGCGACACCTGAGCTCCATCGGCCATCCCATCTTGGGGGATGAGCGCTACGGCCAAGCCTCGGCCAACCGCCACTTCGAGCACCGCCACGGCCTCGACCGCACGTTCTTGCACTGCGCGGCGGTGCGCCTCGAGCTGCCCTCGGGCCCGTGCGAGGTGCGCTCGGAGCTGCCGGGAGATTTGCGCGCGGTGCTCGACAGCCTGGCAGGTGGAGAGACGCGGCCTTAGGTCTGTGCGGCTGGCGCTCGAGCCACCCGAAAGGAAAGACCATGCCGCGAACCACCGCCGAGAAACGTGCCGCCTTCCGCTCGTTGCATGAAAGCGGCTGCTTCCTTCTGCCGAATCCCTGGGACATCGGCAGCGCGCGCATGCTCCAGCACCTCGGCTTCCAGGCGCTCGCCTCGACCAGCTCTGGCTATGCGTGGAGCACGGGCCGCGCCGACTACGCCGTCACCCGCGACGATGTGCTCCAGCACCTGACCGCGCTGTCGGCCTCCGTCGACTTGCCCATCAACGCTGACTTCGAGTCGGGCTTCGCCACGGAGCCGGAGCAGGTGGCGGCCAATGTTTCGCTGGCCGTTCAGACCGGCATCGCGGGCCTCTCGATCGAAGATCGCGACCTGCGCAAACCCAGCCAGCTCTACGACAGCGCACTGGCGCTCGAGCGCATCCGCGCGGCGCGCGCCGCGATCGACGCAGCCGGCGGCGACGTCATCCTGGTGGCGCGCACCGAGGGCCTGCTGCTCGATCGCAGCCAAGTGACGCCCGCGATCGAACGCCTGGTCGCCTTCGCCGAAGCCGGCGCCGACTGCCTCTTCGCCCCCGGCGTGACAAAGCCGGAAGACATCGCCGCGATGGTGCGCGCCGTCGCGCCCAAACCCCTCAACGTCCTCGTGCTCGACCCGACCCAGACTCTCCAGCAGCTCGCTGAGCTGGGCGTGCGGCGCCTCAGCGTCGGAGGAGCGCTGGCACGCGCGGCATGGGCGGGAATGCTCAACGCCGCACGCCAGCTCCAGGCGGGCTCCTTCGCGGCATTGGCCAGCGCCACCCCCGGCCGCGAGCTGAACGAAATTTTCCGCCCCACCGCGCAGCGCGGATAACCCGGCAACAAAAACTCCTGGCGTCCCCGAGTGAGCGTGGCCGCCTCACCGCCAAACGCGTGCGCCAGTGCCGCACGGCGCGCGCCTCAGCCGCGCGAGCGCAATCCGCAACGGCGCGGATCCGGGCGTTGGATGACGACGGTTTCCGTCGCTGGTGCGCCTGAATCCGTGCGGCGAGCGCGCTGCCAAAGCGTGTGGCAGTGCTGGAGTCGGCGCATCAGTTGCGAAGCGTTCGGCGGCGATCCGCGACGTCGCGGATCCATGCGTTGTCGGTGCGGCCGTGGTCGGAGATTTGTTGATTGCGGCGACGATTTCCGTTGACGAGGTTGGAGTGGGTGCCCCGTCGCGAACGCTGTTGGCATCTGCAATGCCGCATCTGAAGGCCGCATTGGCTGCTGCCGTGCGTGTTTGAGCACGAATCGAAAATGAAGTCGTGAGATGGGGCTGTCGTCGCTGTGAGGGCTCAGGAAGGGCTTCGAAAATCACGTGGTAAGCGAGAGGGCATGGGGGATTCTCAATTCTGGCGGCTCGATCATCTGTCGAACGAAGAGGTGGCGACAGGTCTCGAGCGAACGGTGAGTGCGGTGCGCAGATCGACGGGCGAGCTCATCGCCTATCTCGGCGAAGTGGAGGAGCGGCGGCTGCACTTGCTCGCCGCGTGCGGGTCGATGTTCGAGTTTTGTGTCGAGCGCTTGGGATTCAGTGAGGACGAGGCCTGCCGGCGCATCGAGGCGGCGCGTCTGGCGCGGCGCTTTCCGGCCCTGTTTCCTCTACTGGCCGAGGGTAAGCTGTCGCTGAGTGCGGTCGCGTTGCTCAAACCGCACCTCGATGCTGGCAATCTCGAGCAGTTGTTGGCGGGCGTTTCCGGAAAGTCGGTTCGGAAAGCCAAGGAGTTTCTCGCGGCGCGCTTTCCCAGTGCAGATGTGCCGTCCAGCGTGCGGAAGTTGCCGGAACGGACGCCGGGCTCCGGGGCTGCCGAATCAGGTGGCCAAAACGCTGACGCCCTGCCGGCGCCCAATGCCGCGACCTCCTCGAATGCGAATGTCTCGAACAGCGTGGGCAGTGCGCCGGCAGCGAGCGAACCGCTCAGGCTCGCGCCGAGCCGTGCGCCACTGCCCTCGGACAGAGCTCGCGCCGACGAGCTCACCCCGCTTTCGAGCGAGCGCTATGCGATTCGCTTCACCGCATCGAAGGAACTGAAGGAAAAGATCGAGCTCGCTCGAGAGCTATTGCGCCATGTGAGTCCGAGCGGTGACTTCGCTCCGGTCATCGAGCGCGCGCTCGATCTGCTGCTGGCCGATCTGTCGAAACGCCGTTTCGGCAAGGTCCGTTCGGGCGGGGCTCGAAGTTCGAGCAGCGTCGGCTGTTCGAACGCCGAGGCGCAGGATTCGCCAGAGAGCCGCCACATCGGTAGAGCAGTTCGCCGCGAGGTCGCCGAGCGCGATGGCATCCAATGCAGCTGGACCGACAACAGAGGCCGTCGCTGCGCGTCGCGCGCCTGGCTGGAGTACGATCATCGCCAGCCATTCGCGCGCGGTGGCCCTTCCACCGCAGAGAACGTTCGCCTGCTCTGTAGAGCTCACAACCATTTGGCGGCGGAACAAGCCTACGGAAGAGCGCACATGGAGAGAGCAAGCCAGAAGCCACTGTAGTCCCTACGCGACAGCGCTCGCAGGCGCCCTCAGGAAATGCCGGAAGGGAGCAGTCGAGCGAATGCGGGGGCTCCAGCGCCGAGCAGCCAGGATGGCCTGGAGCCCGCGAGCGCGAGACGCGACGTCGCCGGCCCACCGCAAGGCCCTAGCGAACGCCTCGTACGGGCTCCCTCGTGCACTTGGCGCGCAGGGATCACCACTTCGCTGCCTGGTGAGGACAAATGTCGTGAGCCGTTCCACGAGGCCACCGATCCGCGACGTCGCGGATCCCGTCGCCCAGGGTCCCGATACGACGTGCAGGGACGTGGGGCTGAGGCCCGGCCCAAATCCCGACCCAATGCCGCATCCGTTCGCCAGGTGCTTGCGATGGCAAGGTAGGTCTCGGGCTGACATCGCGCGCAAGTGCGCGAGGTTCGTGGCCGTAGGCAGAGTCAGGGCCGATGGAGAGGAGCAAACGAGGAGGTCGGCTCGCAGCCTCGTTGGCCGCCGCGATGGGGCTGGCCTCGCTCTTGGGCGCGCGCAGCGCCCGCGCCGCTTTCGAGCTGGAATGGAGCGCGCCGGCGGAGTGTCCGAGCGCCGACTTCGTTCAGGCGGAGGTCGAGAAGGTGGTGGGGCGTCCCTGGCAGGAGCTCGGTCAGCGCTGGCAAAGGGCACAGGCTCGGGTGACGCCGGAGGGCGGTGGGTACCGTTTGCATGTGACGGTGCTGAGCCACGCTGGCGGCTCGAGCGAGCGCGATGTGCTCGCGGCTTCTTGCACGGAGGCGACCGAAGCTGCGGTGGCCATTTTCGCGACCGGGATGGCCGCAGAAGAGCAGGGGTCGGCGGGCGGGGCCGCTGCGGTTCCGGGAGCTTCCGACAGCAAGCGAGCCGAGGCCGTGGAGCAGCCGCGACCTCTGCCCAGCGACTCGCTCGAGTCGGTCAATGTTG
>JAICTU010000020.1 GCA_025936205.1 Polyangiaceae bacterium | reverse complement strand
CGCGCCGTCGATCAGCTGCAGCGCCGTCCCGGCGACAGTCTGGCGCAGGCGGCCGTGGGGCTCGGCTATTTCGATCAGGCGCACATGTGCCGCGATTTTCGCGAGCTGGTGGGGCTGAGCCCGAGCAGGGTGCGGGCCGCCCCGCATTCCATTTTTCCAATACGTTCGCTGCTCACGGGGGCATGAGGCAGAGCATGGCAACTCCCGTACTGAACAAGCTCACGCCCAATCTGATCGTCGACAGTATCGAAGAATGTCTCGAGTTCTGGGTCGGCCGGCTCGGTTTCGAGAAGATCACCGAAGTGCCGGAGGGCAAGCGCCTCGGCTTCGTGATCTTGCAGCGTGGCAAGGTCGAGCTGATGTTGCAGAGCCGCGCTTCGCTGAAGAAGGACATCGCCCCGCTCGCGGAGTCCAAGTATCAGGCCATGATCTACTGCGAGGTGCCGTCGCTCGCGCCGGTGCGCAAGGCGCTGGAGGGCTATCCCGAAGTGGTGCCGGAGCGCACGACGTTCTATGGCGCGCGCGAGATCATCGTGCGCGACCCGGCGGGTAATGCCGTGTTCCTGGCGGAACACGGCTGAGCTCGCGGGCGCTCGCCCTTACTCGGCAGCGTGGCAGGACGAATCCTGCGCCGCCAGCTCCGCTGCCGGTGACGCCGGCGCGGCAGGGGCTCGCAGGCGGTAGCCGTTGCTACGCACCGTCTCGATCGGAAACGCTTCGCCAAACTTGAGCCGCAGGCGGCCGATGTGCGTGTCGACGGTGCGCGGCCCGCCACGGTAGCGGTAACCCCAGACGCGCTCGAGCAGGTGCTGGCGGGTGAACACGCGCTCCGGGCGCGCTCGCAGATACGCGAACAGGGCGAACTCGCGCGCCGTCATGCGGATGAGGCGGCCGTCGACCCGCGCTTCGTGCGCGACGGCGTCCACCTGGAGGCCGTCGTCGTCCGGCACTTCCTCCAGGGGGGCCAGCGGCACCCGACGGCGCTGCGCGACGGCGCGGATGCGGGCACGCACTTCGAGCGGCTGGCACGGCTGGAGCACGAAGTCGTCAAAGCCGAGCGCCGCGTCGAGCGTCGAGAGCTGGCCGGGGTGCACGGCGAGCAGAGCGGGCAGGGCCGCGAGCTGCGGGTTCGTGCGCAACGCGCGCAGGCAGCGTGCCGCTCCGATGAGGTCGTCTCCCGGCTCGAACAGCAGTGCGGTCTGCGGCTGGCCGGCGCTGGGCCCCGACCAGTGTTCCGAGCTGCAATCGAACCCTGCCGAGCGCGCCGCTGCGAGCAGCAGCTGCTGCTGGGTATCGCTGCCGTCGATCATCACGATGCGCAGCCCCGCGCTGCCAGGGGCGTGACGCTGCTCTTGCTCCACAACGGCGGGGGAGGCGAACCAGTCCGGGGGTTGCCAGGTCTCTGCGACGTTCATGCAGGCACCCTAGACAAGATGATAAAGAAACTCAATATCATTTGATGAGACCCGCTGGTCGCTCATTGTGCTGCTCTTTTTTGTCGGAGCGGTGTCTTTTATCAGAGCGGCGTCAGGCGTCCAGCTCCGGGTAGTGCCGGAAAATGCCCTGTTGATTGAAGGGCAGGCGGCGCTCGGATTCGAGATACGCGCGCAGCCGGGGCCGGCGCGCGACGCGGTCGCGCAGGGCGAGCAGGTTCGGATGACGGCGCTCGAGCCGCTTCATGGCGCGCGGGAAGGCGAAGCGCAGGCCCTCGATCATCTGGAACAGCGATAGATCGACGTAGGTGACGCGCCCGCTCGTGCGCGCCGTTGCCTCGAAGTAGCCGAGGAACTTGGGCAGCCGCTCTTTGCGAAAGAGCTCCGAGCGGCGCTTCGCTTCTGCGCGCTGGTCTTCGTAGTACAGGCTGCTGGCGATCGGGTGGTGCGTGTCGTGCACCTCGACGACCCAGTCGGCGATGGTGAGCTGAGCCTGGTTCAAGAGCGCACGCGCATTTTCGTTGGAGGGCGCGAGCCCCAGACGCGGCGCGAGCCAGTGCAGGATCGTGGCCGTCTGCGCCAGCACCAGCTTGCCGGCTCGCAGCAGCGGCGGCGCGAAGCCCTGGTGCGCTTGCAGCACCGCTTGCATCTGCTTCATCCCGCCCGGCTCGCGCGCGAGATCCGAGTAATCGGCGCCCGCGTCCTCCAGCGCCAGCCGCACGAACTCACCGCGCCCCTGAATCTCGGGCCAGTACAACAACTCGTAGTGCATGCTCGCCTCCTTGGATGAAAGCGTTGCAAGCGGGATGCCGCAGCGTGGGCCCGCCGACCCTGTCAGCCGGCTCCGAGCACGTTGAACGCCACCAGCGCCGCCACCAGCACGGCGATCAGCGATTCGCCCGCGATGAAGCCGGAGGCCACTGCCAGGCTGTAGCGATCCGCCTGCGTGGGCCGCGCCTTGGCGAAGCCCCAGGCGAGCAGCGCACCCAGGAACATGGAGATGCTGTTCCAGGCCGGGATCACGAAGGCGATGCCCACCGCGGTGGAGGAGAGCGTGTACTTCTTGAGGTGCTTGGGCACGAAGTCTTCGATCAGCGCCAGCACCACGCCCACCGCGCAGCCGATCAGCAAGCCCGCCTGCGCGCCGTGCGGCAGCGCCTCGAGCCCCTTGGCGAGCACGCGCGCCACACCCGCCCAGATCTGGGCTGCCGGCGCGGGCCAGTTGTCGCTGCCGATCTCGGAGGGCTTGATCAGGAGCAGGTACGCCGGCACCACGAACAGCGTGCCCGCCACCACGCCCCAGAGCTGGGCGATCAGCTGCTTGCGCGGGTTGGCGCCCAGGATATAGCCACTCTTCAGATCGGTGAGCAGATCCGCGGAGTGAATGGCCGCACCGCCGGTGAGCGAAGCGGTCATCAGGTTGATCTTCATGCTGCCGGGCGCCAGCAGTCCGTACACGAGCTGGGTGATCTTGCCCATGGCGCCCGTCGGCGTGATGTCCGTCTCGCCCGTCGCGCGCGAGGCGATCAGCGCCAGGAAGAAGGTGAGCAGCACCGCCAGCACGCCCATCCACCAGTGGATGTCGAAGAACACCACGCCCAGGATCACGCACGCGAGCCCGGAGAGGCCGCTGCCCCAGAGGAACCAGCGCTGCGGCGCCTCGACATCGCGCAGCGGGTCTTCGTCGGCGCTGCGCCCGGAGAGCAGCCGGCCCAGGTTCGAGAACGCGCGCACGATCGTGCGCCAGCGCAGGAAGAACATGGTGAGCCCCGATGAGACCAGGAGCCCCACGCCGGGCCAGAGCGCCCAGGTCTGGCGATACTTGCTGGGATCGATCCAGGCAGGATCTTGCCCCATCACCCAGGGGCCGATCACGCCGTAGCAAACGATGGACGCCACGAACAGCGAGAGCGCCACGCGCATGCCGATGATGGCACCGGCGCCGATCATGATCAGCGAGCACTCGGCGCCGATGCTGAGGCGCGCCAGCGGCTGGCCACCGAGGGTCACGCCCTCGGGCGTCCACATCGAGGGGATGTTGAACGGCATCCACCTGGCATGCGCTTCGCGGAACCAGCCGATCATGGCGCCGGCGAGCGCCGAGAGCGTGAGGCCCCAGGCCTTCTGCTGGGCGTCGCCCTTCTGGTCGTGCATGGCCTTGAGCGTCTCCGCCGTGGCCAGCCCGCTCGGGAACGGCAGCTGATCGATGTTGATCTGCTGGCGCTTCATCGGGATGGCCATGAACACCCCCAGGAAGGAGACGGCGCCCGCCCAGAGCGCGAGCTGGATGCCGGAGAGCGTCTCGCCGCTGGCCAGGTAGAGCGCGGGCACGGCGCCCACGAAGATCGAGCTCGACATGTAGCCCGCCGCGGACGCGACGGAGGACATCATGTTGTTCTCGAGGATCGTGAACTCGTTCTTGGCCAGGCTCGGGATCAGCTTCTGCAGCGACGAGAACAAGCCGAAGGCGAGGATGCAGGCGGTGATGGTGACGCCCAGGCCCCAGCCGGTCTTCATGCCGACATACAGGTTGGAGAGTGCCATCACGCCACCGAGCAACATGCCTGTCAGCACCGCGCGCAGCGTGAGCTGCGGCACCTTGTCGCCGACGTAGACGTTGGCGAGCCATTCCTTCGCGATGCGGATCTCCTCTTCCTCGGGAGAGCCCGCCGGCGGTGCGCCGGGGGATGCCGCTGGGGCTGTCCCTGTCGCATCGGCTGCGTCTGTCCCCGACAGGGACAGCTCCGTGGGGGAGGGAAACTGTTCGGAGCTGCTCATTGCACGAGCGTAGGCCTGGCGGCCGCTGGACCGCTAGCGCAAAAGCGCTGGATGTCTCGGCTCGAGCCGCGTGCTAGTCATCGCGGGCGCCGCGCCGCTCCCCCTCGAGAGCGGCCGCCGGCAAATGTTTCCGCCATGCAAGAACCTGCCATCAAGCCCTCTCGTCCTTCCTTCAGCTCCGGCCCCTGCGTGAAGCGTCCCGGTTGGTCGCCGGCCGTGCTCGCGAACGCGTTCGTCGGGCGCTCGCATCGCTCGGCGCCGGGCAAGGCCAGGCTCGCGGAGGTGATCGATCGCTCGCGCGCGCTGCTGGCGCTGCCGTCGGACTATCGCTTGGGCATCGTACCGGCGTCGGACACGGGCGCGGTCGAGCTGATGTTGTGGTCGGTGCTCGGGGAGCGCGGCGTCGACATGCTGGCCTGGGAGAGCTTCGGCGCCACCTGGGTGACGGATGTCGTGAAACAGCTGAAGCTCGCCGACGTGCGGCGCATCGAGGCAGAGTACGGCGTGCTGCCTGACCTGCGCACGGTCGATACCGATCGCGACGTGGTCTTCACCTGGAACGGCACCACCTCGGGCGTGTGCGTGCCGGACGGCGACTGGATCAGCGACTCGCGCAAGGGGCTCACGATCTGCGACGCCACCTCGGCCGCCTTCGCCATGCCGCTGCCCTGGCCCAAGCTCGATGTCATCACCTGGTCCTGGCAGAAGGTGCTCGGCGGTGAGGCGGCGCACGGCATGCTGGCGCTGTCACCGCGCGCGGTGCAGCGGCTCGAGAGCTTCGTGCCGCCGCGTCCGCTGCCCAAGATCTTCCGGCTCACCAAGAACGGCAAGCTGAACGAGGACATCTTCAAGGGCTCGACCATCAACACGCCCTCGATGTTGTGCGTGGAGGACGCGCTCGACAGCCTGCGCTGGGCCGAGAGCGTCGGCGGCCAGGCGGGCACGATCGAGCGCTCGCGGCGCAACCTGGGCGTGATCAGCCGCTGGGTGGAGAAGACGCCCTGGGTCGAGTTCCTCGCGCAGGATCCGGCAACCCGCTCCTGCACCTCGGTCTGCTTGAAGATCGTGGCGGACTGGTTCCAGGCGTTGCCCGTCGAGGGGCGTTCGGCTGCAGTCAAGCGCATCACCGCCCTGCTCGATCAGAAGGGCGCGGCCCACGACATTGGCTCGTATGTGGAGGCGCCGCCCGGCTTGCGCATCTGGACGGGAGCCACGGTCGAGGCCTCGGATCTCGAGGCGTTGACGCCCTGGCTCGATTGGGCCTACGCCGAGGTCGAGCGTTCCCAACGAGCATGATCTGGCATCATCCAGCCTGGGTGGGGTTCCTGGCGGCGGCCTGCGCGCTGCTGGAGGGCTCACTCTCGGAGTACTGGATCCATCGCGCGATGCACCGGCGCGGATGGGCGCGGCGCCGGCACGGCGAGCATCACATGGCAGGCACGGGGCAGGGCTGGCTCGGCGAGTTTCGCGACTACATCTCGCCCGCCTTGCCGTTCTGCGTGCTCTCGTTCATTCCCTCGCTCGCCATCGGCGTGGGCTTCAGCGGCGGGCTGGTGCTGTACTTCGCCTTTGCCGCCTACTCCCACCAGGTGCAGCATGAGCGGCCGGAGCTCGTGTTCTGGATGAAGGCGCCGGTGCATTACCTGCACCACCGCCATCACATGAGCAAGCACAACTACGGTATTGCTGTGGACATTTGGGACCGCTGGTTCGGGACTTACCAATTCCGCCACTGGCAGCCGCGCGAGCGGCCGAGAGACGTGCGCGAATGGTTCCGGATCCAATGGCTTTCTCCCGCGCCGATCGCAGAGCAGATTCGTGAGGAGTCGGGTTGGCGCTCCGAGCGCTCGGCGAATGGTCCCGATTCGGAGCGCGCTGAAGCCGCGCGTCGAGCGCGGGCAGGGCGCACCGCGGGCTGAGCACGGCATTGACGAAGGCCGCGCGAAGCGGCGAAATGGCGCTGTGAGCGCGTTTCGATCGACATTGGTTTTGGGGTTGCTCTGCACGGCGCTGTTCGGCTGTGGAGAGGACGATGCGGGACAACGGGCGCCGGCGGGCATGCCGCAGGTGATGAGCGTGCGTCCCGGCGGCAGTCAGCCTGCCGGGAACGAGCAGACGCCAGCCGCGGCGAACCCCGCAGAGATGACGGCAGGCAACGCCGCGAACCAGCCGGCCCCGGCGCTGTCGGGCATGGCGGGCTCTGGCAGTGAGCAGACGCCCACGCCCGCCTTGAATCCCGACGGGATGCAGCAGATGGGCGCGGGCGACCCGACGCCCTCCGCCACGGATGCGCCCGGCAAGCTCGCGACCGACAACGGCGTGATCCGCATCATGGCCATCGGCGATTCGATCACGCGCGCCACCTGCTGGCGCGCCGCGCTCTGGAACGAGCTGAACGAGAGCTTTCCGGCGCGCTTCGACTTCGTCGGCACGCTGAGCAGCGACAACGGCTGCGCGCCCGCCGCCTACGACCGTGACAACCAGGGCTACTCGAGCTCCCTGATCACCGAGATCGTCGCGAACGTGACCACGGCGCGCATGTGCGACCCGAATCCGTGCCCGGCGCTCGCCGACTTGCAGCAAGCCTTCCTGGCCCAGCCTACCGACGTCGCGCTACTGCACTTCGGTACCAACGACGTGTGGAACGGCAAGAACCCGCAGGACATCGTCAACGGCTACACCGAGGTGCTGAAGGGCCTGCGCGTTGCCAACCCCAGGGTGGTGGTCCTGGTGGCGCAGATCATCCCGATGAACGTCACCGACATGACCTGCAGCGGCTGTACCTGCGCGGGCTGTGTGACGGGCGTGCCGGCGCTGAATAACCTGATCACCAGCTGGGCGGCGCAGCAGAGCACCGCGGACTCGCCGGTGCGCGTGGTCGACCAGTACGACGGCTATGACGCCGTGGCCGACAACCGTGACGGCGTGCACCCGAACGACCTGGGCTCGAAGAAGATCGCCGACCACTGGTTCGCGGCGCTTTCGCCGCTGTTCTGAGCCGCCGCTGTTCCGTGCGCGGGTAGATGCAGGGTCAGGGCGACCAGCGTTCGCCGCTGGCCGTCACGGTGCCGCCATTGGTGCCGCCCCACAAGAGCAGCGTACCGTTCACGCATACACCCACGCCCCAATCGTGGTCCTCGCCGGCGCTCGGGATCGGAGCCCAGCTGTCCGTCGAGGGAGAGTAGACGCCGCCGTCGCGCAGGGGCGTGTCCGCGAAATCATGGCCGCCGCTGAGGGCCAGGCGGCCGTCGTTCAACCTGCAGGTCCACCCTGATTGGCGTTGCGCAGCCCAGCGTGCGCTGGGCTCGCCCTCTGCCCCAGTCGGTGACCATTGGCTGGCGCCGAGGAGCAGACCGCTGCCGAACGCCGCCTGAGCATCGCGCCCGCCCCACACCCAGAACTGGGTGCCATCGTGCGCGCCGAAGAGCCCGAAGCGTACCGCAGGCAGCGCGGGGAGCGCGGACCAGCTGTTCGTGCCGATGTCGTAGACGCCGGCCGTGGAGAGCAGGACGCCAGTGTTGCTTCGGCCCCCCGCGACATACAGCCGGCTGCCTGCACCTGCCCAGCCGAAGTGCTCGCGCTTGCCCAGGACATCGTTGGTTGCGACCACCCAGCTGTCGCCCGCCACGGCGTAGCGAGCGCCCTTGTCCAGTGCGACACCGGTTCTCGTCCAGCCGGCATAGACCAGCGCTTGCGCCGTGTACGGCAGCGTGATCGCGCCAGAGCGAGCCGTGGCCTGGTTGGCCGTTGGGGTCCAGGTCTGCGTCCCCGGTTCATACAGAGCGCCGGTATGGTATTCGCTGGAGCCGGAGTTCGTGCGGCCACCCCAGACCAGGAACGTCGAGCCCGTCCAGGCTGCGTTGGCGAGCACGCGCGCGGGCGGCGTAGCGCCCGTGATGGACGTCAACTGCCAGGTATCGTTCGTGGCATCGTAGATGGCGCCCGTGCTGAGCTCGACACCCGAGCCATCCACGCCACCCCAGATCAACACCTTGTCGCCCGCCAGGGCATACGCGGCCTTCTGGCGCGCCGCGAAGCCGGCCGGCGGTGGAGAGATGGGAACCCAGCTCGGCGGACCCGCGGCCGCGTCTGGCGTATAGGTTACGCCCGCATCGGAACCGCCAGCGTCTGGAGGATCCTCGCCGTCGTTGCCGCCGGCACCGCCGACGTCTGTGCCGCCGGCGCCTGCGATCTCCGCGCCGCCGGCACCACTCGTGCCCGCGCTGCTTCCGCCGCTGCTTGCTCCAGCCTCGCCCCCTGAAGCCCCGCCTGGGCCTGACGAAGCGCCCGCGCTGCCGCTGTCGGCGCCAGCGGCACCCGCGGAGCCCTGCGGGTCTTCTGCGATGTCGTGAGTCTCGTCAGGGTCGGACGTCAGCACGTAACCCGATCGCACGCAGACGCTCGCCACGGAATCGCAGACGTAGCCCCTGATGCAGTCGGCTCCGGAAGAACAGGACTTGCCCGCCAGCAGCTCCTGCTCCGAAGCGCGGCCACAGCCGTTATCGAGGCCGAGCGCGATGCCGGCCAGCAGCGCCAGCGAGCTGAATCGAGCGAGCCGCATCAGAACTTCCCCTGTACCGCGCAGCTCGCGAGGCCGCAGCTGAGGGCGACCTGGCCAGGCTTTTCGCTCGTGCCGGGGTCGAGCCACAAGAGCACGCCGCCCGTGGCGGCCAGCGTCCCGCCCACGCCGAGCAGGACACGCGCCGTGAGCTGCGAGCTCTTCATGGACTCGACGGCGTCGAGCGCCGGCCCCTGCTTGGGCTCGCGCCGCGCGCGGTCTTCGTCACGCGCGCTGGCGAGCTCGAAGTAGCCCGCACCAGCGAGGGCCAGGGTGCCTGCCCCGAGAGTGGCCCAGGGCAGGACGCTCCGAAAAGTGGAGCGTGGCTCGGGTGGAACCGGAGCAGGCGAGAGCGGCTGCGGCGCCGCGTTCACCGGCGGCGCAGCGCTCGGCGCTGCCTCGGGAGCACTCTTTGCGGGCTCCGGCTCCGAAGCAGTCGACGGCGCCTTGGGCACCGCCTGCAGCTGAAACTCGAGCTCTGCTGCGCGATGGGACGAGAGCTCGAAGTGCCCGAGTTGGCTCTCGTAACCGCGCAAGGCCAGCTCCGCCCCGTGGTCTCCTGGCAGAACGTCACCTGTCCAGGGCGTGATGCCCACCGCGCGGCCATCGACGGAAAGCGTCGCTCCTGGCGGGTTGGAGCGGATCGTCACCTGCTGCACGCCGAGCTGTCGCAGGCGATCCTCGAGGTCGTCGATGCGCTTCGAGATCTGCGCGGCGTCGGACGCGCCCGGATCGCGCCGTAGATAGTCGCGATAGAAGCGCAGTGCCCCGGAGGGATACTGCAGGCTCTCGTAGGCGCGCGCGATGTTGAAGGAGATCGCGGCGCTCGGATACAGATCGTACGCGAGCAGGAAGGCGTCGATCGCATCCTTGTAGTGCTTGGCGCGGAATTCCTTGATGCCGCGCTCGAAGTGCCCTTTCGCCTGCTCGCGATTGGACGGATCCTGTTGCGCGGCGCTGGTAGGAGGAGCGTCCGCCGCCGGACAAGGCGTGCTCACCAGGAGCCCACACAGGGCAAGACAACGAAGAAAGCTGCGCATGGCTCAGAGCGTGGTCTTGAGGTCGTCGGGCGGGGCGGCTGGCGCGGGCCCGCGTGTCAGGGGACTGCGCCGGCGCGGCGAGGTCGCGCTCTTGCGCGGCGCCTCTGTGGAGGCAGCGGGCGGGCGGGCCTCGCGCGGAGTCGGTTCTGTGGCGACGGATACCTCGGCGGGGACCGCTTCTGGCGTCCGCACGGATGGCGGCGCGGCCACTCGTACGCTCGCCAGGCTCGGAGGACTTTCGTGTGCAGGCAGCTCCCTGGCGGAGACCGCCACCGTGTTCAACACATGCCCCGTCGGCCGCGCAGCGGCGAAACGAGTCCAGGCGGTGCTCACGCCGGCCGCCAGCAGGATCAGCCCAGCGCCGGCCAGCAGCCAGTGCCGGTGCGCGGGCGAGGAGGCCCGGCTCGAAGCGTGTTGGGTCAACAGCAGCGTGTCCGCGCCCGGCTCGGCCGCGGGCTGCGCCCGGGGGCGAGGCTCGCTGTCGGGGCGACCCGAGTAAAGGTCCTCGACCCGAGCCGCGGTCCCGTGCTGCCAGGCAGCACTCAGCGAGGCCCCGGAGATGTCGGCACTCTCCCCGCGCGCCAGCAACCACTCGGCGAGAGCGCGACCGAACTCCGACATGCTGGGCCAGCGCTCCACGACGCGCTTGGCGAGCCCGCGCTCGATGATCTCCCAGAGCTTGGCGTCCCCGGTACCGAAATTCATGATCGGCGCCGGCACATCCTCGATGATCGAGCGCATCAAGGAGTTGTAATTGCCACCGTCGAATGGCAGGCGGCCGGTCATCAGCTCGTAGAGCACGACCGCGGCCGACCAGATGTCGGTGCGTTGATCGACGTCTTCACCCCGCGCTTGCTGGGGCGAAAGATACGCCGGTGTGCCCAGCACGGTGCCCATGCGAGTCAGGCGATCGAGCTCCGGCGCATCCGTCTTCACGATGCCGAAGTCCACCACCTTGGGCTGCACGTAGCCGCCATCGGTGGTGCTGAGAAAGATGTTCTCCGGCTTCAGATCGCGATGGATGATCCCCTTCTGGTGCGCCGTGCCGAGCGCATGCAAGATGGGGAGCATGGTGCGCACCGCCTTGATCGCGCTCAGTCGGCCGTTGCGATCCAGCGTCAACGCCAGGTCCTCGCCATCGAGGACCTCCATCACCATGTAGGGGTCGTCCCGGTACGTCGTTCCGAAGTCGAACACGCGCAGGATGGCGGGGTGCCCGAGGCGGGCCACGGCCTGCGCCTCTTTCAGCATGCGCCGCTCGAGCTTGTCGGTCTTTTCGCCGGCCCGGAGCAGTTTGATCGCGACGTCGCAGTCGAGTGAGAGGTTCCGCGCCAGCCAGACGACGCCCATCCCGCCTTCGCCCAACAGGCGCACCAGTCGGTACTTGTCCGAGATCACCTCGCCCGCGCGATACGCGGTGCTGAGCGGAACGACATCGGCTTCGTCCAGCGTGGAGAGCTGCGACCGCTGGGGCCCAGGGGCCCTCTCATCGGGGAGCACGAGCACTTTGGTCGGAGGTATGTGTGCCACGCTCTATACGCCCGCCGCTGGAGCAGGGCGTCGACGTCTCTGAACGGATGCACGAGCCGCTCTCTGAGCGCCCTCGCGGCGCAGCTGGTCGCTACTACCTCAGCCCACGAGGACGGGGCGGTGGCACAACCCGCTTTGGCACTTCTCCGCTGATCGGAGCCGCTGCCACGGCCGCTCGGGGTCGCTCCGGCGTGCGCGTCCGCTGCGCGGGAGCCGACTTTGGCACGGGAGTACGAGGCACGGACGCGGGCCAGCTGATCTCTGGAGCCGGATTCGCCGGGCGCCCGAGCAGATAGCCTTGAAGGTAGTCGACTCCGAGGTCCTGCAAGCAAGTGAGCTCGTGCTCGCTCTCGATGCCCTCGGCGACAACCTTGGCCCCCAGTTCATGGCAGAGCGCCGTCACGGAGCGGACAACGGCACGCTTCTTCGGCGAGCTCTGCACGTCGCGCACCAGCGCCAGATCCAGCTTCACGATCGCGGGATCGAGGTCCAGAAGGCGGGTCAGATTGGAGTGGCCGGCGCCGAAGTCATCGATCACCAGCTGGGCGTGGGTGCGCGTGCAGACCTCGCGTAAGACGCTGTCGCACAGGGCATGGTTCTGGAACGCCGCGGTCTCGGTGATCTCCAGAAACACGGCTTGCGGGCAGAACCCGATCGGATCATCCGGACGCACCAGCCAGCGCTCGGTGAGCTCGTCGGGATGGATGTTGAGGAACAACGGCGCCCCAACGGCCGAGGCGACCGCCTTCTCGCGGATCAGGCGGCCCAGCCTGCCGCAGGCGCGCTCCTCGACGGCGTGCTGAAACAGCTTCGGCGGTGGCTGCAGCGCGGACACCGTACACCGCACGAGCACCTCGTGTGCGAACAACTCCCCCGAGTGCGCATCCACGATCGGCTGATAGACGACCCCGATCTGCTCGCTGGTCAGGTCGCGGACCAGAACCGCATCCGCGGCGGGCTCCTGCGCGGGCGTGGAGCGCGCGAGCTCGTTGTTCTGTGTCCAGCGCAGGTGCTTCGGTATCATTTCGGGGGCCCGAACAGTGAGCTAGCCTTTGGCGGAGAACGGCATTCCAGCTCGAGGTCCGAGCGCCTGCCTGTTCACCCCTGCTGGTGGTTGCGCGGGGCTCAGCTCTTCCCCGAGCGCCGTTGCGGCTGCACGGACTCCGGCGCTCGCGGCACCCGACGAGAGACGAGCCCGGAGCTCCCCCCGCCTTCCGCCCAGGGCAGCCGCTGCGTCGTGAGCGCGAACTCCTCCGGCGGCAGTGCCGCGCCGAACAGATAACCTTGCAGTAAGCCGCACTGGTCGCTGCGCAGCAGCTCCAGCTGCTCTCTGCTCTCGACGCCCTCGGCCACCACCGGTAGCCCGAGCCGATGCGCGAGCTGGATGATGCCGCCCACCAGGTTGCGGCAATGCGGGTCGGTCGCCATCGGTTGGACGAAGCTGCGATCCAGCTTCAACGTGCTGATGGGGAAGTTCTTCAGGTAGGCCAGCGAGCAGTAGCCGGTACCAAAGTCGTCGAGGGCCAACCGATAGCCGTGGCCGGCGAGCTCCTCGAGCACCGCGTGGATCTGGTCCGTATCGCGCAGCAGCGTGCTTTCCGTCAGCTCCAGCTCGATCGAGCTGCACTCGAGCTCCGCCTGGCGTGTGAGCCGCAGCAGGCGCGGCACGAAATCTCGGCTGATCACCTGCCGCGCGGAGATGTTGATCGCCACCCGATCCACCCAGTGCCCCGCGCGGCGCCAGTCACGCAGCTGCTGGCAAGCGGTCTCGATGATCCAGGGGCCCAGCTCCAGGATCAGCCCGGTATCCTCGAGGATGGCCACGAACTCGTGCGCCTCGACCACGGGCGCGCCCTCGGGGAGCCAGCGCAGCAGCGCCTCGGCCGCCAGAAAGTCCTCGGCCAGCGAGACCTGCGGCTGATAGAACAAGCGGAACTCGTTCAACTCGATCGCTTGCCGAATCTGTTGCTCGAGCATCAGGCGATGCGCCACGCGCCGCTTCAGCTCGACCCCGTGCACATGCACGCCGTTCCGCCCACTCTCCTTGACCACGTACATGGCGGCATCCGCGGCCGAGAGCAGCGTATCGCTGTCCTTGCCGGAGTCCGGAAAGATGGCCGCGCCGATGCTGGCCGTGGGCTGGATGCGAGTGCCGGCCAGCTCCAGCGGCCGCCGCAACTCGCTCAAGATGCGGTCTGCCAGCGGCTCGATGTCCTCGGCGTGCGCGAGCGGCGTCGCGAGCACCGCAAACTCGTCACCGCCCAGACGCGCCACGGTATCGGTCTCGCGCACGGCCACTTGCAGGCGCTGCGCGACCTCCTGCAAGTAGCCGTCGCCCGCGTCGTGCCCGAGCGAGTCGTTGATGAACTTGAAACGATCCAGGTCCAGCACCAGAACGCCGAAGTGACTGTGCGAGCGCTTGGCGAACGCCGCGGCGCGCGCCAGCGCCTGCCGGAACAGCGTGCGATTGGCGAGCCCGGTCAACGGATCGTGGAAGGCAATGGCCGCGAGCCGCCGCTCGGCGCGCTTGCGCTCCTCTGCGTGGCGCAGCGCGCGCCCCACATCGCAACCGGGCAGGCCCTTCACCAGGCAGTCCTGCGCGCCGGCGCGAATGGCTTGCAGCGCGAACTCCGGATCGTCGGAAGCGGTCAACACCACCACTCCCAGCTGTGGGGCTTCACTCTGCAATCGCGCGATCGCCTGCAACCCTGCCGCATCGGGCTGCTCGATATCAAAGGCGATCACATCGGGCGCCTGACGCTCGATCAACAGCCGCGCCGTCACCAGATCGGAGGCGACGGTCGCCACGAACTCGCCTGGATGACGCAGGTCCAGTTCGCTGCTGAAGGCGAAGGCGTCGCTGGCATCGGCTTCGATCAGCAGCACATGCGTCTTCGGACGGTGCGAAACCGAATGGGGTGGGGGAATGGTGGAGATCGCGCCGCAATCGGTGCCCCGCACGGCGTCGGCCAGCTCACTCTCGTCCCACGGCTTCTGGAACACCCGGATGCGGTGTCCTCGCGGCAACAGCTCCTCGTTGACGAAGCCGCGCCCGGTCAGCACCAGAAAGCGTGCCTGAGGCTGAATGGGGCTCAGGTGCTGCAGCAGCGCGATCCCGCCCATGCCCGCCATCTGCAGATCCGTGATCACCACGCGGAAGCGCTCGTTCTGCGACAGCGCCAGCGCCTCCTCGGCGGTGGCGGCCACGACCGGAGTAAACCCCAGCCGGCTCAACTGCCGAGCCACGAGCACCCGGATCATTGGCTCGTCATCGACGAGCAAGATCTTTCCGCCGTCCCCCCCCACGACAGAGTCAACGGCGCTCGCCCGTTCCTCTGAACATGTGCGAAGAAACAGCGGTGTTTTGCCTCGGGCATTTCGCTGAATACTGAAATAGAGTGTGCCCGAGCGGCTGGCATTTTCGCCACTCGAGCTACGCTGACACATGGCCGACGGCCCCTTTCCGGACTGGCTCGAACCGATGGCGGCCACCCTGACGCGAGAGCGCTTCACGGCCCCCGAATGGCTGTTCGAGCGCAAGCTGGACGGCATCCGCCTGCTCGCCTTCAAACAGGGCCACGCCGTGCGCCTGCTCTCGCGCAACCGCCTCGACCAGAACCACCACTACCCCGACTTCGTTGCGGCGCTCGCGGCCTTGCCGGTGTCCGACGCGATCCTGGACGGAGAGGCCCTGGGCGTCTGGGGCGGCGCGCGCGAACTCGGCTACCATCTCTTCGACGTACTCTGGCTCGACGGACGCGACCTCACGGCCCTCCCGCTGGAGCAGCGCAGAGCATCGCTCGCTGCCTTGCCGCTGACACCGCCCTTGCAGCTCGTGGAGCGCGTCGACGACCCGGCGCCCTGGGAGCGCGCGTGCCGCGAAGGCTGGGAGGGGGTGATCGCCAAGCGCCGCGACTCCCGCTACGAGCACCGCCGATCGCCCCACTGGCTCAAGATGAAATGCGAAGCCTCGCAGGAGCTCGTCGTGGGCGGCTTCACCGAACCCGAGGGCAAACGCCGCGGCCTCGGCGCGCTCCTGGTCGGCTACCACGAAGCGGACGATTTCGTCTTCGCGGGCAAGGTCGGCACCGGCTTCGACACACGGCTCCTGCTCGAGCTGCGCGAACGCCTCGACACCCTCGAGCTACCCGAGACACCCTTCACGCGCGCGCAAGGTTTGCCGCGCCTGCGCGTGCACTGGGTCCGCCCCGAGCTCGTGGTCCAGGTCGCCTTCATGGAATGGACCACCCACGGTAAACTGCGCCACCCACGCCTGGTCGGCGTGCGTGAAGACAAAAACGCCCGCGACGTTGTGCGAGAGACGCCATGAGCTACGCAGCCAACGCGGACATGATCACGCATCCCGAAAAGCTGTTGTTCCCTGCCGACGGCATCACCAAAGGCGAGCTCGCGGCCTACTACGAAGCGATGGCGCCGCTGATGCTCCCGCACCTGGCGGGCCGCCCCGTGACCATGGAACGCTTCCCCGCGGGCATCGAACGCAAAGGCTTTCTCCAGAAGAACGTCGCGACCGGCTTCCCCGAATGGCTGAAGCGCGTCGAGGTCACGCACAAACAGGGCCCCGTCCACTACCCACTGATCGACGACGCCCGCTCCCTGGCGTGGCTCGCCAACCAGAACTGCATCACCCCCCACGTCTGGTCCTCTCGCTACCCGACCCTCGACCAACCGGACCTGTGCGTCCTCGACCTCGACCCCTCCCGCGAAGATCCGACAGAGCTCCGAGCGGCGGCGCTCGCCGTTCGCGCCCTGCTCGAAGAGCTCGGCCTACCGAGCTGGATCAAAACCTCCGGCTCCAAAGGCTTCCATATCGTCGTCCCCCTCGAAGCACGGACCGGCTACGAACAACTCTGGCGCTTCACCCACGGCATCGGAGCCCTGCTCGCCAAACGCCACCCAGCGCTCCTCACCCAAGAATTCCTCAAGACCGAACGCGCCGGACGCATCCTGATCGACACCGGCCGCAGCGGCCCCGGCGCCACCTTCGCCGCGGCCTATGCGGTCCGCCCCCGCCCCGGCGCGCCCATCTCCGCCCCCTGCACCTGGCTCGAAGTCGAGCACGGCGAAGCCCAACCCCAGAGCTTCACGCTCCGCGCCATGGCCCAACGAGTCCAATGCACCGGCGACCCCTGGGCGGAGCTACACCGGCAGCCACAATCCATCGTCGCACCCTTGCAACGACTGGAGACACAGCTCTCACCGGAAGATTGGGACAGCTCGCTCGCCGCCACCACACGCAGGCCCAAGCCGCGCAAGCGACGTAGCTGAGGGCAGAGGGCGCATCCTGGCGACGAGGCCGTCGCGCGTCGGCCAGCCCTGACGGCGCGGCGCGACAGGAAGGCATGCGAAGCGTCCTGGCACGATGCGCGAGGGACGGCGCGGCAGCAAACGTCACGAGTGCAGGTTTGGCTCGGTGCTTTACGACCTTGCGACCCACGAGGATTGCCCACTCATGACAGGGGCACGCACTGGCCGGGATTGAGTACGAAATAGAGACTCTTCGGAAAGCCGATGCCGCTTTCAGAGCAGCGCGCAACATAGTGCGTCTTCGCCGGTGAATCCGGTGTAGACAACGTCGGCTCCTGAAGGAGGACTGCCGGGTCCGGGATGAGCTCGTGGCAGGCCGCGAGCGCGATCCCGTCCAGCGCCCTCGAGTCTTCACGCGGATAAAGCACGCTCAATTGCTTGCGCAGCCCCCGGCGCACCACATCCAAGGCGCGGCGGAGTCGGCGTGCCACAGTGGCGCGATTGACGTTGCGAAACACGGCTCGCCCCAGCCCCATGAAGAGCGAATCCCCGAGCGCGCGAGCACTGGTGTCATCCGGCGCTGGAACTGCGTTGCGAATGGGCTCGCCGTTTCACGACCCTGCAAGCCACCAGGAGTGTCCGCTGCGCGACGCCGGACGTCAGCGCCGGATTGAGGTTGAAGGCGGTTGCACCGCCTCCAACCTCAAGCCGGCGGCACATCGTCGACATCGAACCCACCGTGACGCTCGCTACCATGGAGCAGCAGCCACGTTCGTGCCGCCACCACTGGCGCGTCCAGCTGGGATGAAGCGCGCCACTCCGCGCGCGCCCCGCGCGCCAAACGCGAGCTCGCCCGGGCGCTGAAACCCATCGAACCACGGCGCTGAAGAGCGCGTGTCGACGAAACCCACCGGCGTATCCGCCCAGGCAGCGGCACCACTCGCTCCGGCGCGAGCGTGCTTGCGCACGTTGAGCAACACATAACGCAGCGCAAAGTGTACTGCCCGCGGCGTCTTCAGCGCGCGCGCGGTGGTACCGGCCGGCAAACAGACGACCAAGCCGTCCGAGCCTCCGATTCACGGCCCGAGCCACCCGCACCGACAACCCCTGCATTGCCAACGAAAGCGAACGCCGATCGCGGGCCTCTGCGATCAGATGCAAGTGATTGCTCTGCACCGAAAAATGCACGAGCCGAAAACCAAAGCGATCCTGCGCAGCGGCCAGGGCGCTGCGCACCCGGGGAAACACACGCCCATCTCGGAGAGAAGGGACACCGGCGATGATCCGCAACGTAACGTGCACCGGATGTCGGTGCGAAAGCGACGGACGGCGCAAGTGCGAGACGCCCGCCGCGGCCCCGTTCGGCGGACGGCCTGCCCCTCGGCGCCGTCCGCCCCAGCTGCGGAAGGAGAAGGCGAGCTGACGCGAGCGAGCCATCTGACATGATTTAGCAGAGAAATCTGGCGCGCTTCATCGGATGGATGGCGCCGAGCGACGTACGGGTGTTACCGACCTGATCAACGGGCCAGGTCCCAAGAGGTTGATCCATGGACATCCCTTCCGCTGGTGCAGAGCTGTCCAGAGACATCCCTGACATATCGCGCAGGCCGACCTTGCTGACTTCCTGAAATTGCCGTGCGGTCGAGCTTCGAGTACCCTGTGACCTGGCTCGACCTCGCTCAACCTCGCTCGGCAAGCGCTGCGAATGAGCGGTGCGAAAAGAAGCGCCGTACCCTTCAGACTGAGTGCTTGGGTTCCCAGCGATGCGAGCAGTGTTAGGTCGTACGGAACGCCGCTGAACGCCGGCACCAGCGGTGCAAGTTCGTTGAGCTCGGGTGGTGTCGCGGGCCTCGCACGTGGCAGTTACAGTTTCGTCTAGAGACGTCGGTTACAGCACGCGCAGTGACGTCGGCTGCGCACGTTGGGCATATTCTGGAGTGCGCAGTGTCGTACGGTGGCGAGCCCTCTCCCTTCGCCAGTTGGCGCTCACGGTTTCGCCAATGGCAGGCGCTGGATCTCGTCGCTGCGCAGGACGTCGGCGAAGCGGTCGGACATGGTGGCGAGGGCAGCGCGGTGGAGGGTGGGTGCGTCGATGGCGGGTTCGCCGGCAGTCGCCGGCAGGGGGCGGGTCGCGGTGCTGTCGGCGGCGACGAGGACTTTGTAGCCACGGACGCTGGCGTCGATGACGGTGACGAGCACGGCGAGGTGGGTCATGAGGCCGCCGACGATCAGGGTGTCGATGCCGCGCCGGCGCAGGGTCTCGTCGAAGTCGGTGTGGGAGAAGGCGCCGGCCATGTTCTTTTTCAGGATGAGGTCCTGGGGCTGGGGGGTGAGCTGGGGGACGATTTCGGTGTTTTTGGCGCCGGCAGCGAAGAGGGGGGCGTCGGCGCGTTCGATGACGTTTTGAACGAGGACGACCAGGATTCCGCTCTGGCGTGCCCAGCGTGCGAGTTCGGCAGCGTGGGTGATCGCCGCGGGAGCAGCCCTCAGTCGCAAGCCGCCGGTGACGAATTCGTTTTGAAAGTCGACGAGGACGAGCGCGCTGCGGGCGGGGGTCAGTTTGCCGGGGCGGGCCAGGCCGTAGAGGTCGCGCAGGCGGGTCGGCTGCGGTTCAGTGCGCGCAGCGCGGGCCGTGAAGGCCGCCGCAGTGAGCGCGAGCGCGATGCCAAGCCATTTCGAGTGGGTTCTTTCCATTGGGGTCCTCCGGTGCAGCAGGAGGATGCCGCCGAATGCGGGGTCGCGGGAGTGCGTGAGATTGCAGCTCGTGCGTGCAAGAATGCAGCCCATGTTGTGGGATGACGTGCGGGTGTTTCTGGCGGTCCATCGTCTGGGGAGTCACAAGCGTGCCGCGCGCCAGCTGGGGGTGAACGCGACCACCGTGGGCCGGCGCATCAGCGCGCTGGAGCAGGCGCTCGGGGCGCGTTTGTTCGCCCGGACGCCGGAGGGGTTGCACACCACGGGCGCCGGGCTGGGGTTGGTGTCGCACGCCGAGCGGATGGAGCTGGAAGCGTTGGAGCTGCAGCGTGAGCTGGTCGGGGCCGATCGCCGGCTGGAGGGGTTGGTGCGCGTCACCGCCAGCGACGGTCTGTTGCACTATGTGCTCTTGCCGGCTCTGGCGGAGTTTCGGCGCGCGCATCCAGCGTTGTCGCTGGAGCTGCGCTCGGATACGCGGGTCGTCGATCTGTCGCGGCGGGAGGCCGATGTGGCGCTGCGTCTGCTGCGGCCGAAGGAGCCGTCGTTGGTCGCGCGGCGGCTGGGGGTGTTGCAGCTGGCGTTGTTCGCGAGCCGGGAGTATCTGCAGTCGCGGGCTGCGCCGCGGGGGTTGGCCGCGCTGTCGGCGCACGACTGGATCGGTTTCGATGCGGCGCTGGATGAGTTGCCGCAGGTGAAGTGGCTGCGGCGTTCCGTGCCGGAGTTGCGCTATGTGCTGCGCACCAATACGACGACGGCGCAGGTGGTGGCCTGCGCGGAGGGGCACGGCATCGCACTTTTGCCCGTGCTCGTCGCGGCGCGGGAGCCGCGGCTGGAGCGGTTGTTGCCGCGCTTGGTCGGTCCCGAGCGCGAGCTGTGGGGGGTGACCCACGTCGATCTGCGAGGGAACGCGCGTACGGAGGCCTTTTTGGGCTGGCTTGCAGGTGTGCTCGGGGCGCGCACCATGTAGGAGCAGCGTTCGGCGCACCATGTAGGAGCAGCGTTCGGCGCAGCGTTCGGCGCAGCGTTCGGCAATGGGGCGAGGGTGCACCGACGCGGCGCGCGGAACGTTCCAACGGAGGCCCGGCCGCTCACTCGCTTGTGGAGAATGATGCGGAGCGGTTCACCCAAAGTGGCCATCATTCGCACCTACACGGTGGGCAAGTGGCGCTCCATCAAGTACGATCGCTGCATACACGCATCTATATGATCACCTCATCCACCAATCGCGACAGGGGGTCTTCCGAGGCGCTGCTCACCGAAGAGGAATTCGCAGCGCGTCTCTCCGCCCCGGATCCGAGAATGGCGGGGTTGTCGGTCTCGAACGACGCCCTGCGGAATAGCCTGCCCGTGGCGCCGCCCTGGTCGCTGCGCAAATGGGTGGACGCGAACACCGGCGGCTCGTTGCGCAAGCTGGAGCATCTGCAGCTCAGCGGCGTGGATTGGCTGGTGGCGCGCAAGCCCTGGCAGCGCTGGACCCTGAGCCTCGGATTTGGCGCGATGATCGGTCTGGGGATCGTGTTCTCGGGCGCCAAGTTCTTCCGCGGTGGGTTGCAGAGCGCTTCGGCGGTCGCGTCGGCGTTACCGACCGCGGAGGTCGTGGCTGCGGTGCGGCCCGCGCTGTCATCTGCTGCCGGCGCAGCTGCTCCTGGTACTCAGCTGCCGAGGCCCGAGCCTGTGGCCGCGCCCGCCGTCGAGGCGCCCGTCGTCACGGCCGTCGCGGGTACGGCCGTGGTGGCCGAGGAGGCGCCGGCCGCTGCGCCCGAGCCCGCCGAGGATGATTCATCCGCCGATGCCGCGCCCGAGAAGCCGGGCAAGCACAAGAAGAAGGGCAAGCGCAGCCGCTCCCGCCATCAGAAGGCGCAGTCCGAGTCGAGCCCCCTGAAACAGGCAGCGGCGGCCGCGGCCTTCAAGCTCGCGCAGCCCACGACGTCCAGGTCCAAGCGTTCGAAGCACACCAAGGCCACCGCCAGCTTCTGAGCCAACGCCGGCCGGATCACGGCTCGACGGGCACTGGATTCGGCGGTTCGCTCGGGCCCGGCAGGTGCGGTCCGGGCTGCTGGGGCTGCTGGGCTCCTGGCTGCGCCGGCGCGCAGTCGGGCCCCGTGCAGGCCTGGTCCGGCGGCATACACAGGCCGCTCGCGTCGCATACGGTGCCGGCGGCGCATTCACAGGCCTGGCCGCAGGCGTTGGCGCAGCGGGTGCCGTCGCAGCTCGAGTTGCACTCGCACTTGCCGTTGCGGCACTCCTCGCCGTCGCGGCACTTGCCGCAGTCTTTGCCACACACCTTACCGCACTCGTAGTGTTTGGTGGAGCAGGTGTCCTGGCATGCTGGTTCGTCTTCGTCGGCCTGCGGCGCGCTCGCAGTGCTGCTCGCTTCGCTCGACTCGCTGCCGGCGCGCGCCTGGAGCGCGTCCTTGGAAGGGGGCATCAGCGTCGAGCGCAGGTCGGTCAGGCGCGGTGCATCGCGATTGTCGGCGTCCAGCGAGCGCTCTGACGCGTCGCCGCAGCCCCAACCCACCCACATTGCGAGCGCCAACCCCGCACCGGTCATCTTCACTGCTGTGGACCACGCACCGCGCATATCCCCAACTCCTTCTCTCGGGGAGTTCCCGAGCCGGCACCGGACGCGCGCGCACCCCGCGCACTCGGTGCTCGCTGCGCAGCATAGCTCGAGCGCCGCTCGATGCCGCCTTCTGCGTGCGAAAAGGAGCTTCGAAGTTGCACGGGTGCCACGGCGCTGGTCGCACCAAGAGTTGCACCGTCGCTCCATGACAAGCTCGAGCGCTGTCGCACAACGTTAACGCGTAAGTGTGTTCAGCTGAGCGACAGACACAGCAGCGGAGTTGAGCTCCGCTTCGAGTGAGGCTGTATGGGGGCCGGGCTGCCGCCGCGCGTCACCGAGCGACACCTCGGGGCTTTGTAAGCCCCTGGCGAACCCAGCGCACGCTGCTGACAAGAACTGTCACCGGGGTCAGCCAGAGTCTGTCGAGTCGGCGGCGCGCTGCCGCGGACGAGACAATACGGAGAAGTCAGATGAAGAACGCCCTCCATCATTTCGAGCTGCCGGTGCGGGACATGGAGCGGGCAGTGGCCTGCTACGAGGCGCTGCTCGGCGCGCGGATGCGTCGCGAGCTGTTTGGCGGGTTGCCCTATGCCCTGTTCCCCCACGAGGAGCCGGGGGTCAGCGGAGCGTTGGTGGAAGATCCGAGGCGCGCGCCCGGCGGCGGCGCGCTGGTCTATTTGAACGCCGGCGGGCAGCTCGATGCGATCCTGGCGCGGGCGGAGCGGGCGGGGGCGAAGGTCGTGCTGCCCAAGACCCTGGTGGGTCCGGAGGGGAGCATCGCGATCGTGCTGGATACGGACGGCAATACCGTGGGCTTGAACGACCCCGGCGCGTGAGGCGCTGGAGGCTGCTGACAGATCATGGCAGCATGAGCCGATGTCCCGCGCGGATCGCCTGCTGCGTCTCGTGCAGTTGTTGCGGCGCTACCGCGCGCCGGTCAGCGCCGCGACGCTCGCCGAGGAGCTGGAGGTCTCGGTGCGCTCCGTGTACCGCGACGTGCAGACGCTGCGGGAGCAGGGGGCCGCCATCGAGGGTGAGGCGGGGATCGGGTACCTGTTGCAGCCCGGCTTCTTGCTACCGCCGCTGATGTTCAGCGATGAGGAGCTGGAGGCGATCGCGCTCGGGCTCCGGCTCAGCACGGAGCACGGGGACGACGCGCTCGGGCGCGCAGCAGCAGAGGTGGTGGCCAAGCTGCGCGCCGTGTTGCCCAGAGAGCTGCGGGTGATGCTCGACGGCACGGGCTTGCTCGCGGGACCCGCGCGCGAGCGCCCGGCGGAGCAGGTGGATCTGGCCGAGATCCGCCGTGCCCTGCGCCGCGAGCAAAAGGCCGAGATCGACTATGTGGATCAGCGCAATGCCACCAGCACGCGGGTCATCTGGCCTGTCGCGCTCGGTTTCTTCGAGCGCGTGCGGGTGGTGGTGGCGTGGTGCGAGCAGCGCAAGGATTTCCGTTCGTTTCGTAGCGATCGCATCCGGCGCTGGGTGACTCTGCCCTCCGCCCTGCCGCGCGCGCGCTCCGCGCTACTGCGCGAGTGGCGCGAGCGTGAAAACATCCCCGCGCAGGTCTAGTGCCTCGTGCGGTCACGCTGGCGCGCGCACGGGCGAGCGGACGGCTGCCGGCAAGCCCCGTGGCTTGCCGGCGATCCCCGGTGCAATCAGCGCGGCACGAAGCACGAGCCGTTGGAGTTGCAAATGCCGTCGTTGGCGCAGCCGTTCACCTGGCAAGCCGCGACGCAGGCACCGTTGCTGCAAGTACCGTTGGTGATGCCGGTGGCGGTGCAAGTTCCACCGTCGGGTCCAGCCACGGTGGTGCAGCCGGCGGCCGTGCAGAGCGGTGCACGGCAGGCGGTGGCCCCGCAGGTCTGGGTGACGACGGCGTTGTTCCGGCAGAGCCGGGCGGTGGTGTTGCCTACGCAGGTCGGAGCAGCGGTGAACCCCGTGCGGGTCGCGTTGCAGATCTCCAGCGCGTTGTTGGTGCAGCGAAGCACGCCTGCGCTGCACACGGGCGCGGGCGCGGCGGGGGTGACGCAGGCGGTGCCGGAGCAGACCTGCCCGGCGCCGCAGGCGCGCGTGGCGGTGCCGGTGCCTGCGGCGTTGCACACGGTCTGAGTGCTGCCGGTGCAGGAGAGGACCGAGTTCGGGGTGCAGATCTGCGTGTTGACGCAAGCGCCGTTCTGGCACTGCTGACCCGCGGGGCAGTTTGCGTTCTGAAACTGGCCGTTCACGCAGCTGCGGCGCTGGCCGTTGACGCACGTCGCCGGGGTGTTGGCGGTACACGCATTGCAGAAGGTGCTGCCCGGGTTGCAGCCGTTGGCGCCGCAGTCTTGCGTACCGGGGACACCGTTGGTGCAGCTCTGGATGTCGCCGTTGATGCATTGCGAGCTGTTGGCGACATTCGAGTGCTGGCAGCCGGCCGTGGTGCTGCAGGTGTCATTGGTGCACGAGTTGTTGTCGTTGCAGTTGGTCTGCGCGCAGTTGAAGAGGCAGTTGCCGCCGCCCTGGCACTGCTGCCCCGCCGGGCAGTTGCGTGCAGCGCTGAGCAAGCCGTTGTCGCAGGTCTGGAACTGCGTGCCGTTCGCGCACTGGCCGCCGCTGCAATTGTTGCAGCGATTCAGCTGGCAGCCGAACGCTCCGCAGTTGGGCTGAGCACCGCCCACGCACTGGTTGTTCTGGCAGGTCTCGGTGCCGTTGCAGAAGTTACCGTCGCTGCAGTTGCTGGGCGCGCCGAAGAAACCGTTGACGCAGCTGCGCACCTGGCCCGTGCCCACGCACTGGGTCTGGCCCTGGAAGCACTCGTTGCAGCGGTTCTGGCTGCAGCCGAGCGGGCACGGGTTGATGACGACCTGGTTGTTCGGGCCGCAAGCACGGATCCCGCCACCGCTGGTGCTCGGGTCGAGCGCGCACTCGGGCGGAATGTTGGTGCGCGCGAAGGTCCGGCCATCCGCGGCGCACTGGCGCAGCTGGCCGTCGGCGCAGCTGAACTCGCCGGGCACGCAGATGTTGCAGCGGTTGTTCACCGCGTCGCACAGACGCACGTTGGGGCAATCGGCGATCGGCTGCCAGCCCGTCAGGCGGTCAGTGCAGCGCTCCAGATCGCCGTTGCTGGCGTTGCAGCGGGTGCTGCCCGGCTCGCACGGGTCGGCGCAGCGGCCCGCGTTGGCGTCGCACTGCGCCTGCGACCCGCAGTTCTCCAGGTTGTCGAAGCCGGTCTGGTCCTCGTTGCAGGTCTGCAAGAAGCCGTTGTTGCAGGCGAACTGGCCCGGCTGGCACACGGGGGGCCGGCAGCCATTCTGGCGCTGGCTCGCGTCGCACAGCGCCGCCGTGACGCAGGTCTGAACCGTATCGTAGACGGTCAGGGACTCGTTGCAGCGTTGCAGTTGCGCGCCATCGCAGCGGAACTCGTCCCCGCTGGTCGCGCCGCGGTGACAGAGCGGAGCTTCGCAGAAGGCGTTCGTCGCATCCTCGGCGTTGCATAGCGCGGCGCTCTCGCAGGGCGCTCCCACGGGGTCGAGGGCGGTGCGGTCGTCGCGGCAGACCTGGATCTGCGCGCCGTTGCACTGTGCAAGACCGGCCTCGCACGGAGCGTCGCGGCAGCCCTGCTGGCCTTGATCCGCGAGCACGGCGTTGCAAAAGGGCGCGCCGATGCACTGCTCTTGATCGCGGAAGCCGCTGCGGTCCTCGCTGCACACCTGCAACACGCCGGTCTCGCTACAACGGTGCTGGCCGGCAGCGCAGGCGGGCGGCGTACACTGGGGCTCGCCGCTGCTGCCCAGGTTGCCGAGGCTGGCCTGGCACAGGGCTTCCGACGCGCACTCTTCGGCCGTGATCCAGCCGGTGCGGCCCTCGGAGCAGTATTCCAGCCGGGCCCCGTCACAGCGCGTTTCGCCCACGGCACACGCGGGCAGATTGCATTTGACGACCGTGCTGGGATCGCTGGACGGCTCGACCTGCAGCATGCCGTCGCTGCCCACGACCAGGCCTCCGAGCCCGACGCTGGTCAGGGTCTGCTCGCACAGTTCGCGGGTGACGCAGGCGTCGAGCTGATTCCAGCTGGCGCGATCGTCACTGCACACCTCCAGCACCGGAGACTGGTCGGACTGGCTGCGGTCACAACGACGATCGCCCGGATTGCAGGGCTCCGGCAGGCACTGCCGCTGGTTGGCGTTGCAGTGCGCGGGTGACAGACAGGTGTCGAACAGGTCCCAGCCGGTGCGATCGGCGTTGCACTTCTGCAAGACCGCTCCCGCGCACGTCATCTCGTCCGCGGCGCAGGTGGCGGCCAGACAGGTCGCGGGATTCGCCTGGCAGAGCGCGGCCGCGCCGCAGCGCTGCACCGTCACCCAGCTCTGCAGGTCGTCCGCGCAAGTCTGGAGTAAGGCACCGTTGCATTGATATTGTCCCGTCGCGCAGATGCCGCCGGGCACCGGCGCTGGATTCAACATGCCGCCGCCGAAAGTCGGCTGGTTGCCGGGTAGCGGCGCCAGCGTGTTCTTGCGCTCGCCGCCGAACAGCTGAGTGCAGGCCACCGCGGCGCTCAGCACAAACCCGATGATGCCAACTTTACGACTCGTAGATGCCATGCTTCGCTCCAGCCCGCCCCTTGCTCAGACAGCACCGTTCGGGCGGCCGCGGGCCAGCGCAGCTGGCTACCTGTCAGGCAAAAGACTCTCGAGGTATACGGGATGCCCCGGTCCGCAGGGCTATAGGACGCATTCACTGCGGCGACATCGCGCGCGGGCAAGTGGTCGCGTTGCGGCCATCGATTTTTCAGGCCGCAGAACGGCCCTTTGTGGCGTTGTTTCCGTTTTGGTGCGGGCGCTGCTCAGCGAGACGTGGGGTCGAAACGGGGCTGAAAGCGCGGCTACGCCGCCTTCACCAGCCGAGCTCTTCACGCAGCTTGGCCGTCAACGCCTCGGCCATGACCTGGTGGGTCTTCAAGCTCGGGTGCCAGTCGCAGCCGTAGCCGTCCGCGGCATTGGTCGGCGCGAGCTCGAACGCCTGCACCTTGGCGTCGCCCGCGTCGTTGCGCTTCTGCACCACGTTGGCGATGTACGTGCGCGCCGTGGCGAGGTCAGCGCCGGTCAGCAGCGGGCCCACCGTGGCCAGGATCAATGCCTCCGGATACTGGGCGCGCATGTGCTCGAACAGCGTGCCCAGCGCCTGCTCAAACTGATCCTGCGTGGGATCCATGGCGGTGCTGAAGTCGTTGGTGCCGAGATTGATCACCACCGCCTGCGGCTGCCAGCGGCTGCAATCCCAGGCGCTGTCGGCGCGCGCGGGCAGCGAGCGATCGTAATAGGGGGGCAGGGGATCCGTGCAGCTGCTCGCGTCGTCCCCGTAATTGCAGACGACGCCCTTGCCCGACCAGGCCACCGTGCTCAGCTCCGCACCGAGAGCGCGCGCGCTGAGCGCACCGTACGTGAGGTAGTGGTTCTCGGTGTCCGGGGAGAAGCCGCAGTTCATGTCCGCGCCCTCATTGCCGTAGCCCGCGGTGATCGAGTCGCCCACGATCTCGATGCGGCGCTCGCTGGGGGCCGGCGGCGCGAGCAGCTGCCCGCCCGCGAAATCGAAGCCCTGAAAGCGCGATTCGCCCTGATTCGCTTCGGTGCGGCGATAGAGCTCCACCGTGTGCGGGCCGTCAGCGAGGCCGCTCGCCAGCAGGTCGAGCCCGCCCGTTGACGTGAGCTTGGGCTGCAGCATGCCGTCGATCAGCACCGTGTATTGCTGCCCGCCGCCCAGGCGCACCGCGACCGAGCTGCCCGAGAAATTCGCGATCACGCCGCTGCCCGACCAGGCAAAGCTCGCGTCGTCGGCGCCGGCCACCTCGACGCGGCCCGCGAACTTCAGAGCCGGGGTTTGCTGTGCCATCGCTGCCGGCAGGCCGCCGGAGCCGCCACCCGGCGCGGGATTCTGAAGCCCGCCCACGTTGGGGTTGCCTTCGTTGCTCGCGCTGGAGCCGGCGGGCGTCAGCGCGCCGGAAGCGTTCGCGGGCGAGCCGTTCGGGGCTGCGCCGCTGGCCGCGGCGGCAGCGCCGCCGGAGGTGCTCGGAGTGGAGTTGTTGCCGGCGAGGGCGGACGCGGGCGAGTGACCCGAGCCACCGCTGTCCGAACACGCCGCGAGCAGCGACAGCAGGGCCGCTGGGAGGATGATTGCCGCTTTGCTGACTGCCCGGCCGCGATCGTGCATCTCCAGCCTCCAAACGTGCAAACAGCGTAGGCGCAGGTGGCGCTACACTGTCAAGGCTCGAGGCGCTCGCGCAACGGCTCGCCGCTCGCCGGAGCTGTACCAAACAATTCGATCGAGCACAGCGTCGGCACCGCTGCCTACCAGTTGCACGAAGATTCTGCGCAGAGCGGCACTGCGCCTGGCAATTGCAATTCTGCTCGCACGGGTTCGGCTGGATCCACGAATCACGGCCGAGCCGCGCGCGTCTTGCTCCGTCGCCAGCGCTGAAACCGCAGCGCGATAGGGGGGTTATGCTGCGCTGTAGCCCGGCCGCATAGGGGAGCAGAGCGTCCGATGTGGGTCCCCAAGGCTGCTTTGTGGCTGGCAGTGCTGGGGAGCACGCTCGGCTTCGCCTCGAGCAGCGCCGCGCAGAAGTACCGGCAAGGCGTGGTCGACGCACTGCTGGGGCGCAGCCCGCCGGCGCAGGCGGAGGCCAAGCCCAAGCCCAAGCCCAAATCGAAGAGCTCCAGCAAGCGGCCCACCAAGAGCACGGCCGCGAAGGGCAATCGAGCCAAGAAAGCCGCGAGCGCGCCGAAGAGCGCGGCCCCTCCGGCGCCGAAGGCGGCGCCCGAGAGCGAGCCCCTCGAGCAGCCCGGGGCCGCCCACCCGAGTGAGTTACCGACGGAGGCGCCAGCGCCGGCCGCGCTGGCGCCCGATCGGGAGTCGCCTCCGTCGATCGCGGATGCGCCCGCGGCGCCGCCTCCGTTGCCGGCGGCGCCGAGCGAGCCGGCGCCCACGGCGCCGCCCGCAACCGTCGAGGCGGAGGCCGCGCGAGGGGCGAGCAGCGCCGCGCCTGCCGAGGGGGGGAGCGCCGAGACGGCGCCGTCCGCCACGGGCCTGGCGCTGGCGATGTACGTCGATGCGTATGCCGCCTGGCAATCGAGCGGCAGCGGCACGCTGGCGACGCTCAGCGGGCACCGCGCGTTTTCCGGACAGGGTTCGACCTTTCGTGCCGAGAACGGCTTCTCGCTGGCGTTCGTGGGCATCGACGTGAGCTACCAGCTGCCGCGCGTCGGTGCGACGGCGAGCCTGCGCTTCGGCGAGGCGGCGCCTATCTACCACGCGCACGCCAACCCGGAGAGCGACTTCACGTTCGGGGTCGATCTGCTGTCACAGGCGTACGTGACCTGGCGCCCCGTCGAGCCGCTGGCCATCGACCTGGGCATGTTTTCGACGCCGTTCGGCGCCGAGGTGCTGGAGAGCTGGAAGAACCTGAACTACACGCGCGGCGCGCTCTACTACTACGCGCAGCCCGCCTGGCACACGGGGCTGCGCCTGAGCTGGGACGCCGGCGAGCGCTGGAGCTTGCTCGGCTTCATCGCCGACGGCACCAACAACATCAGCGAGACACAGCAAAAATCCGGCCTCGATCAGACACCCACCGTCGGCGCCCAGCTGAGTTATGCGCCGCTGCCCGAGCTCTCGCTGGCGCTGGGCGGACTGTTCACGATCGACAGCTATCACACCGACGACGCCGGCTTCGACGCGTTCGCCGACTTCATCGCCACTCTCGAGCTCGGCGCCTGGAAGAGCGCGTTCAACGCGGACTCCATCTTGACCCGCCAGGCCGCGCCGGATCGTCACGATCGCCACTTCCTCGGCTTCAGCCTGGCCACGGGCTACTCCTTCAGTGAGCTCTTCGGCGTGGCCGCGCGCGGCGAGTACCTGCTGGACGACGCCAACTTCGACCGCGGCAATCTCGATCGCTGGAAGCTGTTCACGGTCACGCTGACCGCCGATTTCAAGCCGCTGCCGCACATCCCCAATCTGATCCTGCGCTGGGACAATCGCTGGGAAGAGAGCAACCAGGACGTCTTCGGCGGCAGCGCAAAGCGTACCGCCGATCCCGCCGACGACAGCTACGAGGACGTCTGGTTCGAAAGCGTCGTGGGCGTGGTCGTCACCAGTGCGCCGTAGCAACTCGTCCCGTCGAGGCGTACTGCTACGCATGGTTCTCGAGCCGGGGCCTCTGCTCGGCCTGCCGGCGCTCCACGGCCAGCCGTTTGCGACTCTCGTTGAGCCCGGAGTAGCTCAGGTGCAGGAAGTCGGAGAGGGCATCCGAGGCCAGCATCCTGAGCACGAAGCGCGTCTCCCTCGGTCGGAGCATCAGCAGCGTATTCAAGCCGGTGGAGATCCAGAAGCCGAGGCAATAGGGGCAGGTGAGCAGATTGCCCACGGTCCTGCGCACCAGCCCGCCGCGCGGCTCGTCATGCACCTCGCCGGCGCCTTCATTCTCCTTGCGCCTCGTGAAGGGGGCGCGCAGCGGAGCCGTCACGAAATCCTTGGTGATGATGCGCGAGAGCTTGTGGCTGCCGATGCCGAGCAATGCCACGTCGCTCCAGTCGGGCCGGGTGCGCGAACCACGCGTGAGCGAAAGTGCCAGGGCCAGCGCGCCGGTATAGGCGAGCATGGCTGCCCCATAGCCGGCGAGCGGCACCTGTTCGGCCGGAGCATAATCGTCGAACGGCTTGCGGATCTCGGAGAGCATGCGCGCCCGGTTGCAACCGCGATGCCGCGCGAGCAGGGGCGAGCTACAGGCGGCCGACGTGCAGGCGTGTCACATAATCGAACTGCACTGTGCCCTCGCGCTGCTGCGCATCGAAGGCGCCCCGTAGCGCGCTCATCAGCGGGTCGTGACCGGGCGCGCCCGGCTTGGGCACGTAGGACGAGGACAGCACCCTGCCGCGCAGCCCCTCCCAGTCGAACGTCTGCTGGTGACTGTACTCCAGCGTCTCGAAGGGCTGCGCGCCAAACAGGCGCGCGACCGCGCTGCGATCGCGCTGCGAGCGGTTGACCTCATCGTACTCCTTCAAGAGTTGCATCGCTGCCTCGTAGGCCTGCATGAAAGGGGAGCCCAGGCGGCGCTGATTCCAGACCACGCCCACGACGCCGCCCGGCACCAGGATGCGCTGCCACTCCCGCCGGCACGCCTCGGGCTCGAACCAGTGAAACGACTGCGCGGCGGTCACCAGCGCGACGCTCGCGCCGGGCAGGGCGGTCGCGTCGGCGCGGCCGCTGCCGCTGTGGAAGCGCGCTTCTGCCGCGAGGGCGAGCTCGGCGGCGGCGCGCATGTCCGGGTTGGGCTCCACCGCGAAGACCTCGAAGCCGTGCGCCAGGAGGCCTCGGCTGAAGATGCCGGTCCCCGCTCCGATGTCGGCGGCGACGCGCGGCAGCTCCGGCGGGAGACGTGTAGCGAGCGCGCTGAACACGGAATCGGGGTAGCCGGGGCGGAACTTCACGTAGTCCGCGACACGGTCGGAGAAGCGCCGGGTGGCATCCATGCCGAGATCCATTGGCGAGCCGGGGCGCGATGTCCAGCGCCCTGGCGCCGGGCGGGCGCTCACGCGCGAGAAGGGGACTTGCGGGATGCGAGCCTGATGCTGCGCGGGGCGAGCAGGACACCCAGCTTCTGGGCGAGCAGCCCCCAGAACAAGGGCGCGGGGCCCGCGGACGGCTGCGGTTGCGGCGCGCGGGGGCGCTGCGGCGCCGCTGCGCGGGCGTGTCGAAACACCGCCAGATCGGCGGACGTAAACGGCGGACGCGGCATGGTCCAGCTCCTTTCCGGATGAGAACGGGGCTGAACGCCCCGGCATTGTCAGGGTAGATGCACCCTGCCGCGCCAGGTCGCGGCTCACTTCAGGCTCAGCCGGCGCTGCTCGACTGCTCGGTGCGACCGCAGGTGCAGCGCCCGACTGGCTCATCGTGCACGGAGCAATCGGGCTCATGCTGGCCATCGCGCAAACAGGCGGGGCATTTGCACAAAGCACCGTCGCGGATGGCTTCGGGGGACACCGTCAGGTGGGCTCGCTTGGTCGTCATGGGCGGCTGGCTGAGCACCAGCCGTGCCAGGCCCGGCGAGGCAGCGGGGCGACAAACGACGAACGGCGCCCCAGCGAGGCGCCGTTCGGCTGCATTTGCGAACAGCGATTACTTTTGACGGCGGCGGCGGGCCAGCAGCGCCGTTGCCACGCCGGCCATGGCCAGAGCCGCGAAGGGACTCGCCGGCGTCCTGCCGCCGAAGCTACAACCGCCGGAGTCGTCGCTCTCCGACGCGCCCGTCCCGACGGGCGTGCCATTGGCGGGCTGCAGCGCGTTGCTGCTGCCGGTATTCATGCTCGGCATCAAGCTGCCCACGCCGGTGGTGGTGCCGTTGTTCGTGGTGCCCGTGCTCGTCATGCTGGGCGTCGTCGAGCCGCGGTTGTCGCCCATCATCGGCACCGTGCCGAGGTTGGTGCCCATGTTGTTGCCGCTGGCAGCGCCGTTGGTGCCCGTCGGCATGCCGTTGTTGGCAGGTGGGGTGGTGCCCATGGGCATGCCGTTGTCGGCGGGCGGGGTGGTGGGGTCCGTGCCGTCGTCGTTGCCGGGATCGGGATCGGTGTTGGTGCCCATGGTGCCGGGGGGGACCAGGCGGATGTCGGCACAGGTGTAGTACGTCGAATCGGGCGCAGGATCTTTGACGGGCGTGGTCGTATTGCCGTTCATGTCCTGGATGACCTGCAGCGTGCAGTTCTCGCAGGTCATGTTGGGCAGCGTGACTTGGAACTCGTACACCTGCGTGCCCTTGTCATCCGCCACATCCATCAGGATGTTCGAGTTGAAATCGGTCAGGTCCGCACCGTCGGGGTCGAATGCCACGCGGAAGCGACCACTGTGGTTCACGTATTCCTCCATGCGGACGGTGATCGTCGATCCAGCCTCGTAGGTGCTGACCTTGGTCGAGCGGTTCGGATCGTGGCTCTGGGCTGCGGGCACGTCGCAGATTCGGTTCGAGTCGATCTGATCGACGGGGCCACCACAGGGGCACTCCTTGCTGCCACCTCCACCGTTCGCACGATTCACGACGTACCGAGCGGGAGGGTTCAGCAGATCGATGTGAGCGAACACGGACGAAGCCGTCAGAAATAGGGCCGCGGCAGCACCGCCGCTCAGCAAAAACGCAGACACAGAACGCATGGCAATTAGCTCCTGAAGATTGCCGCGACAGGTAGTCGACGCAGCGATGCGACGCCAGTCCGATACCACGCTGGAAACTCGCGTGCTTGGCTAATAGCCGCTGCCTTTTGACCCGCTGGTTGTGGATTCAGACGTTTTCCGCGGGCCTTGGCGGGCAGGGCCTGGTTTGTGTCCGAATGATTCAGCGGCGGCATCAGTGTGCTCGAAAAGTTCGGTGCTGTGTGCAAGGCTGTGCCGGGTTCGAAGCTGCGATCTGGCAGGTCTCAGGGCGCGAACAAAAGTACACAAATCAGCCCCCCCCTGGGCGAGGTCACGATCCAAGGGCGGGAACTCACCGCCTGACATGAGGCAGTCTCCGGATCCTGGTGCACAGGCTTGATGGGAAACCAGTTGCTCGTAACTACCTACAAGCCCGCACCACGTTCACCGTGAAGTCATAGTTATCGCAGAAGGTAGAAAGGGCCATGCATGTCAGGATCGTTCCCGCTTCTCCGCCTCTAATCCGTCACAGTTATAGACAAACGGGAGCGGATCGCTCGGATTGCTAGGGTTCCGCCGGACCGTGAAGACATTCGCCTGTCCCGGAGAAACGTTGGCGTTGCCTTCAAGGCAATCGGTTTGATTCAAAGGCCCAGGCTGTCTCGTCGTAAAGCCGACTTTGTTAAACCCCCCACCAATGCAGAAGGGTGCGGTGGCGGCGGACGGTGCAGCAAAGTCGTCGTCGTCATCATCGCGATAATGCAGAATGCACTGGCCACTGGCACATTCCTGGCTCGCCGAACATGCCTCACCGTTGGCGAGCTGGGCTACGCATCTTCCCTGGTTGGCAGAACGAGCGACCGCCGCTCACGAGCGAGCAATCGCCGGGCTGTTGACAGGGCACGCACTGACCTTGCGAGCTGCATACTGAGGCGTTCGGGTTCTGGCTGCAGGAAGCATTCCCTTGGCCTGCAATACATTGGCAGCTGCCGTTGGCGACGCCGTCGCAGTTGGCGTCATCCCCACGCACGGCACACGAATCGGTGAAGGCGGGGCCAATAGCGCCATTGCATGCGCCCCATCGACTCGTTGCTCCGTTTGCCCCCGCTTCGCATTGTTGCTGACCAGCACGGCACTGGCCATTGCCGTCCCGGCCGGGATGTGCGCCGCACGGCTGGACGCTGCCTATGAGGCAGGTGCAAGTGCTGTCGACACTATTGTCTGGACGTCCATCACAGTCGTTGTCTTCGGGCGACGCACAATTTCTTGGCTGAGGAAACTTGGCTCCCTCGCATTGTGAGTAGCTGCCGTTAACACACGTGCTTACGCCGGCTTCGCAGATCCCGAGACCTGTCTGCGGTCCGCATGGGACGGTTGCCCCCTCTACACATCCGCATCCTCCATTGGGAGTACCATCACAGGTTCCGTCATCACCAGCTACCGAGCAAGAGTCGGTCGCAGCAGGGCCGACGGCCGCCATGCAAGGGCCCCAATCACTGGTGCCATTCCCGTCGCCCGCGACGCACGTGTGCTCGCCGGCGCGACAAGGACCTCGCCCGTCGAAACCGGGATGAGCACCGCAAGGCTCCTTGGTTCCAGGAACACACCGACAAACGTCGTCGACGACATTGTCGGGCTGTCCGTCGCAGTCATTATCATCGCTTGATGTGCACTGACGCTCAACGGGAAATACGGCGCCCCCAACTCGAGTTGCTGCACGAGCGAACGCCGAACTTACAAATGCCCTGGTCTGTCAGCGCACCGCAGGGCTGTGTGCTACCCGCCTCACAGGCGGAGCTCTCTTGCCCGGCAAGTTGAATTGTTGGATCGGCAGAGCGCTCTGCGCTCCCAGTATCGGTTGCGCCAACGGCGTCCGCGTTCTCACCTGCTGCCGAGCGGGCAGACAAGTCGCCAGCGCGTTGAAGACCTGCGTCTCGCTCGGTTAGCGGTGCAACATACTGGTAGGGGCGTTCCTCTCCCTCACAGGCAAACAACCCTAGTACCAAAAGAAATCGTCCGCGGTCGTGAATCGAGCCATCGCTCGAGATTGCCTTGCCATGATCGGAGTACCCCTTGCTCGATTGCACTCCGAGTTGACCACCCGTTTGCAAGGAAGTTGACCACCCCCTTCCGGGGAAGTTGACCACCCATTTGCACGGGAGGTTGACCAGGGGTTTGCAACGAAGCTGACCACCCGTTTGCAGGTGGTCAAGTTCGTCCTTCCGGCCACCTTCGCGACGCGCCTCCAGACCGGCCATGGCACTGGTGCCAGCCATGGCCAGAGACAGAAAGAGCGCGCAAATGCAGGAGCAGATCAAAGTACTTTTGAGCCAAGGGCTGTCGATCCGAAAGGTGGCGCTGGCGCTGGGCGTCTCTCGCCAGACGGTGCGCAAGTTCGGTAGTGAGCCTGCGGTGGACGCCGGCGCCGCGGAGGCCCCGGCGAGTCCTCCGGCGTGGCATGCGGCGGTCGATTGGTCCGCAGCCGGCACCGAGATGGCGAAGGGGACCACCATCAAGCAGCTCCACTAGTCTCGACTTGCGCGATTTTTTGAGCCTGATTCTGGGATAGATGCCCCCCTCGCCATCCGTCCTCGCGCTACGCGCTGCGGGCGGTGGCTCCCCCCAAATCGCCCGCTGCGCGGGCTCAGGGGGGAGTGGGCGCCATGCGGCACTGGCGACGGAGTCCACTAACGGTCGCAGACGTTTTCGCAGGTCGCTCGGCGATGACGCTGGATCAAAAAGT